>JALHQU010000016.1 GCA_022841795.1 Fimbriiglobus sp.
CGCTCACCGTGGCCGAGGGTGGCACGACGGTCGAGTTCTCGGCGAACGAGGCGTTCCGCGTGAAGGCAGAGTGGGTTTAGAGTGTGGTCCGCACACGCCGTGTGCGGACCAGAGCAGGCCGCACACGGCGTGTGCGGACCACACTACAGGCAAGCTATGTCCCACCAGTACCACCTGTCGAACGTCGCCGACATCCCGTCGCCGGCGCTCGTGTTCTTCCCCGACCGCATCCGGCGGAACATCGCCGCCGTCGTCAAGGCGGCCGGCGACCCGGCCCGGCTGCGGCCGCACGTGAAGACGCACAAGACGACCGAGATCGTCCACATGCAGTTGATGGCCGGGGTGACGAAACACAAGTGCGCCACCATCGCCGAGGCCGAGATGCTGGCCGCCGCCGGCGCCGCGGACGTGCTGATCGCATACCCGCTGGTCGGCCCGAACGTCGGCCGGTTCGCCGCCCTCGTTGCGAAGTTCCCCGGCACCAGGTTTTCGGCCATCGCCGACCACCGCGATGCCCTCGCTCCGCTGGCCGCGGTGTCGGCGGGCACGCCCATCCCGGTGCTGGCGGACGTGAACATGGGCATGGACCGCACCGGCATCGCCCTCGAACTGGTGGCCGACCTGTACCGCCGCATCGCCGCCACGCCGGGGCTGACCGCGGCCGGGCTGCACTGCTACGACGGGCACATCAACCAGGAGAGCCGGCCCGACCGCGAGGCGGCGGTGTGGGCCAAGCTGACCCCGGTGCTGGAACTGCGAGCCGGGCTGGAGCGGCAAGGACTCGCGGTGCCGACGCTGGTGTGCGGGGGCACGCCGGGGTTCCCCATCTACGCCGACATCCGCGATGTGCCGGGCATGGAGTGCTCGCCCGGCACCTATGTGCTGCACGACCACGGGTACGGGTCGAAGTACCCGGACCTGGCCGGGGTGGAACCGGCGGCGGTGCTGGTCACGCGGGTGATCTCCCGGCCGACCCCGAACCGGGTCACGTTCGACCTGGGGAACAAGGCGGTGGCCGCCGACCCGCTGCTGGCGAAGCGGGTGCATCTGCTCGACTTCCCGCCGCACACCCCGGTCGTTCACAGCGAGGAGCACTACACCGTCGAGACCGCCCACGCCGATCGGTACAAACCGGGCGACGTGGTGTACGCCCTGCCCGGCCACGTCTGCCCGACAGTGGCCCTGCACCGCGAGGCGCTGGTGGCCGAAGGCGGCAAGGTGGTCGGGGCGTGGCGGATCGCGGCACGGAATCGGAAGATCACTCTCTGAACGCCGACGGACAGCCGTCCGTCGGCTTTGAAACACAGGAGCCTCCCATGCGCCTCTCCCTCCTCACCCTGCTGGCCGTTCCCATGCTCACCCCCGCCGCCGACAAGCCGGCCTCGCCCGTCGCCGACGGGGCCAAGCCGGTGAAGGTGTCCGACGCCTTCAAGTTCACCGAGGGGCCGGCGGCGGACGCCGACGGCAACGTGTACTTCACCGACCAGCCGAACGACCGCATCCACATCTGGAGTGCGGCCGACGGCAAGCTCAGCACCTTCCTGGAGCCGGCCGGCCGGTCGAACGGGTTGTGCTTCGACAAGGACGGCGTGCTGTGGGCGTGCGCCGACGGCAAGAACGAGTTGTGGAAGATCGACGTGAAGACGAAGAAGCACGAGGTGGTGGTGAAGGAGTTCGGCGGCAAGCTGCTGAACGGGCCGAACGACGTGTGGGTGCGGCCGGACGGCGGGGCGTACTTCACCGACCCGTTCTACAAGCGGGACTACTGGGCGAAGGACCGCAAGGAGGAGCAGGACAAGAAGGCGGTGTACTTCGTGGGCAAGGACGGCAAGCCGGTGCGGGTGGACGACGACTTCGGGGCGCCGAACGGGCTGGTCGGCACGCCGGACGGGAAGACGCTGTACGTCGCCGACATCAACAAGCGGAAGACCTACCAGTACACGATCCAGGAGGACGGCACGCTGAAGGACCGCAAGCTGTTCTGTGAGATGGGGTCGGACGGGATGACCCTGGACGCCGCCGGGAACGTGTACCTGACCGGCCGCGAAGGGGTGACGGTGTTCGACAAGGCCGGGGCGAAGGTGACGACCGTCGCCATCCCGGAGCCGTGGACGGCGAACGTGTGCTTCGGCGGGAAGGACCTACAGACGCTGTTCGTCACCGCCAGCAAGAGCGTGTACACGGTGCAGATGACGGTGAAAGGCGCCGCCCGGCAGTGACGGTCGTATTGGGTTGCGCACCGCGTCTCCGGGTGGCCCCACGGGTGGCCGACTCCCTCCGGGAGTCGGCGCCGACCGTCGGAGACGGTCGGCCACCCGCGCCGGCGACTCGGGTGAGGGGGTCTTCCCCCGTCTCGACTGCGCGTCACGTCGAACCGAGGGAGCAGGATGCCCACGCCGAGCCGAGACGCCGTCGCGGGGGTGTTCGTTCACGCGGTGATCGCGGCGTGTGCGGTGGCCGCCGGCTGGCTGGTGACGACGAAGGGGTCGGCCGAGTCGCCCACCAAGGACGAGTTTGCCGTCCTCGCCGACTACGTCGAAACGCCCGGCCGCGTCGGCTGGCTGTTCGCCCACCACAACGAACACCGCTACCCGCTCGGGCGGGCGGTGTGGGCGGGGGTGCTGGAAGCGACGGGCTTCAACTTCCGCGCGGCGATGTACGTCACCGTCGGTCTGCACACCGCCGCCGCCGTTCTGTTGGTGTGGGCCGTCCGCGGACGGCGGGGGTGGGCGTCGCCGGCCGACGCGGTCATCCCGGTGCTGCTGTTGCACTGGGGGCACACGCACAACCTGCTGTACGGCTATCAACTGGTGTTCGCGGTGTGCGTGTACGGCTTGGCCGGGTGGGTGTGGGCGGCCGGACGGGTGGCCCGCGGCGGGGGCACCGGCTGGCTGCTCGCGGCCGGCGGGTACGCCACCGTGGTGGTGCTGTCCGGCGGGTTCGGGCTGGTGTTCACCCCGCTGTTCGTGGTCTGGCTCGCCCACACCGTTTGGCCGAAGGGACGCACCCCGCGGGTGATCGCGGCGGCGTTCGCCGCCGCCTGGGTCGGGTACGGGGCGTGGGTGTGGCTGACCGCCCCGCCGGGGGTGACGGCGCTCCCCGACCGCTCGCCGGGCAAGTTCCTGCTGCACACCGTTCAGTTCCTGGCCTGCGGGGTGGGTGACCCGGCCGTGCCGTACCCGCTGGAATGGCCGGCGGCGATCGTGTGGGTATCGGCGGCGGGGCTGTACGCGACGGCGCTGGTGGCGCTCATCCGTCGGCCACCGGGGGCGGTGTTCGAGTCTGCGCTCGTGCTGGCGGTGGTCGGCGTGATCTTGCTGGGGGCGGCGTCGGCGTATGCCCGCGGGTACGGGCTGGCCGCCCGGCTCGTCACCCCGAGCGCCGCCGGGCTGGGCGTGTGCTGGGTGGCGGCCGGAGGCCGGGGGCGGGTGCCGTGGCCGGCTACGGTGGTGGCGCTCGCCGTTGCCGGCGGGGTGTTCTGGGCGAACACGGATTCCGGCGTGCGGGAGGCGTACTACACGCGGCTGGTGCTGGACGAGCTGAGGGACGACGTGAAAGCCGGAATGTCGCCGGAGTTCGTCGAGGGGCGGTACGGCGGGGCGACGCCGGTACTCATGTACCACGGCACCGCCCGGTGCGTGCGGGCGCTGCGGAACGCGCGGATCGGTGTGTTCGCCCACTGCGGGCCGGACGTGCCGTTCGTCGCCGTGCCGCTCGAAGGGGTGGAATTGCCGCGGGAGTTCGACTGCGGGGCGGCGGAGGTGGCGGCCGGCAACCCGCCCCGGCTGACGCTGCCGGACCCCGGCCGGCCGGTCGTCGGGGTGCGGCTACGGGTGCGGACGGACGAGGCGAGCGGGTGGCGGAAGCTGCTGCTGATCTGGACCGACGCCCGCACCGGGGCCGAGCGTCGTGCGTGGGTGTACCCGCCGTGGATGACCGCCCAGACGGCGGTGGCGTTCCCGATCGACGGCGTGCCGACCGGCATCCGGGTGGAAGCCGGTAGCGATCTGCGGCTGACGATCGAGGCGGCGGAGTGGCTCACCCCGCCGCGGTGACGGGTCACATAAGGCCGGCATATGCCAGCCGGACCGGGTGGGTCACCGTCTCCGACGGTGACGCCGACTCCCGGAGGGAGTCGGCCACCCGACGTTAGCCCACGAACACCCCGTCGGTCATGAGCGACCCGCCGAACGGCGAGCTGAACACCGTGCCGCCGTCGCCCACCAGGTACACCCCGCCGCCGGATCGCCCGCCGGTGCCCACCACCACCTCGGGCCGGCCGTCTCCGGCGAAGTCGCCGGCCGCCACCCGCGCCCCGCCGGTGTACCCGTCCGCCTGCGGGATGATGTAGCTGCTGAGCGGGGCGGCCACCGCCTTCGCCCCGTCGCCGGTGTGGGTGAGGGTGGCCCCGCTGATCACCTGCACGTGCATCGCCCCCACCCCGGCCCCGAACACCACGTCCCCGAACCCGTCGGCGTTCAGGTCGGACACGGCCACATACGCCCCGTTGTTCACCGCCAGGTCGTAGGCGAAGAAGTCGTACACCAGCCGCTGCGGGGTCTGCCCGCCGCCGACCGTCCGCCCGTCGTAGATGGCGATCCGCGGCCCGCCGCCGAACCCGGCGGCCACCACCAGGTCCGCCCGCCGGTCGCCGTTCACGTCGCCCACGGCCAGCCGCACCCCGCCGCGGAAGTTGGCGTCGTCGATCCCCCAGAAGTCGGCGGACACGCTGTCCGGGTTGCCGCCGCTGAACGCCCGCACCCGCGGGCCGCCGCCCTGGTCGGCCCCGACGATCAGGTCGTCCCGCCCGTCCCCGTCGATGTCCCCGGCGGCCAGCATCACCCCGCCGCTGAAGTACCACTCGTAGGCGAAGAAGCTCCGCACCTCGCCGCCGGTCTTGCCGTCGTACACCTTCACCATCGGCCCGCCGCCCGGCCCGGCGCCGACGGCGATGTCCGTCACCCCGTCGCCGGTGAAGTCGCCGGTGGCGGTGCGGACGGACCCGCCGAACCCGCCGAACGGCGTCACCGGCGAGCCGACCGGGGTGAGCACGCCGCCGGTCGCCGCGTACACCTGGAACGTGCCGTTCGACCCGCCGACCACCACCGGCTCGAACGTGCCCAACTGCGGGGAGACGCCCGGCGTCGGGGTGGTCACGCTGCCGGCGCTCACCTCCCACCCGATGTCCGCCAGGGCGGCGTAGTCCAGGTCGGAGAACGCCACCCGCGTGCCGGCCGAGATGTACGGCTGCATGGACACGGCCGCGCCGTTCGAGGTGATGCCCTGTCGCCAGTGCCCGGACTCGGCGGTGCTGATTTGCGGGTTGGTGCCGCCGTTCGCCGCCCGCGCGTTCGCCCCGGTGAAGCTGCCGCCGGATACCAGCCCGGTCCACTGGCTGGCGATGCCGAACCCGAGCACGTGCCCGAGCTCGTGGACGGCCACCGAGTACAGGTCGGTCTGCGACCCGGCCGGCGCCCCCAGCCCGGAGTTCCAGTTGGTGTCGCTGCTGAACGAGATGGACCCGCCCCACGAGGCGAACCCGCCGCGGCCGCGGGTGCGGAGCAGGTTGAACCAGTCGCCCATGCCGGATGCCGAGTACCCGCCGAACCCGCCCAGCCCGGCCTCGCCCCCGCCAATGCCCGCCTGCCCGCCGACGAACACCACGATCTGGTCGGTGCCGACGGTCAGGTTGGGCACCGACACCTGCCGGCTCGGGTCGGACGGGTTGAACGTGGTGGCCGTCCACGAGTTGCCGCCGGCCGGGGCGATGGCGGCCAGGTCCACGCTGGTGTTCAACCGGGCCGACACGTCCCGCCCGGCCTGTTCGAGCGTCGCCCGCCGGGTCGGGTCGCTGAAGAACCCGGTGGCGTCGAACCTGTAGTCGAATGTGATCTGGAGGGCAGCCGGCACCTCGCGGGCTTCCAGGCATTCCAGCCGCCATGCAAACGGACGCGTATGGAGACTCGTCATGGGACGAACCCCTCCGGGTGAGTCGAAATCAGGTCGGGTGCGGCCGAGCGAGAAAAGTCCGCCGCAATTCGGCGGACCCCGAACGGGAGCGGCGGCGACGGGAGGGGACCGCGGCAGCTCGGGACGCGGAGTGTCTGTAGGACGTGATCCGACAGCGTGTCAAACGAGTCTGGAAAATAGGGAAATCGCAAGTTTCCGCGGGGAAACAGTTGGCGCTAACCGTCCGGAATTCAGACCGCCGCGGGCGCGAAAACTGTTGCCCCGCCGCCCCGATTCGGCCCCGGCCAATCGGGTGAGAGCCGGGTGAGAACCGCCCGCCCGCCAGGTCGCCTGTTGCCGTCCGGTTCGTCTTCGGGCAAAATGTTCCCTCTCACCGCTCTCTCAGTTCGACCTCACTCGCTCGCCCACGGAGGCCCCCATGCTCAGGTTCCCGCCCGCCGTCCGCCGACTCGCGGCGACATCACTGCTTCTGGCGCTGTCCGCCGGGGTGGTGTTCGCCGGCTCGCCGAAGGACAACAAGCCGGCCGGCAAGGCCGACGTTGCGGCCCTCACCCCGATCGACATCGACAAGAAGATCATCGACGACATCAAGGCGAACACGCAGGTGAGCCAGAACCTGCAGCACCTGTGCGACGTGATCGGCCCGCGGCTGACCGGCTCGGCCAACCTGAAGAAGGCGAACGAGTGGGCGGCCGAGAAGATGAAGGAGTACGGGCTGACCAACGTGAAGTTGGAGCCGTGGGAGATCCCGGTCGGGTGGGAGCGGGGCACCGCCACCCTGAAGATGATCGAGCCGAACCCGGGCAAGCAGATCCCGGTGGCGGCCAGCGCCTGGACGCCCGGCACCAAGGGCAAGATCACCGGCGAGGTGGTGTTCCTCGATGCCAAGACCAAGGACGACCTGGCCAAGTACAAGGGCAAGCTGAAGGACGCGCTCGTCCTGTCCCGCCCGCCGTCAAACGTCGCCCCGATCACCGACCTGCGGTACGGGGCCGGCTCCGGCCCGCAGGCCCCGCCGCCCGCCCCGCCGAAAGACGAGCCGAAGAAGGAGGACAAGAAGGACGAGGTGAAGAAGGACGACCAGCCGCCGGCGGGCGGCGGGCGGGGCGGGTTCGGCCCGGAGGCGATGGCGCTCCGCCAGGCGATGGGCGAGTTCCTGCGGGCGGAGGGGGCGGCGGTCATGCTGTCCGATTCGGCCAAGCCGCACGGCCTGATCGTCACCGGCGGCGGGTGGGGGCGGATGGGCGGGGGACCGGGCGGCGGGGAGGGCGGCCGGGCGGCCCCGGAGCCGATGCCGTCGCTCAGCCTGGCGCACGAGACGTACACCATGCTGTACCGGCTGGCCACCAGCAAGGACGGGCCGAAGCCGAAGGTGGAAGTCGAGATCACCAACACGTTCATCCCCGGCCCGATCACAGTGTACAACACCGTCGGCGAGATCGTCGGCAGCGAGAAGCCGGACGAGTTCGTGGTCATCGGCGCGCACCTGGACTCGTGGGACCTGGGCACCGGGGCGACGGACAACGGCACCGGCAGTTGCGCCGTGCTGGAGGTGGCCCGCACCCTGGGCGCGCTGGCCAAGCAGGGGATCAAGCCGAAGCGGACCATCCGGTTCGTGCTGTTCACCGGCGAGGAGCAGGGGCTGCACGGGTCGAAGCAGTACGTCTCCCGGCACAAGGACGAGATGCCGAAGACGTCCGCCTGCCTGGTGCACGACACCGGCACCGGCAAGGTGCTCGGGCTGGCCATGCAGGGCCGCACGAAGGTGCGGGACATCCTGGAGCCGGAGTTGGCCAGCCTGAAGGATGTCGAGGGGTGGAAGGGGCTGAACATGCGGAACCAGGGCGGCACCGACCACCTGTCGTTCGACGCCGTCGGGGTGCCCGGGTTCGCCTGCGACCAGGAGACGGACGAGTACCGGCTGACCCACCACACCCAGACGGACACCTACGACCACGTGAAGATCCCGAACATCGTGCAGGGGTCGCAGGTGATGGCGGTGGCGGTGCTGCGGATCGCCAACCTGCCGGACATGCTGCCGCGGGAGCGGCCGGCCCGCACGGGCGGCGGTCGCGGCGGACCCGGCGGCCCGCCGCCGGCCGAGGAAGTGAAGAAGGACGAGGTGAAGAAGGAGGAGAAGAAAGAAGACAAGAAGGACGAGAAGAAGGATAAATAGTGATGTGGAGAGCGGCCGGGTTTACCCCGGCCGTTTTCATTTGACCCGCTCGGCCTTGTCGTCGCCGAACAGGTCCTGCTGTTCCCGCAGCAACTTCTTCATCGCGGCCAGCCGGTCGGCGTGGTCCTTCGCCTCTGCCAGGTTCGTCAACTCGTCCGGGTCGGTTTTCAGGTCGAACAGTTGGAACTTGCCGAGCTTCGGGTACCAGAGCAGCTTCCAGCGGTCGTCGCGGACCATCCGTTGCGTGCCGGTGTACACCGCGAACAGGGCGTCCCGCACCGCCGCCTTCTTCCTCGTCAGCACCGGCTTCAGGCTGGCCCCGTCGCACTCCTTCGGCACCGGCACCCCGGCCAACTCGCACGCCGTCGGGAACAGGTCGTGCAGGTACACGAGCGCGTCCGACTTCCCCTTCGGCACCCCCAGCCCGGCGATGACGAGCGGGGATTTGAAGTGCTCGTACAGGTTCTGCTTGCCCATCAGCCCGTGCCGCCCGCCGACCGCCAGCCCCTGATCGCTGGTGAAGACGACGACGGTGTTGTCGAGGTGCTTCGCGTCCTTCAGTGCGTCGAGGATGCGGCCGAGGTGGAAATCGAGGCTGGAAATGCAGGCGTAGTAGTCGGCCAGGTGCTGCCGCATCTCCGCCTCCGCCCGCGGGTACGCCGCCAGCTTCTCGTCGCGGATGTCCCGCACGCCGATGTCGAGCGGGGATTCGGCCATGAAGTTCTTCGGCAGGGTCAGCTTCGCCGGGTCGTACCGCTTGTGGAACTTCTCCTCGGCGGTGCGGGGGTCGTGCGGCATGCTCGGGGCGTAGTACACGAAGAACGGCTTCTCCCGGTTCCGGTCCTTCAGCCAGTCGAGTACGGCGTCGGCGCACCGCCTGTTGGTGTCCGCGCCGACGTGCGGGATGTGAACCGTCGTCTCGAAGTGGTCGTGCGCCGGGCGGAACGAGTTGCCCGGCTTGCTCACGCACAGGGTGGCGAACCCAGCGTCGCGGAACACCTTCCCGAGCGTCGGCTTGTCGTAGGTCTTCGCCCTGTAGTCCGGGGTGCGAAACGTGCTCTTGCCCGTCAGCAACATCACCCGGCTGGGCACGCACACCGCCGCCGACTGCCCGCCCTGGCAGTAGGCGTTCGTGAACGTGAACCCGCGGTTCACCAGGGCGTCGAGGGTCGGGGTGTCGATCTCCTTGTTGCCGAGCGCGGCGATGGTGTCGAACCGCTGGTCGTCGGTGTACACGAACAGCACGTTCGGCGGCGCGGCGGAGGCAGAGGAGACGGCCGCGACGACCGCGGCGGCGAGCGAGAGGGCGAATCGCATGGCAACCCCTGGGGCGGCCTGACGGGGCCGGTCAGACCAACACGTCCTTTACCACGTTGCCGTGAACGTCGGTGAGCCGGTAGTCCCGCCCCTGGAACCGTGTCGTCAGCTTGGTGTGGTCGATGCCGAGCTGGTGCAGGATGGTCGCTTGCAAATCATGGACGTGGACCTTGTTCTCGCTCACCGCGAACCCGAGTTCCTCCGTCTCGCCGTAGCTGAACCCCCGCTTGACGCCGGCCCCGGCCAGCCACACGCAGTAGCAGTCCGGGTAGTGGTCCCGCCCCAAAATGTTCCCGCCGGCGGTGCGGCCCTCGCGGAACGGGGTGCGGCCGAACTCCCCGCTCCACACCACCAGTGTGTCGTCGAACATGCCCAGCCGCTTCAGGTCGCGGATGAGGGCAGCGATCGGTTTGTCCATCGTGGCGCACTTGGTGGTGAGGCCGTCGCGGATGTCCTCGCTCTTGTTGGTGCCGTGGAAGTCCCACCCCCAGTCGAACAACTGCACGAAGCGCACGCCCTTCTCGGCCAGCCGCCGGGCGAGCAGGCAGTTGTTGGCGAAGCTCGCTTCGCCCGGCTTCGCCCCGTAGTCGTCGAGAACCTCCTTCGTCTCCTTGCTGATGTCCATCACCTCGGGCACGGCCGTCTGCATGCGGAACGCCAGCTCGTACTGCTGGATCCGCGTGGCCGTCTCCGGGTGGCCGAGTTCCGCCGCCTGCATCTCGTTCAGGTCCTTCAGCGCGTCCAGCGTCTTGCGGCGGGTGTCGCGGTCCATCCCCTTCGGGTCGGAGACGTACAGCACCGGGTCGCCCTTGCTGCGGCATTGCACCCCCTGGAACACGCTCGGCAGGAACCCGCTGCCCCAGCAGTTCGCCCCCCCGCTTGGCTGCACCCCGGACGAGATCAGCACCACGAACCCCGGCAGGTTCTCACTCTCGCTGCCCAGGCCGTAGGTCACCCAGGTGCCCATGCCCGGCCGCCCCTGGCGGTTCGACCCGGTGAAGAGCAGCAACTCGGCCGGGGCGTGGTTGAACTCGTCGGTGTTCATCGACTTGATGACGGTGATGTCGTCGGCCAGGCCGTGGAAGTTCGGCACCGCGTCGGACATCCAGATGCCGCCCTTGCCGTGCTGCTTGAACTTCCGTGGGGTGCCCATCAGCTTCGGCACGCCGGAGGTGAACGCGAACCGCCGCCCCTTCAGGTACGACTCGGGCACGTCCTTGCCGTCCCGCTTCACCAGTTCGGGCTTGTAGTCGAACAGGTCCAGGTGCGGCGGGGAGCCGGACATGTGCAGGTAGATGACCCGCTTCGCCTTCGGCGCGAAGTGCGGCTTCTTCGGCGACAGCGGGTTGTCGGCGGCGACCGAGTGACCGCCGAGCAGCGACACCGCCGCCGCCCCGAGGCCGAGCGAGCCGCTGCCGAGGAAGTGCCGGCGGGTGTGGTGCAGGAGTGGGGGCATGGGATGTTCCGGGCGAACGGTCGGCGTCAGCCGGCCGGTGGTTTGACGAACGGTTGATTCTGGCGTGAACCACCGGCCGGCTGACGCCGACCGTTCGCCCAATCGGCTACCGCCGCATCAGCATCTCGTCCAGGTTCAGCAGCACGTTGCACACGGTCGTCCACGCGGCCAGGTCCGCCGCGTCCGCCCCCTTCGGCAGCGGGCCGATCGGGTCCGTCGCCAGCGCCTCGGCCCTCTTCGCGTCCTTCGAGTACGTCGCCTTCGACTCGTCGAACAGCGTCACCAGCCGCGACACTTCCTTGTCAGTCGGCGGGCGGCCGAGGCAGGCGCGGAACGCGAACGCCACCCGCTCCTCGGTCGTCTTGCCCTGCCCCGCCGCCTTCCGCGCCAGTGCCTGGGCCGCCTCCACGTACACCGGGTCGTTCAGCGTGACCAGCGCTTGCAGTGGGGTGTTGGTGCGAATCCGCCTCAAGGTACAGGCCTCGCGGCTGGGGGCGTCGAACGTCACCATCGACGGGTACGGGCTGGTCCGCCGCCACTCGGTGTACAGCCCGCGGCGGTGGCGGTCCTCGCCCGCGCTCGGCTGCCAGTCCAGGTTGCCGCCGAACGCCGCGTTCAGCCCGGCGCTCGGCCGCAGCGGGCGCACCGACGGGCCGTACAGCTTCGCCGACAGCAGCCCGCTGACCGCCAGCGCCTGATCCCGCACCGTCTCGGCAGAGAGCCGGTACCGCGGCCCGCGGGCGTACAGCCGGTTGTCCGGGTCCCGCTCCTGGAGTTCCGGCGTCACCTTCGACGACTGCCGGTAGGTGGCCGACATCACCATCAGTTTCAGGATGTGCTTCACATCCCACTTGTCCATGAACTCGACCGCCAGCCAGTCGAGCAGTTCCGGGTGGCTGGGCGGTTCGCCCTGGGTGCCGAACTCTTCCGTCGTGCGGACCAAGCCGGTGCCGAAGATCTGTTCCCAGAAGCGGTTCACCGTCACGCGGGCGGTGAGCGGGTTGTCCTTCGACACCAGCCACTTCGCCATCGCCAGCCGGTTCACCTCGCCCGCCGGCAGCGGGTGGAACGCCTGCGGCGTTCCTTCCGTCACAACCTCGCCGAGATCCTGGAAGTTGCCGCGGTACTGAAGTTTCGTCACCCGTCGCTTGTCCTTCGGCAGCTCCTTCAGCACCGGCACCGTCGCCTTCGGCCTCAGGTCGGCGACCTTCTTGTTCAGCCCGTCGGTCAACTTCTTCAGCGCGTCGGCGTCGTCCTTGTCCTTCAGCTTCACCTTCTGCAGCGCCGCCACCGCCTCCTGGTACTCGGCCCGCTTCGCCTTCTTCTCCGGCGTGTCGTCGAGCGCCAGCACCGGGGTTTCGTCGTTGCGGTCGGCGTCCTCGGTGTGGTTCAGGATGGCGAGGACGCTGAAATACTCCTTCTGCGTGATCGGGTCGTACTTGTGCGTGTGGCACTGGGCGCACGCCATGCTGGTGCCCATCCACACGGCCAGGGTGGTGTTCACCCGGTCCACCACGGCGGCGTTGCGGAACTCCTCGTCGCTGGTGCCGCCCTCGCTGTTGGTCATCGTGTTGCGGTGGAAGGCCGTCGCCACCCGCGTCTCGTCGGTGGCGTCCGGCAACAGGTCGCCGGCGATCTGCTCGATCGTGAACCGATCGAACGGCTTGTTCGCGTTCAGCGCCTTGATGACGTAGTCGCGGTACGGCCAGATGGTGCGGGGCGGGTCGTCGGCGTACCCGGCGCTGTCCGCGTACCGGGCCAGATCCAGCCACAGCCGCGCCCAGTGTTCGCCGAACGCCGGCTTCGCCAGCATCCGGTCCACCATCTTCTCGTAGGCGTTCGCCGACGTGTCCTTCACGAACTCGTCCACCTCGGCGGCGGTCGGCGGCAGGCCGGTCAGGTCCAACGCGACGCGGCGGACGAGGGTGAAGCGGTCGGCTTCGGGGGAAGGTTGGAGGCCGTCTTTGGCGAGGCGAGCGCGGATGAAGGCGCCGATGGGGTTCGCCGAATCACCCCCTCCCTTGCGGTCGGGGTTCACCGGGAGCGGCGGGCGGGTCGGCTTGACGTAGCTCCAGTGGGTGGCGTACTTGCCGCCCTGCTTCACCCACGCCGTCAGCGTCTCGACCTCCTTCGCCGTCAGCTTCTTGCCCGACTTCGCCGGGGGCATCAGCATGTCGGCGTCCGCCGACGCCACCCGGGCGATCAACTCGCTGTCGTCCGGCTTACCCGGCGTGAGCGCCTTCAACGCCCCCTCTTGCGTGTCGAGGCGGAGCTTTCCCTTCCGCTCCTTCTCGTCCGGCCCGTGGCAGGCGAAGCAGTTGTTTGACAGGATCGGCCGCACGTCCCGGTTGAAGTCCACGTCGGCGCGGGCGGAGGCGGACAGCACGACGACGGCGACGCAGGCGAGGGTTCGACGCATGAAATGCGACCGGCACGGGGAGGGATAGCGATCACAGCTATTCTGCCCCGCGCCGGCCGGATGTTCAACAGGCAACCGCGATCACTTGTCCTTCTTCTCCTCCTTCATCCGCTTCAGGGTGAAGACGGCCACGTTCTTCCCGTCCGGCTTCATCTCCGTCGGCCGTTTGGCGTCCTTCTGCCCGCCCTCGGTCATACAGATCTTGAGCGTATCGCCGTCCAACTCGTAGATGCCCAGTTGAACCCGATCCCCCCGCACCAGGTCGATCGTCTTCACCTTGGCCGCCGGGTCTGTCTTGTACTCCCCTTCCTTCTTTTCACCCGGCGACCCGGCGACCATCGCCATCTTGCCGTCCTTGTTGAAGATGAATCGCATCGTCTCCAAATCTTCCTTCGACGGGCCACCCGCCCCGCCGGTGTCGAGCTTTTCGATCTTCCAGGTGCCGAGGATGGCGTCCTTGTCCTTCGCCGGGTCGGCGGCCGGCAAGCATCCGGTCACGGCGACCGCCACCGCGAAAACGGGCAGTACGAATCGCATCACGGGTCTCCGAGAGTGGGGTTGGGAAGCGGGCGGATCACTTGTCCTTGCTTTCCTCCTTCACCCGCTTGAACACGAGGCAGTACTGGCCGCCGGGTCCGCCGCCCTTGAACTCGGTCGGCCGCGGCCGCCCCGGCTGGGCGTGGCACACCGTCAGCGTGTCCCCCTCCAGCTTGTAGATGTACGGCAGGGGTTCCTTCACCGTCTTCCAGGTGACGTCCATGTGCTTCGGGGATTGGGACTCGTCCAGGGTGAACAGGGTGTCCGGCGGCCTCTCGGGGGTGCCGTTGCCCGAGCTCATTTTCCCGTCCTGGATCACCTTCCACCACATGGCATCGGCTTTCGGCCCTTGCCCGCCGTCGAGCGTGACGCCCACCCACCGCCCTTCGAGCAATTCGGCGTCCGACTTCTTCTTCAGTGACTTCGGCACCGGCGCGGCGGCAGCCGCCGACGTGACCAGCAGCAACACGACGGCGGTACGCACCGGGCACCTCACTTGCTCTCGTCCTTCACCCGCTTCCAGACGAACGTGGTGCCGACCTGCCCGCCGGCGAACGCGGTGGGCCGCGGCTGGCCGGTGCTGGAGTGGATGGTCTTCAGCGTGTCGCCGTCCAGCTCGTAGATGTACAGGCAGGTGGACCCGCCGGTCGTCACGTCCAGGTGCCGGGGCGACTGGGTCTGGTCGAGCGTCATGCCCGCCCCGACGTACCCCTTGGATTTGGGTGTGCCGGTGTGCAGCTTCCCCTCCGTCACCCGCCAGTAGAACCCCTCCCAGCCCGGCGGCGGGGGCTTCGGCCCTTTCCCCTCGTCCACCGTCTCCACCTGCCACAACCCCTCCATCTGCTGGAGGTCGTCCGCCTTCTTGATCGTCTTCGGCACCGGGGCGGCGACTACCGACGCGGCCAGCAGAGCGACGACCGGGACGGCGAACCGCGGCATGGCTTGGCCCTGATGAGCGTGATTCGTTCATTTTGCCCGGCGTCCGGCGGGGAAGCAACTCGCAAAATTGGAACCGGGCACGCCGTGACCGGGTGGGTTCCGAACCCACCCGGTCACGGCGTGCCCGGTTCCAGACACCTCGCTCACTTATCCTTCTTCTCCTCCTTCACCCGCTTGAGCGTGACCACCGGCATCCCCTTCTCGTTCGGCTTCATCTCGGTCGGCCGCTTGGCGTCCTTCCCCTCGGCGATGCAGATCCTGAGGGTGTCGCCGTCCAACTCGTAAATGCCGGGGGAGGTGCGGCCTTCGCGGACCAGGTCGATCGCCTTCACCTTGGCCGCCGGGTCCAGCTTGTACTCGCCTTCCATCTTTTCGCCCCCCGGCCCGCCGGCCATCTCCATCTTGCCGTCCTTCTTGAAGATCAGCCGCATCGTCTCCAAGTCGTCTTTCGACGGGCCGCCCTGCCCGCCGCCGTTGTCGAACTTCTCGATCTTCCAGGTGCCCTGGATGGCGTCCTCGTCCTTCGCCTTCTCCTTGTTCTGGGCGACGGCGAGCAGGGCGGTGGCGGCCACCGCGAGCACGGGCAGAACGAATCGCATCGCGAGTCTCCGGGGTGTAAGGTTGGAAACGGACGGCTCGGTGCCGAACGCTTTCGCGTTCGGCGGGCCGCCACAGAGGGCGGCCCCTACGCCGAAAAGCTCTCTTCGTAGGGGCCGCCCTCTGTGGCGGCCCGTGGTCCGGCCCCGCCGGACCACTCCCGGACCCATCTCTCACTTTTCCTTCTTCTCGTCTTCCTTCACCCGCTTCAGGGTGATGACGGCGATGTTCTTCCCGTCCGTCTTCATCTCCGTCGGCCGCACGCCCTTCTGCCCGCCTTCGGACACGCAGATCTTGAGCGTGTCGCCGTCCAGTTCGTAGATGCCCAGCATCGTGCTGGTCTTCTCGATCATGTCGAGCGACTTCGGCGTGGTGGTGGCGTCGAGTTTGTAGTCGATCTCGTCCTGCATCCCGTCGCCGCGGCTGGCGGCCACCTTCCCGTCCTTGAACGTCAGCCGCAGCTTGGTAATCTCGCCGGGCGGCGGGCCGCCGGCGGCCCCGCCCAGGTCGAACGTCTCCACCTTCCAGGTGCCGAGGATGG
The DNA here is from genome assembly GCA_022841795.1 of Fimbriiglobus sp. Taxonomy (GTDB): domain Bacteria; phylum Planctomycetota; class Planctomycetia; order Gemmatales; family Gemmataceae; genus JALHQU01. Next base: position 15,953 of record JALHQU010000016.1, read on the forward strand.
CGTCCTCGTCTTTGACTTTCGCTTTCTCCTTTGGCACCGGGGCGGCGGTCAGCCCGAGGGCCAAGGCGGGCAGGACGAGGGCGGTCAGAGCGAATCGCATCGGGAGTCTCCGGGTTCGGGGTCAGGGCGGGTTACTTGTCCTTCTTCTCTTCCTTCTTCTCCTCGTCCTTCACCCGCTTGAACGTGACCACCGCCATCCGCGGGCCGCCCGGTTTGAACTCCGTCGGTCGGGGGTCCTTTCCCTCGGACATGCACATCTTGAAGGTGTCGCCGTCCAGTTCGTAGATGGCGAGGGCCGGCTTCCCGTCCAGGGTCATGTCGAGCGTTTTTGGGCTGGCCTTCGCGTCCATCTTGTACTCGCCGTCCCGGCTCTGCCCGCCGGGGCCGCCGGTCAGGCTCATCTTGCCGTCCTTCTTGAACACGAACCGCATCGCGTCCAGCGCTTCCTTCGGCGGCGCTCCCTGCGGCCCGCCGGCCTCGAACGACTCGATCTTCCAACTGCCCTGGATGGCGTCTTCATCCTTCGCCGCCTTGTCTTTGTCTTTGGGCACGGGGGCAGCGGTCAGGCCGACGGCGGCGGCGAACAGCACCGCGGCTGCGAGGGTGAGGCGCATGGGTTCTTCCGGGGAACGGGGGGGGAATGGGATGCCAACGACAGTATCAGAACTACGCCAGCCGGTGGACCGCATTTCGCCCGAAATCCGCCGGCCGGTCAGTTTCCGACCACCAGCAGCGGTTCGCCCAGCACGTCCCACTTCGGCCGCACCCCGAGGCCGGGGGCGGTGGACGCCGCCATGCGGCCGTTCTGCCGCTTCGGGGCGCCGTCGGCGTGGCTGACCGTGACGTAGCTGTTGAAGTCGGTGCTGGTGAACCGGAACTCGGGCGGGGTGCTGTGCGCCAGGTGGGAAATCGCTGCCGTCACGACGTCCCCGCCCCAACTGTCTTCGAGCGTCATGCCGATGCCCAGGTGAGCGCACAGGTCGCGGGCCTGCTTCGTCTTCGTCAGCCCGCCGAGCTTGCTGATCTTCAGGTTCACCACGTCCATCGCCCGGTCGGACACCGCCCGCAACAGCATGTCCAGCGAGTCGATGTTCTCGTCCAGCACGAACGGGTGGTCGGTGTTGCGGCGGACGGCCAGGCACTCCTCGTAGGTGCGGCACGGCTGCTCGATGTACACGTCCAGATCCCGCACCGCCCGCACCACCCGTTGGGCCTCATGTTGAGTCCACCCGGTGTTGGCGTCGGCCACCAGCCGGTCGCCGGGCTTGAGCACCGCCGCCACCTGCCGGATGCGGGCGATGTCCGTGTCCGGGTCGCCGCCCACCTTCAGTTGGAACCGCGTGTACCCCTCCGCCCGGTAGCCAGCCACGTTCGCCGCCATCGCGTCCGGGTCGGCCTGGGAGATGGCCCGGTACAGCACCACGTCGTCGCCGTACCGCCCGCCGAGCAGCACGCACACCGGCAGCCCGGCCACCTGCCCGAGGATGTCCCAGCAGGCCATGTCGATGCCGGACTTCACATAGGGGTGGCCTTGCAGGGCCGCGTCCATCCGCCGGTTCAGCTTGAGCAACTGCGTCGGGTCTTCGCCGATCAGGTGCGGGCCGAGTTCCCGAATCCCCGCCCGCACCCCGGCGGCGTAGGCCGGCAGGTAGAACGGCCCGAGCGGGCACACCTCGCCCACCCCCTGAACGCCGGCGTCGGTGTCCACCACCACCACCGTACTGTCGAACACCGACACCGCCTTCCCGCCCGACCACTTGTAGCTGCCCTCGACCAGCGGCAGTTCGACCCGGTGGCAGGCGATGCGGGTGATCTTCACGGCGGCTCCGGGTTCGCGGCGGGGGTGTGGAGGAGAGTAGCGAACCCGCCGCGATTCGGCACTTTCCGGTTGCACCCGGCCGGCGGATAACGGTGAATGGTGCTTGTCCCGCCCGCCGGAGCCTGTCCCGTGATCCTCGCTTCTCTCGCCGTTGTGACCCTGGCCCTGTCCGCGGACCCGCCGAAGAACCCGTTCGAGTTCGCCGACGGCGACCGGGTGGTGTTCCTCGGCGGCACGCTCATCGAGCGCGAGCAGAAGTACGGGTACTGGGAACTCGCGCTCACGCTGCTGAACAAGGACAAGCGGGTGACGTTCCGCAACCTGGGGTGGAGCGGGGACACGGTGTGGTGCGAGAGCCGCGGCAGCTTCGACGGGCCGAAGAAGGGGTACGAGAACACCGTCGCCCTGGTGAAGGAGCTGAAGCCGACGGTGATCGTCCTGTGCTACGGGCACGTCGAGAGCTTCGACGGCGAGGCCGGGGTGAAGAAGTTCACCGAGGGGCTGGAGAAGTTGATCGACGGCGTGAGCGGGACGAAGGCCCGCGTGGTGCTGATGTCCCCGACGCCGTTCGAGAACGTGAAGCCGATCACGGATGCGGACAAGAAGAACGACAACCTGAAGCTGTACGTTGCGGCGATGCAGGGCGTGGCCGAGAAGCGGAAGCTGGGGTTCGTAGACGTGTTCGATCGGCTGCGCACCGGACTGGGCGGGTTCACCTGGACCTGGACGGAGAACGGTACGCACCTGGGCGGCGACGGCTATCAACAAGTGGAATGGGCTTTGAGCCGTCAAAAGTACATCGCGTATACGGGGCCGCTCGAAGTCGGCTCATCCGGCAACCTGTCTCCTGAAATGCAAGCCCGTATGGAACTCGGCGCCGCACTCCGCACTGCCATCGTCGCCAAGAACGAGTTGTTCTTCCACCGCTGGCGACCGCAGAACCAGACGTACCTGTTCGGGTTCCGCAAGCACGAGCAGGGGAACAACGCCAAGGAGGTGGCCGAGTTCGACCCGCTGGTGGAGAAAGCCGAGGCCGGCATCGCCGAACTACGGAAGAAGCTGAAGTAGGCGAACGGCGCGACGCGAGTCCGCCGGTTCCGGGCGAACCCCGACCGCCAGGGAGGGGGTGCGAGCCAGATGTGATTCACACCCGCGGCCCTTGCGGGCCGGGTTCACCAAACCCACCGGCGGACTCACGTCGCGCCGTTCGCCGAGAACCAACCCATGTCCGACGACCACGACGACGCCGAGGCCGCGCGGGAGGCCGTCGAAGGGCCGTCGCAGAACGCCCGGTCGATGAGCCTGCTCGCTCATGTGCTCGGGTTCCCGCTCGGGTTCATCGGCCCGGCGGTCCTGCTGCTGGCGGCGGACAAGTCTCCGTTCGCCCGCCGCCACGCGAAGGAGTCGCTGAACTACCAGATCACGCTCGTGTTCGACGCCCTGGTGATCGTCCTGATCGGCGGGCTGGTCGGAATGGCGGTGTACGTGGCGGGGGCGAAGCAGTTCGCCGCGGCGATCGCCGCCGCCGCCGTGATGACCCTGCTCGGCCTGGTCATGCTGGTGTACGAGATCGTGTGCGTCATCAAGGCCGTGACCGCCGCCAACCGCGGGCAGGACTACCGCTACCCGCTCTGCATCCGCCTATTCTGAGGTTGCCATGCCCGCCGACGACCCGATCGACGACCGCGACCCGCCGGCCCCCCGCGCCCGCCGCCGCGACCCGGACGACCGATACGACGACGAGGACGACGACCGCTGGCGGCCCGCCCGCCACTACGACGAGGACGGGTACGAGATCAGCTCGAACGACCAGATGTGGGCCATCTTCGCCCACGTCGGCGTGTTCGTGGCCGGGTTCCTCGCCCCGCTCATCATCTTCTTCGTGCAGGGCGACAAGTCGGAATTCGTGAAGCGGCACGCGCGGGAGTCGCTCAACCACCAGATCGCGATGACGCTGTACATCTTCCTGTGGATGTTCGTGGCCGCCCTGATCGGGCTTGCCGTCGGCGGGGCCACGCAGTCGGCCGCGGCCGGGTTCATCACCGGGTATGTGCTGTTCCTACTCGGGGCGGTCGCGCTCGGCATCAAGAACACGGTGGTGATCGTGCTGGCCACCCTCGCCGCGTCCAAGTACCGGCACTACCGCTACCCGATGAGCATCCGCCTGCTGGGGTGAACGGCCAACCCGGTGAACCGCGGGTGTCAGCCCGCCGGGTGTGTTTCCTACCCAGGCGGCTGACGCCGCCGGTTCACCAAAAAACATCGACCACCACAGAGGTTCCCCCCATGCCCCGCCTCCTCTTCCTTGCCACTTGTTCCTTGCTCCTTGCTCCTTCCGCGCCAGCGCAGCGGAACGCGAAGATCCCCGACCCGGACCCGGAACTGGAGCGGAAGACGTTCGTGCTGCCGGACGGGTTCGAGGTGAACCTGTGGGCGGCCGACCCGCTGCTCGCCAAGCCGATCCAGATGAACTTCGACAGCAAGGGGCGGCTGTGGGTGGCGGCCAGCGAGGTGTACCCGCAGATCAAGCCGGGGCAGAAGGCGGACGACAAGATTCTGATCCTGGAGGACACCGACGGCGACGGCAAGGCGGACAAGACGACCGTGTTCGCCGACGGCCTGCTCATCCCCACGGCGGTGGAGCCGGACCAACTCGGCGGGTGCTTCGCCGCCGACAGCACCGAACTCGTCCACTTCAGTTCACCGGACCCGAAGACCGGCAAGGCGACGAAGAAGCGGATCGTGCTGAGCGGGTTCGGCACCGAAGACACGCACCACATCCTGCACACGTTCCGCACCGGGCCGGACTGCAACCTGTACATGAGCCAGAGCATCTACATCCACAGCCACATCGAGACCCCGCACGGGGTGCGGCGGCTGAACGCCGGCGGCATCTGGCAGTTCCGCCCGGAGACGGAGCGGCTGGAAGTGTTCGCCCGCGGGTGGGTGAACTCTTGGGGCACGGCGTGGAACAAGTGGGGCACCACGTTCGCCACCGACGGTGCCGGCGGGGAGGGGATCAACTACGTGGTGCCCGGCGCGGCGTACACCACCGCCCGCGACGTGGCCCGCATTCTGCCGGGGCTGAACCCCGGCTCGCCGAAATACTGCGGGCTGGAAGTGGCGAGCGGCCGGCACCTGCCGGACGACTGGCAGCAGAACCTGATTACGAACGACTTCCGCGGGCACCGCGTGTGCCGGTACGTGGTGCAGGAGGACGGCAGCGGGTTCGCGGCGAAGGAGCAGAAGGAGGTCATCAAGAGTACCCACCCGGCGTTCCGCCCGATCGACGTGAAGATGGGGCCGGACGGGGCGATCTACATCGCCGACTGGTACAACCCGATCATCCAGCACGGCGAGGTGGACTTCCGCGACGAGCGGCGGGACAAGACGCACGGCCGCATCTGGCGGGTCACCGCGAAGGGCCGCCCGCTGGTGCCCAAGCCGAAGATCAGCGGGGCGACGGTGGACGAACTGCTGGAACTGCTAAAGGCCCCCGAAGACTGGACGCGGAGCCACGCCCGGCGGGAGTTGAAAGCACGGGGCGAGAAGGAAGTGCTGCCGAAGCTGAGGGATTGGGCCGTACAGCAGACGGACGAGCACGCGGTGCTCGAAGCACTCTGGGTGCAGGAGGCGTTGGGTGCGATCAAGAGTCGGGTATTTCTTCAATCCCTCAGAGCTAAGGATCACGGCGTTCGTGCGTCGGCGTACAGAGTGTTCGGAGAGTGGTTCGGATGGCAAACAGACCCGCTGTCAGTCGCATCTCGCATCGAAATGGCGACGGACGATCACCCCCGCGTTCGCCTGGAAGCCGTTCGGGCATTGGCCAAGCTTCCCGGCTCTGCGGAGGCCATTGCCGCCGCGCTCGACAAGCCGACCGACCGCTGGCTCGACTACGCCATCTGGCTCAGCCTTCGCGAGACGAAGGACCAGTGGCTGCCGGGCGTGAAGGCCGGCACGTTCGACTTCGGCGGCGACCCGAAGAAGCTGGTGTTCGCCCTGCAAGCGGCCGGCGAGTCGGACGTGACGAAGCCGCTGCTCAAGATCGCCAGCAACGAAAAATTGCCCCCAAGCCAACGCCAAACTGCGTGGCTCACCCTCGCCAAAGTCGGTGGAGCTGCCGAACTGTCCGACGTGTTCCAACTCGGCAGTTTCGGTTCGACGGAGTACGAGGTCGAGGTGCTGAACGCCCTCGAACAGTCCCTCCGCAACCGGCGTGTCGGCACCATCGATATCAAGCGGTGGGGCGGGCTGTACGACTTGGGGCATCACGAATCGGCCGCGATTCGGCACCCCGTGTATCGGCTCATGGGACTCATCAAGGCCGACGACTACCGCGGCTTCTTGGAGCCGCGAATCACGAATCCGAAGTATGACCTCGCCGATCATCAAGTCGCGTGCGAAGGATTGGTGCTGATGGGCGGGAAGAAATCGATCGAGTTTTTCGACAAGCTGTCCGCCAAAGATCAAAAGCCCGAATTCCGCCGCCTCGCTGCGATCTCCATGGCCTCGCTGGACGCATCGGCCGCCGCGAAAATCGCTGCCGAACTCCTCGGCGTCGAGAAATCCGCCCCGGACGCCGAACCGCTGTTCGCCGCGTTCGTCGGGCGGAAGGGCGGGGCGGCGGCGCTGGCGAAGGCGCTCGCTGACACCAAGCTGTCAGCGGACGTGGCGAAGGTGGGCGTGCGGGTGGCCCGCACGTCTGCCGCACCGGACCAAAAGCTGATCGACGCCCTCACCAGGGCCGGCGGGCTGACCGAGCCGAAGCGGACGCTGACGAAGGCCGAACTCGATCAGATGGTGGCGGACGTGAAGGCGAAGGGCGACCCGGCCCGCGGGGAGCAGGTGTACCGCCGGGCGGAGATGAACTGCCTGAAGTGCCACGGCGTGGCCGGCGCCGGCGGGCAGGTCGGCCCGGACATGACCAGCATCGGAGCGAGCGCCCAGGTGGATTACCTGATCGAGTCGATGCTCAACCCGAACGCCAAGATCAAGGAGGGGTACAACTCGTTCCTGGTGAACACCGACGACGGGCGGTCGTTCAGCGGCATCAAGGTGCGGGAGACGCCCGCCGAGATCGTGTTCCGCGACGCCGAGGACCGGGAGATCACGGTGCGGAAGGCGGACAAGCCGGACATCAAGCCGGGCAAATCGCTCATGCCGGAGGGCCTGACCGACCCGCTGACGCATCAAGAGTTCCTCGATCTGGTGCGGTTCCTGTCCGAACTCGGCAAGGGACCGTATCTGGCGCAGCCGGGCAAGGTCGTCCGCCGCTGGCAGGCGGTGCTGCCGGTGCAGCCGCTGTTCACCGTGGTCACGCGGGATCGGGTCGGGGCGGTGGCGACGGCGAAGGAGTTGCAGTGGGCGGCCGCGTACAGCCGCGTCAGCGGGGAACTGCCGGCGGAGGATTTGCCGAAATGGAAGATCGGCCAGGGCGAGTTCCAGGCGGTGGCCCGGTTCGACCTGGACTGCACCACCGCGGGCAAGGCGAAGCTGGTGTTCGGCGACACCACCGGGTTGCAATTGTGGCTCGACGGCACCCCGCTCGAAGCCAGCAAGGAGGTGACGGTGAACCTGTCCGCCGGCGTCCACACGGTCACGGTTCACGTCAAACTGGATCAGCGGAAGGACCCGCTGCGGGCGGAACTGGCCGAGGTGGACGGAAGCCCGGCCCGCGTCCGCATCGTCGGCGGGAAGTAGCCATGCGGATCGTGAAGTGCCAGATCATGCAGCCCGCTCGCCTCTGGCTCTCGGACAGCGGCCGCAAGCTGGCCGTGGCGGAAGCGTGGCGGGGCGTGGACGTGTACGACCTGCACACCGGCTGTGTCGGGGTGGGGCTGGGGGGCGGGTTCATCGGCCGGCTGATCGACGGGTTCGACGCCGACGACCGCCTGCGGGTGATCCCGGGCAAGGCGTTCCCGCTCAACCTCGGTCGGATGGTCCACACGGAGGTGACGAAACTCCCCCTCATTCCTCCCGCCTGGGCCGACGAGGTGGCCGCGACCGTGGCGGGTCCGATCGCCCTGTCGGCGGACGGCCGCCGGTGCGTGGCGGCGATCGGGTTCACCCTGCGGCTGTTCGTCAAAGGGGCGAGCGGGGAGTGGGCCGAGAAGTGGAAGCGGGACACCGAGGCCCACCTGTCCGGTCGCATCCGCTTCCTGCCGGGCGACACCCGCTGCTCGTTCGTGGAAACGGTGTTCGCGGGCAAGCACAACCCGTTCACCCGGTACAGTCTGGTCGTGTGGGACATGCGGGCCGGGCGGGAGGCCGGCCGGAGTACACCGACCCGCCGGCCGTTCACGCACGTCGTGCCGGTCGGCCGCCAACTCGTGGTCGGAACGAACGCCACGGCCGGCAAGGTGCTGTCGAGTGAGCTGGTCGTGTTCGAGGCGGATCACCTGGACCGCGAACCGCGGACGGTGGCGTCCGGCAAGGATCCGATCGCGGCGGTGTGTGCCGACCCGCTCGGCCGGTTCGTACTCACCGCGGCCGGCAAACTGGTGACGCAGTGGGACCCGGCCACTTGGCTGCCGGCCCGCACGTTCAACTGGAAGATCGGCACCATCACCTGCCTGACGGTGAACCCGAACGGCACCATCGCCGCCGCCGGCGGCTACCAGGGCAAGGTGGCCGTGTGGGACGTGGAGTGACCGATGCGGATCGTGGCGTGCAGTTACAAGTCGGTGCGGGAGGTCGGGTTCACCCCGGACGCCCGCACCCTGGTCGCGCTCGGGCACCTGTCCACGCCCGGCCGGTGCGAGTGGCACGACCTGGCCGGCGACCGCCCGCCGCGGGTCCACACGCTGAGCAGCATCTCGTGGAACGGGTTCGCCGTCAGCCCGCACGACGGCACCGTCCTCATCGGCGACGCGACCGAACTGCTCGAATTCCCGCCGGCCGGCGGCGAGGTGATCCGGCACGCCTACCCCGACAACCGGCTGTGGAAGGTGGCTGTCTCGCCGGACGGCCGGCGGCTGGCGTGCGCCGCCGACGGCATCTCGTTCGGCCGCAACCGCGTGCCCATCCGGCTGAGCGGGCACACCCGCACGGGCAAGGGGTGGAAACAGGCGTGGAAGTTCGACGGCACCGGCACCCGGTTCGGCCAGCCAGTGTTCCTGCCGGACGGCAAGCGGATCGCGGTGTTGCAGTCCGGCGGCAAGAAGGTGAAAGGCCGGTTCGAGCCGCGGGCCACGCTGTCCGTCCTGAGCACGCAGGGGAAGCTGCTTCACGAGCGGTCGTACGCCGGCGCGTTCCTCGACCTGGCCGTGTGCGGGGAACACCTCGTCCTCGGCGACAGCCACCTGCTCCGCGTACTTCCGCTCGCCGACCTGGACGCCGAGCCGGTCCTCGTCAGCCTGGGCAACAAGCACCTGTACGCCCTGTGCGGCGACCCGCTCGGCCGGTTCCTGCTGGCCGGGTGCGGGAAGCAGGTGCTGGAGTTCGACCCGGCGTCGTGGAAGCCGGCCCGCCAGTTCGACTGGAAAATTGGTACGGTGGCGTGCCTGGCCGTGTCTGCCGACGGCACCGTCGCCGCCGCCGGCGGGGACAAGGGCAAGGTGGCCGTGTGGGACGTGGGGTGAACAGGGATGCTCTGCCGGTAGCGGGCGGTGTGGTGGGAGGCCCGAAGGGCCGTCCTCCCTCAGCCCAAGTCGGAGCGAGCGGAGCGAGCGCAGGCCTGGGAACCACGGTGAAGGTGAACAAGCCCCGAAGGGGCGGGCTACCTGAGGGCGCCCCTTCGGGGCTTGGGGGGTGTTGATCGTTCGCACCCAGGGCGACGTTCGCCTGCGGCTCACTTGCCCTGGGCTGAGGGAGTCCGGCCCTTCGGGCCTACAGACAGAGCTATCACCCGCCGTGCCGCCGCTTCACCAGGTTCACCAGCCGGTCGAGTTCGGCCAGCAACCGCGAGCGGTCTTTCGGCGTCATCCCGCTCGGCCCGCCGCTCGCCACCCCAGCTTCCCGCAGGTCGGTCATCAGGTCGCGGACGGCCACCGCCTCGCCCACCGTGTTCTCGTCCAGCACCCGGCCCTTCGGGTCGATCGCGATGCCGCCGGCGGCCACCACGCGGGCGGCCAGCGGGATGTCGGCGGTGACGCACAGGTCGCCGGGTTTACACTGCTCCGCAATCCAGTCGTCGGCCGCCCCGAACCCGGCCACCGTCATCAGCGAGACGAGCGGGTGGTCTTGGATCGCCATCGGGGTGTTCGCCACCACCACCACGGGCACGGCATACCGCCCCGCCACCCGGTACGTCTCGGGCTTCACCGGGCAGGCGTCGGCGTCGATGTAGATGGTCGGCATGGGGGCATTTTACTCCGCCGCTCCCGCCGCCACTCGAAGAACCACTGCGCCGCCAGCCCGAGGCCCAGCACCGCCGCCGCCCACTGGTAGAACGTCAGCCCCCACGCGGCGACCGGCTCCGGGCGGATGAACTCGGTGGCGAAACGGTACACCGCGTAGGCGATCAGGTACAGTTGCAGGCGGTGGTCGGGGATGAGCCGGCGGGCCGTCACCGAGCCGACGACGATCGCCATGCCCAGGTGGAACAGGCTCTCGTAGATCTGCGTCGGGTGGCGGCGGACGCCGTCGCCGAAGTCCACGCCCCACGGCAGGGCGGTTTCGGTGCCGGCGCAGCAGCCGTTGAAGAAGCACCCCCACCGGCCGACGGCAACGGCCGCGGCCAGCGGCAGGGCGAACGAGTCGCCCGTCTTCACCCACACGCCGAGCAGCAGCTTCACCCCCTCGACGGCCAGGTACGCGCCGATCAGCCCGGTGGTGATCGTCTTGCCGTCGGCCAGCCAGTTGACGGACCCCGCCTCTACGCCGACCAGGAACGGCAGGCGGGCGCCGAACACCCCGCCGACGAACCCGGCGGCGGCCAGGCAGAAGCGGTGGGCGAGCGGCAGGGAGGCGACGGCCGGCACCGGCGGCAGTAGCCGGCGGACGACGACGAACACCACCGCCGCCAGCAGCATGAACCCGGCGTACAGGAGGCGGGGTGAGGGCATGAAGAGGATTCACCGCGGAGGCCGCAGAGGAAGACAAGAAAACTAACCACAGAGGCACAGGGACACAGAGAAGACGAGAAGAATTGCTCGGAAACTATCTTCCTGTCTTCTCTGTGTCCCTGTGCCTCTGTGGTTCAAACTCTGTTTTTCTCCGCGCCCTCTGCGGCCTCCGCGGTGAAATCTGCTTTCAGGTCACCACCAGCGGCTTCCGCCCCGCCGGCGCCGGGCGGTCGGCCAGCGGCGGGAGCGGGACGTGGCCGTCGCGGTACAGCGTGTTGTACGTGCAGAACGGCACCACATGCCCGCTCGGCAGCACGTGGGCGAGGCAGCACTTCATCGCCTGCCGGGTGTCGAACGTGTGTGCATCGAGGAAGCTGGTGAGGGTGACGCGGAACACCTGCTCGCCGGTCAGTTGCTCGGCCAGGGCTTTCGTCAGGAACTCGGGCGTGTCGGATGAGCGGGGGACAACATCCCCCGAACCCCCTCCACACCCGCCGGGGCCGCACCCGCAGTCGCTGAGCACCGCGTTCACGATCTGCTTCGCCCGCGCCGGGGTGTACACGATGCTGTTGGCGATCAGGTCCATGTGCGGCCGCACGTCGATCAGCCGGTTGATCGGCAGCGGGGTTTCCCCGCCGCGGTACAGGTACGCCAGCATGTGGCAGTTCGGGTGCGCACACGGCAGCGGGATGAAGTCCTCGACCGCCAGCATCCCGCCGGTCTGGGCCACCAGCCCCTTCACCAGGTCGGGCATGGTCGCCCGGCGTTCGAGATCCTCCGGCTGAACGTGCCGCCCGCAGAAGGTGGCGAGTTGGTAGCTCACCCCGCGGACGCCCGGCTTGCCCAGCCCGAACCGCAACACCGCCCCGACTTCGTGCAGGTTCACGTCCGAGACGGTACACACGAGCGTGGCCCGCAGGCCGAACTCGGCCAGCACGTCGAGCGCCGCCAGCTTCACGTCCAGCAACTCCTCGCCGCGGAGCGCCGTGTGCGTGGCCGGGTCGAACCCGTCGAACTGGAGGTAGATTTCCAGCCGATCCCGCATCGGGGCGAGCGCCTCCGCCAGCTTGCGGTCCTTCGCCAGCCGGATGCCGTTGGTGTTGATCATCACCGCCTGAACCGGCTGGTCGTAGGCGTACCGCACCATCCGCGGCAGGTCCGGGTGCAGGGTCGGCTCCCCGCCGGACAACTGGATCACGTCCGCCACCCCCTCCACCTCGATCAGCCGATCGACCATGCCCGTGAACGTGTCGAAACTGACGTGTGTGCCGCCCGGCCCGCTCTCGGCGAAGCACATCGGGCACTTCAGGTTGCACCCGCTGGTGATCTCCACCAGGGCGATGCAGGTGTGCTGCTCGTGTTCGGCACACAGGCCGCAGTCGAGAGGGCAGCCCTGGTCCGGCTCGACGCCGTACTTCCGCGGCGAGCGGGCCGGCTGGGCGTACTCGTGCCGGTCCCAGTACGCCACGTCCGAACAGACGAAGTCGTCGAACCGGCCGTGTTCGGGGCAGTGCTTGCGGAAGTACACCCGCCCGTCGCGGACGACGATCTTGGCGTCCAGCACCCGCCGGCAGTGCGGGCACAGGCTGCGGGTGGTGCCCAGGAACGTGTAGTCGCGGGTGGTCATAGCCGGATGAGTTTACAGGTGATTGCGAAGTAGCCAATGCCCGCACAGGGCACCAGCATCAGTAACACGATTGTGACGATCACCACGTTCCACGCCTGATCGGAGGTCGGCAGCCACCTGGCCCGTCTGGGTTTGTAGTCCTCGTCGAAGTAACCCTGACGCTTGGAGCGGGCGTGGCGGGCGACCGGCAGCTTGACGGGCGGCTCAGTCTGGGGTGGCGGACGAGGTTCCGCAGCGGACGGAGGGTCGGACGGCTTCTTTTCCGGTGGCGGCGGTGGAGGTTCGGGCGGGGTCATGTGATCGTGGCACCGGCGGGTCACAGCCCGACGAGACAGGCGATGAAGAGGAAGGCGAACCCGGCGCACGGGAGGAGCAACACCAGCGCGATCACGAGAAGCACTACGTTCCACGGCGATCTCGTCCCCTGCTCCGGCGAGCGCTGGCGGGCCGTCCGCGGGCGGTAGTCGTCGTCGAACCTGTAGTCCGTGGGCGGCTCTCTCCACGGTTCGTCCGGCACCCGGTGGGCGACCGGCAGTTTGACGGGCGGTTCTGGGGGAAGGGGCGGTGGTAGCGGCGGCGGGAGCGGCGGTGGAGCGGAGGCCGCTTTCGCCTCCGGCGGATGGGGCGGCAGTGGCGGTGTGGGTTCGGGCGGGGGTGGGTCGGTCGGGGTCATGGGGTGGTAGCGGTTTTAGAAGCAGTGGCGGGCTTGGTGATGCCGGTCGGCTGCTGTAAGGCGCAGACTATGAAGAGAAGCCCGCACCCGGCTATCGGTAGGAGTACCGCGAGCAACACGATGAGCATCCCCAACCGCTGCCGTCGCTTGATCTCCTGATCCGACACGCGGTTGGCCTCAGCCCGACCGACGCGACGGGCAATTGGTGGTTTGGCCGCCGGTTCGGGCGGGACTGGCGGAGGCGGGGGTGGGTCGGACGGGTTCACGGGCGTCGCTCCACCGGCGGTGTGACCGCACTATACCGCCGCCCCCGCCGGGCCGCAACCGGGTGGGATTCCAGACGCGGGCGGCGGGACGACGGGGTAAACTACCCCGGGTGAACTGCCGGAGGGGATGTCATGTCCACCGTCATCGTGAGAGGGGTGGTGCGGAACGGTCGGGTCGAGCTGAGCCGCCCGCTCGATCTGCCGGACGGGGCGGAGGTGGAGGTCCACGCGCCGGAATCGGATCGGCCGATGACCCCCGAGGAGATCGCCGCCGCCCTCGCGCTCATGGACCAAATCGAGCCGGTGGAGTGGACGGATGAGGAGCGGGCGGCGTGGGATGCGGAGCGACAGGCCAAGAAGGAACGGGAGAAGGCGACGTTCTTCGAGCGCGGCGAGCGCAATCGGAGGATCTGGGAGTGACCCGGTATCTCCTCGACAGTGGGATTCTTGGTGACTACATCACCCGGCGAAACGGGGTGTACGAACACGCCCTGGCTGAAAAGAGGCGAGGCAACCGCATCGGCACGGGGACACCGGTTCTCGGGGAGGTGGTCAGCGGGTTGGAGCGGAGCGCCACCCGCGAGCGGAACATGCAACGGCTGCACACCCACCTGCCCAGCCTAACCCTGTGGCCGTTCGACGAGGCAGCGGCATTCGAGTACGGGCGGTTGGAAGCCGAGTTGCTCCGGATCGGCCGGCCGATGCAGACCATCGACATCGAACTGGCCGCCATCGCATTCGTACTGGGCAACTGCATTGTCGTGACCGTGGACAGCGATCTGTCGGCTGTGCCCGGTCTGAAGGTAGAAAACTGGCGCATCGCACCTCCCGGCTGAACCGATCGCCGCTTCCGACGGTCCTGTACAATTCCCGCATCCTCTCGGACCCGGATGGCACTGGAGCGCACATGGCGGAGCTGCCGTACAAGATCGTCGTCGGCCTCGAAGTCCACGTCCAACTGCTGACGAAGACGAAGCTGTTCTGCGGCTGCCTGAACAAGTTCGGCCAGCCGCCGAACACGGCCACGTGCCCGGTGTGCCTGGGGCTGCCCGGCTCGCTGCCCGTCATGAACAAGCAGGCGTTCCACCTGGCGCTGAAGGCGGCGCTGGCCCTGAACTGCCAGATCGCCACGCACGCCGGCTACGCCCCCGGGTTCACCAAGTGGGACCGCAAGAACTACTACTACCCGGACCTGCCGAAGAACTACCAGATCAGCCAGTACGACCTGCCGTTCAGCCACGACGGGCACCTGGACATCAACGTCCACCCGGACCCGAAGAAGGGGCACACGGCCAAGCGGGTGGGCATCATCCGCGCGCACCTGGAAGAGGACGCCGGCAAGAACATCCACGACGACTCCGGCCGCGGCGGGGACACCCGCGTGGACCTGAACCGCACCGGCACCCCGCTGCTGGAGATCGTGAGTCAGCCGGACATGAACAGCCCGGAGGAGGCGATCGCGTACCTGGACGAGCTGCGGCTGATGCTGCGGGAGCTGAAAGTGTCCGACTGCGAGATGCAGGAGGGCAGCCTGCGGTGCGACGCCAACGTGAACATCCATATCCCGAAGGCGGACGAGCCGAAGGGGTACGCGGCGACGCCGCTGACGGAGGTGAAGAACCTGAACAGCTTCCGCGGGGTGGGACGGGCGATCGCGTATGAGGCCCAGAGCCAGTACGAGCAGTTCCAGAAGGACCCGGCCAACTTCCGCTTCGGCAAGATGCTGAAGACCACCGCCGGGTGGGACGACCACCGCGGCAAGACCATCGTGCAGCGGCGGAAGGAAGAGGCCGCCGACTACCGCTACTTCCCCGAGCCGGACCTGGTGCCGGTGGTGGTGACGACCAAACAGGTGGCGGCGGTGAAGGCGGACATGGGCGAGCTGCCGCAGGCGCAGCGGGCGCGGCTGGAGAAGCAATACGGCCTGACCCCCTACGACGCCGACGTGCTGACGGCGAAGGGGCGCACGATGGTGGCGTACTTCGAGGCGGTGGCGAAGGCGCTGGCCGACGGCAAGGCGGCGGCCAACCGGCTGAGCGACCTGGTGTACCCGGCGCTGACCGAGCGGCACGAGGAGATCGACGCCTTCCCGATGACGCCGGCGGCGCTCGCCGACTTCATCAAGGGCACGGCGAGCTTGTCGAAGATGGACCGCACGGCGGTGTTCAACAAGATGCTCGAAACCGGCGGCACGCTGAAGGAAGCGAAGGACGCGGTCGGCATCAAGGAGGCGGACGCGGGGGCGCTGCGGGCGGCGGTGATCGAAGCCATCGGCAAGAACCCGAAGGCGGTGGCCGACTTCCGGGCGGGCAAGGAGGCGGCGAAGATGGCGATCGTGGGGGCGGTGATGAAGGCGAACAAGGGCGCGCCGAACGACGTGGTGCGGAAACTGGTGGACGAGGAGTTGGCGAAGGGGTGAACCCGACGTGCGGCATGAGTGTCGGGAGTGCGGAGGTGAACCATGTCCCAACCGACACTCGAAGAGCGCGTTGCTACGCTGGAAGCGGCGGTCGCGGAGTTGCAACGCCGCATGCCGGTCCCGCTCTGGCGACAACCACCACAACCAATGACACCCGAGTTGGAACAGGCGGCCAGGGAAGCGGAGGCTTACGGTCGCTACTACCGCCTGACCGGGAAAGACCCGCCGCCGGACTGGAAGCCCGGAGACCCGATCCCGGAAGCGGATGAGGAGTGGTGTCCGCGTTGACTCGCCTCAAGACGGAAGACTGGACGAAGTAGCCGCCTTCGCCTTCTCCTCGGCCGAGCTGCCCCGCAGGTACAGCGGTTCCAGCCGCATCATCTCTTCGACCGTCAGCGGCGGGAGGGTCCGGGCCACGCGGAACACCGCCTCGACGGACGGCTCGACCACCGGCGAGCGGGTGACGTGGACGGGCAGTTTGTCGGCGAATGTCACCACGCCGGGGCCGGCAACCGAGAGTTCACCCCCCTCCCGGCTCGCTTCGCTCGCCGACCTCCCCCTCAGGGGGGGAGGTGTGAATTGGGCCACCCACTCGTCGAACCGTTCGATCCGCAACTCGCTCATCGCCGTCCCGTCGGTGAACCGCTGGACGTAGATCGTCCCCTGTAGCGCATCCCCGATCACGTCCACCGTTCCGGGCACGTCGGCGGCGACGGCCGCAAATGTCGGCACCGCCACCAGCGAACACCCCAGGGCGTAGGCGAGCGTCTTGGCGGCGGTCAGGCCCACCCGCAGGCCGGTGTAGCTGCCGGGGCCGACCCCGACGGCGATGTGCGTCAGGCTCCGCGGGGTCAGCCCGCACTCACGAATCAGCCGCTCAACAGTCGGCAGCAGGTGCCGGTTCTGCTGCCGGCCGGCGGGCAGGTCTTCGGCCGCGATCACCGCCCCGCCGACCGCCACCCCGACCCGCGACCGGCCGGACGTTTCCAGAATCAGCCACGCGCCGCTCATGCGGATGACTTACACCCGCCCCGCCCTGTTGTCTCGTTCCGCCGCCGATACCATAACCAGATGCTGCCCCGAACGGGAGGGCGGCGGAGACCCGCTTCGCATGAACCGCAACACCGCTTTCAACGCCGCCCTGTTCGTCGTCCTGGCCGTCACCGTCGGCGCCGTCTGGTGGTGGGTCGAGAAGACCTACTTCCCCAAACCCGAACCGACCCCGGAAGTGCTGAAGCCGACCCGCGAGCAACTGCTGGCCGTCGCCGGCGGCGCCGTGGCCCCGTCGGACGAGGCAATGAAGCTGCAGTCCCGGTATGTGCCGGAGCAGCCGAAGGCGGAGGCGCCGCCCAAGCCGGTGGAACCGCCGAAGCCCGTGCCCCCGAAGCCGACCACCCCGGCCGAGCCGTTCCGCCTGATCGCCCTGGGCGGGGACGGGTTCAACAAGCGGGTGCTGCTGAACACCAAGGGGGCGGGCGTCCAGCAGGTGATCCTGCCGGCGTTCGACCAGGCCAGCCGGCTGGGCCGCGAGGTGAAAGACGAGGCCGGCCACCCCCGCCCGCTCGAACTCATCCCGGGGTACATCCGCAAGCGGGACAACGCCACCGTCACCAACGACCCCGAGTACCGCAACCTGGTCGCCACCCCGACGGGGCAGGTGGTGGACCCGACCACCGCCCTGGCGCTGACCGAGCCGTCGTACACCCTGTACCACTACCCGGCCGCCGGCGACCCGGACCGCTGGCCGGAGGACAAGGAGAAGACGCACGAGAAGTTCCCGTCGCGGGAACTCGGCGACCGCACCTGGAAAGTGGTCGAGGAGGTGCCGGGCACCGAAACGGCCGACGCCAGGGTGGTGTTCGAGACGACGCTCGGCGAGCCGTACCACCTGAAACTGAAGAAGACGTTCGAGTTGGCCAAGCGGGACTACCACGTCCGCATGAAGCTGGAGATCGTCGGGCAGGACACGCGGTCGAAGGACGCCCGCACCCGCGCCCCGTTCAAGTACCAGATCGCCGGCGGGCACGGGCTGCCAATCGAGGGCGAGTGGTACACCGGCACGTTCCGCAACGCCCAGGTGGGATGGAAGACGAAGTCCGGGGCGGGCAAGCGAGACTTCCAGGACGCGGCCACCATCACCGGCCAGCACGGCGGCGAATCGGTCACATCCGGCGGGTTCGAGTTCACCTACGCGGCCGTGTCCACGCAGTACTTCGCCACCGCCCTGGCCATCGACCCGGACGGCCCGGCCGAGCAGCGGGCGGAGAACGTGTGGGAGTACGTGCGGGCCACCCGCGAGGCGTCGCCGGGGGTGCCGGAGGACAAGCCGCAGTTGGGCGACATCAGCGTGCGGGCGGTGAGTAAGCCGGTCAACCCGGACCCCGGGCAGACGGTCGAGCACCGCTACTGGGTGTACGACGGGCCGATCAAGGTGCGGCTGCTCAAGCACCTGGACCAACTGCCGGCCGACCGCCAGCAGTACGCCGCCGACCCGGCGACGGTGGACCGCTACCTGGACGCGCTCACCCTGTACACGCTCACCGACGCGCCCACCCCGAACGCCCTTGGCACGTTCGCCGACAAGATCTACTGGACCGACCTGGTGGTGTTCTTCACCAACCTGATGCACGGGGTGCTCGGCTGGCTGCACCGCGTCGTGCCGGTGTGGGGCATCGACATCATCCTGCTCACCTTCCTGGTGCGGATGATCCTGCTGGTGCCCAGCCGCCGGCAGCAGGCGTCCATGCTGAAGCTGCAGGACAAGATGGCGGCGCTCAAGCCGGAGATCGAGAAGCTGACGGAGAAGTACAAGGGCGACCCGCAGCGGATCAACCAGGAGAAGACGCGGCTGATGCTCCAGTCCGGGGTGAACCCGCTGGCCAGCATGGGCGGGTGCCTGCTCATGTTCGCGCAGATGCCGGTGTTCATGGGCCTGTACTTCTGCCTGCAGGAGTCCGTCTTCTTCCGCCTCGACCGCTTCCTGTGGGTGGAGAACCTGGCCGCCCCGGACATGATGGTGTGGTGGAGCGAGGCCATCTGGTTCCTGAGCACCCCGGACAGCCTGGGCGGCATGCTGTACCTGGGGCCGTACCTGAACCTGCTGCCCATCGCCGCCGTCACCCTCATGTTCATCAACATGAAGGTGTCCACCCCGCCGCCGGCGGACGAGCAGCAGGAGATGCAGCAGAAGACGATGAAGTACATGATGATCTTCATGGGCGTCTTCTTCTACAAGATGGCGGCCGGCATGTGCGTGTACTTCATCGTGTCCACCACCTGGGGGCTGATCGAGCGGAAGCTGCTGAAGAAGAAGAAGCCGAACGCCGCCCTCGCGCCGGAGCCGGCCCCGGTACTCATCACCGACCCCGGCCCGGCCAAACCGGCCGAGCCGAGCGGGTTCATGGGCCGGTTCAAGCAGCGGATGATGGACCGCATGGAGGAGTTGCAGAAGCAGGCCGAGACGCAGCGGCAGATCGTGAACAACCCGCCCAAGCCGGGCGAAAACGGGAACGGCAAGAAGAAGCGGCGGAAGAAGTGACCCGCGGCCGGTGTTGGAGTTCACGCTTCAGCGTGACTGAGCGTGGATCACGCTGAAGCGTGAACTCCAACCCGGCCGCTATTTTCTCCTGGCCTGTCTGAGCGGACAGCACATCTCTGAGGGCGGGCGGGCGCCGGCACCCCCGGCGCTGCCGCCCACCCGGAACACTCGTTAACACCCGTGTCGTGTTTCCCGACCGCGGCGGCGGAACGAGCCGCCGGCCGGTTTCCCCCGCCTTCTGCGTGGCCTATCCTGCTGCGCCCAATTCGCCCGCGGAGACACCAGATGTCCGAACCCTTGAACCGTCAGACTGCCCTCGCGCTCAACCGCCTGGACGACCGCGTGGTGCCGACTGTACTCGACCTGACCACCGCCGGCGCCCACGGCGAACTGGCCGGCGGGCTGTTCACCCAGTACGACGCCCAGCCGACCGGCACCGGGCAGATCGACTCGTTCCTCCGCATCCAGGGGCGGTCGGCCCAGACCGCCACCCAGACCGGGTTCAACACCTCCGCCCGCCCGCTCCAGTACCAGGAGAACAAAAGCCCGCAGTTCACCCGCGACCTGCACTCGTCGGCGGTGCCGGCGGTGACGCTGCCCACCGGCCGGTTCCGCGAGTTCCTGCTGGACGTCAACCAGAAGGCCAGCCAGCCGCTGCTGTCGCTGGACGAGCTGAAGGTGTTCGTGGCCGACGCCCCCGGGCTGACCGGGTACGACCCGGCCACCGGCAAGCTGGCCGGGCTGGCCCCGGTGTTCGACCTGGACGCCGGCGGGAACAACAGCGTGCTGCTCAACTACCGGCTGAACCACGGCAGCGGGTCCGGGGACATGCTGTTCCGCCTGCCGGAGGCGGCGATCGGCGGCGGCGGGTACGTGTACGTGTACAGCAAGTTCGGCGAGACGCACGCCGGCAACGCCGGGTTCCAGGAGTGGGCCACCCGCACGTCGCAGACCGGGGCGATCGCCGGCAGCGTGTTCTTCGACGCCGACCGGAGCGGGGTGCGGGACGCCGGCGAGGTCGGGTTCGCCGACCGCACCGTGTACCTGGACGGGAACAACAACGGGTTCCTGGACGCGGACGAGGTGTTCACCTACACGGACGCCGACGGGTACTACGCGTTCGAACAACTGGCGGTCGGGGACGACTACGGGTATTCGGTGCGGGTGTCGGACAAGCCGGCCGGCGAGCAGACCACGGCCGACCCGCCGCTCATCTTCCTGGCCCCGGGCGAGTTGCGGGACCGGGTGGACTTCGGGTTCTACTACGCCCCGCCGGAGAGCTGACGCTGCCGGCGGAGCAGGACGACCGCCAGCCCGACGAACGCGGCGGTGCCGCCGGCCACGACCGCCCCGCCGGCCAGCACCACCCACACCGGCCGGCTCGCGGTCGGGGTGCCGCACCAGTCGCCGAGCACCCCGACCCGCTCCCCGGTGTGACAGTCGAGCGTCACCGTCTCGCCCGACTCGGCGGTGAGCG
This sequence comes from Fimbriiglobus sp., assembly GCA_022841795.1. Taxonomy (GTDB): domain Bacteria; phylum Planctomycetota; class Planctomycetia; order Gemmatales; family Gemmataceae; genus JALHQU01. Next base: position 36,777 of record JALHQU010000016.1, read on the forward strand.
TGACCGTGCCGGCCGCTTCGTCCGGCGGAGTGTGCGTGCCCCACCACGTCGCCTCCGGGTCGAACCGGGACACGTCGAACAGGTCGGTGACGGTGTGGCTGCGGACCGGCTTGCCGTCGCGGTAGAAGGTGATCGCCGTCGTCACCCGCGCCAGTTCCGGCACCGTCCGCCCGTTCCGCTTCAGCGTCCATTCCACCGGGTAGCAGTTCGGCTCCTCGTACTCCACCACCACCAGGGTGCGGCCGTCGTTCAGCGGGTGGATGCCTTTGCCCCGGCTGTACCAGTCCACCGTCCACAGCGGGTCGGGGCTGCCGTCGGCGCGGTACAGCCCGGACTGCTTGTACCTGGCGTTCAGTTTCGCCGCGTCGGATCCTTCTTGCGGTTCGTGCCCGTCCTTCACCAGCATCACCAGCTTGAACTGCCCGTTCGGCGTGTCGACGGCGTAGCTCTCCGGGGCGGACACGCTGGCCCCCGCCCCGCCGCCCAGCCCGACCAGCACCGCCAGGGTGATCGCACTCCGCATGACCGCCTCCGGTAACGCCACCGCCCCCGTCATGTCTGACGAGGGCGGCTGGGTCGTCGTTTGCCAAACCGAAGTTATTTCGGCAGGGTCGGCTTGAACCCCAGGTTTTTCACCAGGAACCCCCACTGGTCGGCGGTCTCCTCGATCACCTTCGCGGTCGGCTTGCCGGCCCCGTGCCCGGCCTTCGTCTCGATCCGCGCCAGCACTGGCGCCGGCCCGGCCTGGCACTCCTGAATTTTCGCGGTGAACTTGAAGCTGTGCCCCGGCACCACCCGGTCGTCGGTGTCGGCGGTCGTCACCAGCGTGGGCGGGTAGTTGGTGCCGGTCTTCAGATTGTGGTACGGGCTGTACTTCACCAGCGCGTCGAACTCGTCCTTGTTGTCGCTACTGCCGTAGTCGTCCGTCCAGAATCGGCCGGCGGTGAACTTCTGGAACCGCAGCATGTCCATCACCCCGACCGCCGGCAGGGCCGCCCCGAACAACTCCGGCTTCTGGGTGATGACCGCCCCGACCAAGAGGCCGCCGTTGCTGCCCCCCTGAATCGCCAGTTTCTTCGGGGCCGTGTACTTCTCTTTCACCAGGTACTCGCCAGCGGCGATGAAGTCGTCGAACACGTTCTGCTTCTTCCCCTTGGTGCCCGCCCGGTGCCACTCGTCGCCGTACTCCCCGCCGCCCCGCAGGTTCGCCACCGCGAATACCCCACCCATCTCCATCCACTGCAACCGGGACACGCTGAAGCTGGGCGTCAGCGAGATGTCGAACCCGCCGTACCCGTACAAGAGCGTCGGGTTGGTGCCGTCCAGCTTCAGCCCCTTCTTGTGGCTGATGAACATGGGCACGCGGGTGCCGTCCTTGCTGGTGTAGAACACCTGCTTCACCTCGTACTCGTCCGGGCTGAACTTCACCTTCGGCTGGCGGAACAGCTTGCTGGTGCCCGTAATCATGTCGTACCTGTAGATCTCGCCGGCCCGGTTGAAGCTGGTGAACGTGTAGAACGTCTCGGTGTCCGTCTTCTTCCCGCCGAACCCGCCGGCCGACCCCAGGCCGGGGAACTGCACCTCCCGCACGAACGCCCCGTCCGGGGTGTACATCTTCACCGCCGTGGTGGCGTCCCGCAGGTAGCTGCACACGAACAGCCCGCCCACCAGCCCGGCCGACTCCAGCTTCTCCTTCGCCTCCGGCACCAGGTTCTTCCAATCCGCCTTGGCCGGCTTGCGGGTGTCGACGGCGATCACCTTGCCCTTCGGCGCGTCGGCTTCCGTGCGGAAGTAGAACACCGGCCCGTCGTTGCCGAGGAAGTCGTACTTGGCGTCGTGGTTGTCGATCAGGTCCACCGGCGCGGCGAGCGGCTCGAACAGGTCCTTGTACACGACCCGCACTTTGCGGCTGGTGGTGCCGTCGCCGACGCTGATGACCAGGTACCGCCCGTCCTCGGACACCTCCGCCCCGACCGTCCACCGCGGGTGGTCCGGCCGCCGGTACACCAGCACGTCGTCCGCCTGCGGGGTGCCGACGCGGTGGTAGTACAGCGTCTGGTTCTCGTTCAGCGCCTGGAACTTGGCCTCGCCGGTCGGCTCCGGGAACCGGCTGTAGAAGAACCCCTTGCCGTCCGGCGTCCACGCCGCCCCGCTGAACTTCACCCACTTCAGTTCGTCGCTCAGCGGCTTGCCGGTGGTCACGTCCAGCACGCCCCACGTCTGCCAGTCCGACCCGCTCTCGGACTTGCCGTAGGCGGCGTACTTGCCGTCGTCGCTCACCGCGAACCCGGACAGGGCGACCGTGCCGTCCTTGCTCCACTCGTTCGGGTCGAGCAGCTTCCGCGGCTCGGCGTCGAGCGTCTCCTGCACGTACAGCACGTACTGGTTTTGCAGACCGCTGTTCCGGCTGTAGAAGTACCGCCCGCCGATCTTGCTCGGGGCGGTGAACTTCTCGAAGTCGTACAGGTCGGTGATCCGCTTCTTGATCGCCTCCCGCTCGGGGATGGTGGCCAGGTACGCCTCCGTCACCTTGTTCTGCTCGGCCACCCAGTCGGCCACCTCCTTGCTCTTCCGCACGTCGTCTTCCAGCCAGCGGTACGGGTCTTCCACCTTCTGCCCGTGGTAGGTGTCCACCACGTCCCCCTTCTTCGTCTTCGGGTACTCCAACTTCTTGTCCTCGGCGAGCGCGGCGGTGCCGACCGCGACCGCGGCCACCGCCCAGCAGAAACGGGTCATGACGACCTCCGGCGGGAAAAAGAACCGGCAGCGTGCCGGACAGGTGTTCTACGGGCGGCGGGGTTATAATGACCGGCGAACACCCACGGGAAAAGTCATGACCGCCACCATCCAGGAAGCGAGTACCGACCTGTGCGGGCTGCTCCGCCGCCTCCAACCGGGTGAGGAGGTGACGCTGACCGACAACGGCGCGGAGGTGGCGACCCTGCGGGCAGCGTTGCCCGCCCCCGTCGGCAAGCGGGTGCCGGGGTTGTGGATCGGAAAGGCGACCGTCGTTTCGGACGACGACGACCACCTGGACGGACGAGCATAGCTCGGCGAACTCACCTCCACATCGGGGCACCGACCCATGAGCCACACCGACTACGAGCGGCCGGAGTTCCCCGAGGGCGACCTGCCGGCCGAGTTCGCCGCCCTGTTCCCGCACGGGTGGGCCGGGCCGGACGTGCTGGCCGAACTCGCCCCGCACGGGTGGGCCGCGTCCCCGCTGGTGGCGGCGTTCCACCCGTCCGCCGCCCAGGTCCACGCGGAGCGGGTGCGGATGCACCGCGGGCTGGCGAACTTCCCCGGCCGCAAGCCGGATGCCCCGCCGCCACCGCCGGAACCCACCCTGGCCGAGGTGGAGGCCGAGTTCGCCGACGGGCCGGGCGAGGTGGAGCCGGAGCGGGAGTGCCGCGAGCTGGTCGGCCTGTGCCTGTGGGACGTGTTCTCCGACAACCACGAGGTGATCGCCGACGACGGCCGCTGGCTGCACCTGGGGTCGGCGCGGGGGAGCGGCGGGTTCCTGGCCGACCTCCTGAACGCCCAGGGCGGCCCGCCCCCGCCGCCCAAGCCGCAACTGCCGCCCGAGTTAGAAGCCCAGCTCTTCCCGCAGTCGGACGACCCGCGGGTGCGGGCGATGATCGACGAGATGCGGAAGGAGATGATCGGCGACGGCGGGTACACCTACCTGGACTTCTACATGGGCACGCACGCGGTGGCCGACCGGGCCGACCTGACGCCGGTGTACGAGCTGATCTTCCGCCGGCTGAAGGCCCGCGGGCACGACTGGGTGTACCACTTCCCGCGGCTCGGGCTGGTGGACTTCCGCCCGCTCAAGAAGCAGATGGACGAGCAGGCGCGGCAGGAGCGGGGCGAGTCCGAGTTCGAGAACTACGACCCGGAGAAGGCGATGGCCGAGGAGGAGGAGGACCGGAAGCGGGACGAGGAGATCGCGCGGATGCAGGAGTCGCTCGACGAGGGCTACCGGGAGAGCGTGGCGGCGGCGCTGGACCAGCCGCCGCCGACGACCGTGCGGGCGTACACCGCGGTGTACGGGCATTTCCCCGACGGCTGGCCGCCGGAGGGGTGATCGATTTGGTGAACCGCGGGCGTCAGCCCGTCGGGTGTGTTCCCACCCAGGCGGCTCACGCCGCCGGTTCACCGGCTTCGGGGCGGCACGGCCCACAGCAAGATCGGCCCGTCCTCGCTCTCGGCCGCCAGCAGCCGCCCTTCCGGGCTGAACGCCAGCGCCCGCACCGGCCGCGTCTGCTCGCGGAACGTGTGGACCACCTCGCCCGTCTTCGCGTCCTGAACGTGGATGCCCTCGGGCGACCAGAACGCCCGCAACTGGCCGCCCGGCCAGTACGCCGTCGAACGATTCGCCGGCCGGGTATCGGCGACCTCAGCCGGTTCGTCGTCCCAGTGCTTTCGCTTCCAACAATCTTTTTCGCGGGGCAGCCAGTACACCAGCCCGTCCCACGCCGACCGCCGGCGGGCGACGCCGGTGGCCGCGTTCCACACCGTCACCTCGCCCACCCCTTCGCCCATCCTCGTCGCCCGCACCAGATACTCGCCGGACGAGGAAAACCGCAGCTCGGGCCAGTTCACTGGCCCGGCCGCGAAGCCGGGACTCGGCGGGTCGATTGGCTTGCCGGTGGCGGTGTCGCACAGAACGGCGTTCCGCCCGCGGGTGACGAGTGCCGTCTTCCCGTCCGGGCTGAAGGTGGACCCGAGCGGGATGACCGGCGGGGCGGCGAGCGGCTTCCACGTCGTCAGGTCGATCGCCGCCGGCTCCCCGAACCGCGTTCGCGCCACGAGCGTCTTCCCGTCCGGGTGGAACAGGAGTGGGCGGCCGTCCCCGTCCCACCGCGGCTCGCCGACGTAGCAATACGACTTGTAAATGCGTTGCGGCCACACCGCGGCGCCGACCTCCCGGCCCGTCCGCGGGGCCCGCCCGCGGACGATGAACTCGCCCTCGGTCGGCTGCTTCCCCGGCTTCGCCGGCAACACCCGGCCGGTGGTCTCGGCCAGCACCGCGTCGTTCGGGGACATCAGCAGGTACGCCGCGCTGCCCTCCACCGACCACACGATGTCGCCCGTTTTGGCGTCCATCGCCCACAACTCCCGCTGCTTCCCGTCCGGCGTGGAAACGGGGAAGAACACCCGGTCGCCCGCGCCGTTCCACACCAGTTGGCTCACACGCGTCAGGCCGATGAACCGCTCGACCGTGTTCTTCCCGCCGGCGGTCGTCACCCGCAGGGTGTACGAATCCTGTGAGTCCCGGCTCACCCACGCCACCGCTCCGGATGAGTGCAGCGCGTGGACGGCCACCGTCCGCGGGCGGAGGACGGCGCGAAAAACTTCGTGGCCGTCGGCGGCGGAAAGGCCGAACCGAACGACCTCCGACTTGTCCCACGGGCCGGTTCCGGCCGTCACCCACACCGTGTTGCCGTTCGGATCGACGGCCAGTTGGAACAGGTTCGTGTCCGTCAGCGCCCGCCACTTCGCCCGGCCGGTGGCCGCGTCCCAGGCGGTCAGGCCGGGGCCGACCCACCTCTTGCGGTCGGCCGCCAGGTCGGGGTGGGTGAGGGTGTACACCGTCCGGCCGTCCGGGCTGAAGGCGGCGGCCTTCAGGCTGTTCACCAGGAACCGCTGCGAGCCGAGCCGCCGCACCGCTTCGGCGGGCAGCGGAAGGCCGTCGGCGTCGAAGCGTGGCGGCGGCTCGTCAACAAGGGCCAGGGCGAGTAGGCAGGCGGGAAGCATGACGAGTTCCCTCCGTTGCCCGGTTCAACGGCGGAAGGGGGCGAGTGTTGGTGGCCGGTCTTCGTTGGTGTCCCGGTTTTAGCCGGTCTTCGGTGGTGAACCGCGAGCGTCAGCCGCAGATCGGGTGAACCGCGGGCGTCAGCCCGTCGGGTTCTGAACACACCCAGGCGGCTCACGCCGCCGGTTCACCCAAGACCGCCTGAAGGCGGGACACCAGCGAAGACACCGACGACCCCGCTCGCAGGCTCGCGGCGATGACGCCGATTCGCCGCAAGTCGTTGGCGGGTGAGGGATGTTCCAAAAATGCGCAACGTTTCCCGGTGGGGTGTGTACAAACCCGCCGAATGAAACGGCGGCGGCGGCCCCGCCTTTTCCCGCTTGTGGTTCCGCCGGCCGGACCGACAATGTCCGCATGGTCCGCCGTCTCATCCTGATCGTGCTGCTCCTGGTCGCGGCGCCCGCCGTCGCCCAGCCGGTGAACGCCACCCGCCTCCGCGGGGAGGCCGAGGCGGTGCGGACCCGCAAGCGGCTGACCGAGGCCCGGCAGAAGCTGACCGACAACAAGCCGGCCGAGGCGGCCGACGACCTGCAGAAGATCCTGGACGAGTCCGGCGACGACCTGGTGGCGGTGAAGGACGGGCAGTTCGTGCCCGCCCGCCGGCTGGTGCAGCAGTACCTGGCGGCGCTGCCGGCGAACGCGCTCGCCACCTTCCGCCGCCGCATCGACGAGCCGGCCAGGAAGCTGCTCGACGCCGGCCGGTCGGCCCGCGACCCCCGCCCGCTGACCGAACTCTTGGAGCGGTACTTCGTCAGCCGCCCGGCCGAGGACGCGCTCTTGCTGCTCGGCGAGCTGGCGTTCGAGCGGGGCGACTTCCCGGCGGCGGAGAAGCACTGGCGGAAGCTGCTGGCGGACGACTCGGAAGAGATGAAGTACCCGGAGCCGAAGACCGACCCGGCCGGGGTGAAGGCGCGGCTGGTGCTGTGCCGGCTGTTCGCCGGGGACGCGGCCGGGGCGGAGGCGGACTTGGCGAAGTTCCGCACCGCCCACCCGAAGGCGTCCGGGATGCTGGCCGGGGTGAACGCACCCTACGCCGACACCCTGGCGAAGCTGATCGCCAGTAAACCGAAGGTGCCGTCCGACGCCGCCGGGTGGACGACGTTCGCCGGCAACCCGGCCCGCGACGGCAAGCCGGACGCCCCGCTGCCGCGGTACTGGTCCGGCGTCCGCCCGTGGAAGGAACCCATCCCGCGGGAGAAGAAGGACCAGGACCGGCCGAACCCGGCGTCGTTCGCGGCGGCGAAGACGCTGGCGCTCCACCCGGTGGTGCTGGGCGGGTTCGCGTACCTGGCCGACGCCGGGCGGGTGTACAGGTTCGACTTGCGGACCGGGGCGGTGCGGCTGGCATACCACTTCGAGACGTTGAACGACCCGCCGGACATCCCGCCGAAAGACCTCGCCCTGCCGTGCCAGCTCGACGCCGACTTCACCCTGACGGTCGGCGGCGGGCGGCTGTTCGCCCGGCTCGGCCCCGCCGCCCTGCCCGGCGGCAGCGACCAGGGGAAGAAGCCGCGGACGTACCTGGTGTGCCTGGAGCCGAAAGACCCGCTCAATCTGGAGGCGGACGCGCTCACCCTGAGCGCCCGCTGGCAGGCGGCCCCGCCGGCCGCGGCCGACCTGTTCGCCGCCTGGGAGGGCGCCCCGCTGTGGGCGGACGGGCGGGTGTACGCGGCGTTCGTGCGGGTGGAGAACAGCCGGTTCGTCCATGCCGTCGCGTGCTACCCGGACTCGGCCGCGAGCAAACCGCTGTGGGTGACGGACGTGTGCGACGCCGACGCCAACCGCGGCACCGGCACGAAGAACCGGCACGAGGTGCTGACGCGGGCCGGCGGGAACGTGGTGTTCGGCTCGCACACCGGGGTGACGGTGGCCCTGAACGCGGTCAGCGGCAAGCCAGCGTGGGCGTTCCGCAACCCGCTGGCCGTCCGCCCGCCGGCGACTTCGCCCCGCGACCTGTGCCCGCCGCTGGCCGCCGCCGGCAAGGTGTTCGTCGCCCCGGCTGACGGCGATGCGGTGTACGCCCTGGACGCGGACACCGGCCGACCCCTGTGGACCAGCGCCCCCGAGCTGCAGGTGGACCAGTTGCTCGGGGTGAGCCGCGGCCGGCTGATCGTGACGTTGAACGCGCCGAACAAGGGGGTGCGGGCGTTCGACGTGAACACCGGCGAGGACCAGCAGCCGGGCGGCTGGCGGCACGTCGGGGCGGCGCTGCCGACGCACGGCCGCGGGATCGCCGGCGACGACCTGATCCTGTGGCCGACGCAGTCCGCCACCTCGAAATCCCTGTGGCTGCTCGACCCGGACGACGGCCGGCCGGCGTTCGTCCCGCAGCCCCGCATCCCCGGCGTGGCCGGCAACCTGGCGTTCGCCGACGGGGTGCTGTTGGTCGCCACCGAGAGCGAGCTGTGGGGGTACGTGTTCGACCGCAAGCCGCCGGCGAAGCCGGCCGAGGGCACGACGCCGACGGTGATCCTGGGCACCGTCCCGCGGCCGGCGTTCGACCCCGCCCCGGTCGTCCGCCCGGCGAAGGCCGGGTTCGACCCGGTGGCCGCGCCGAGCCTGGGTGAAGGGGCGAAGGTGGCCCGCACCGCCGCCCTGCCGCCGGGGGCGTACCCGCTCCGCCCGCTCGCGGCTTCGAGTGACAGCCGGGTGGCACTGACCGACGGGAAGTCGCTGTTCGTCATCGACCCAACGAACGGAAAGACGGTGCTGCGGGCGCGGATCGACACCCCGGCCGCACTCACGTCCGCGGCGATCGCGGTTGACGGTGGGGTCGTCGCCGTCGGCCCACACGCGGTGGTGGTGGTGAGCGCCGACGGGCGGAAGCGGTGGGATCATCACTCGCCGGACCTCGAACTGTCGGCGTTCACGTTCGCCGGGTCGCGGCTGGTGATGCGGGCCGGCGAACGCGGGCTGATCGCCCTCGACCTGACGACCGGGAAGGTGGCGTGGGCGCTCGACACGCTGAAGCGGCCGGAGGTGCGGCCGCACGAGTTCGACGCCGCCCCGCGGTTCGGCCCGTTCCTCGGCGCCGACGGCCCGGCGGTGATCGTGCAACGGGAACACGAGTGGTGGCGGGTGTCGGCGGACACCGGACAGGTGGACCACAGCGGCGAAACCACCGGGGCGGATTGGGTGACCCCGCCGGCGGCGTACAAGGGCGGCGTGCTGATCCCGACGGCGGCCGGCGGGGTGACGACGTGGGCGAGCGGGCGGGAGGAAAAGTTGCTCGACCCCGGCCGGCCGGCCAGTTGGACCGGCACCCCGCCGGCGGTGCGGGTGTTCGGCGACGACGTGCTGGTAGCGGTGTCGCGGAATACCGGAGTGGAGGTGCAGCGGGCCGGGGGCCGGCCGTGGTCGCAACCGAGATTGCTCCCCGCCGGCGCGGTTGATCTGGCGAACGCCGACGCCGACCCGGACCGCTACTACCTGCCGACCGCCGACCGGGTGTTCGCGGTGAACCGCGAGTCCGGCCGGCAGGAGTGGTCCGCCCCGCTGCCCGAGTTGCCGGACGGGTCGAGCTGGACGGTGCGGGCCGGCCGCCGGGCGGTCATCGCCCACCCGACCGCCGCCCTGCCGAACGAACCGCTCGCCCCGCGCCCGCTCCGCCGGTTCGCCGAGTTCCCGTCCGCCGTGCGGCTGCTCGGGGTGGCGGCGTCTCTGGGCGACGGCTGGGCGAACCGTACCCTGCCCGTACTGCTGCTCGACCCGGAGTCCGGCCGACAGGCGGGGCGGCTCGATGTGCCGGCGGTCGGGCCGATGGCAGCCGTGCATCTGCACGCGGAGACGGCGGCGGTGGTGACGGCCGGCCGGATCGCGTGGCTGACGAACAAGTAGGGGCCGCCCTCTGTGGCGGCCCGCGGAGAACCTCCCGTGTCCGACGCACTCAAGCCGATCATCCTGGACGACGACGAGGTGCAGACCGCCGAGCGGCTACGGTTCTCGTGCCAGAAACTGCTGGCCGAGTGCGGGAAGGTGATCGTCGGCCAGACGGAGGTACTGGAGCAGCTGCTGCTGGCGGTGCTGGCCCGCGGGCACTGCCTGCTGGTGGGCGTGCCGGGGCTGGCGAAGACGCTCATGATCCGCACCCTGGCGGACGGCATGAACCTGACGTTCAACCGGGTGCAATTTACACCGGACCTGATGCCGACGGACATCACCGGCACGGAAATCCTGTACGACGACAAGGGCAGCGGGCAGCGCGGGTTCCGGTTCGTGAACGGGCCGATCTTCGCCAACATCGTGCTGGCCGACGAGATCAACCGCACCCCGCCGAAGACCCAGGCGGCGCTGCTCGAAGCCATGCAGGAGCGACAAGTGACGGTCGCCGGCTCCCGGCACAAGCTGCCCGACCCGTTCTTCGTGCTGGCGACGCAGAACCCGATCGAGCAGGAGGGCACGTACCCGCTGCCGGAAGCCCAGCAGGACCGCTTCATGTTCAACATCCGGGTGGACTACCCGGACGAGGAGGACGAGTACCGCATCATCGAGTCCACCACCTCGGCCAGCCGCCCGCACCTGGACCGGGTGATCGCCACCGCCGACATCCTGCAGATGCAGGACCTGGTGCTGAAGGTGCCGGCGGCGCAGTACGTCATCCGGTACGCCGGCAAGCTGGCCCGCGCCACCCGCCCGAAGGCGAACCCCGGCGAGGACAGCACCGCCCCGGACTTCGTGAAGAAGTACGTCAGCTTCGGCGCCGGCCCGCGGGCCGGGCAGAGCCTGATCCTGGCGTCCAAGGCGCGGGCCATCCTGCACGGCCGCACCTACGTGGCGATCGACGACGTGAAGGCGGTGGCGCAGCCGGTGCTGCGGCACCGCATCATGACCAACTACCACGCCGAGGCCGAGGGCATCAGCAGCGACGACATCGTCACCCGCCTGCTGCCGCTGATCCCGCGGGACGGGGAAAAAGGCAACTAACCACAGAGGCACAGAGACACCGAGAAGTCAGAGAACCGTTCTGTCGTCTTCTCTGAGTCTCTGTGCCTCTGTGGTTCCACCGCATGTCATTAACTCCCGAGATTTTGGCCCGCATCGACCGCCTGGAGTTGGACGCCCGGCAGGTGGTCGAGGGGTACCTGGCCGGGCGGCACAAAAGCCCGCGGCACGGGTTCGCCGTCGAGTTCGCCCAGCACCGCGAGTACGCCCCCGGCGACGACATCAAGCACATCGACTGGAAGGTGTACGCCCGCACCGAGCGGTACCACCTGAAGCAGTACGAGCAGGAGACGAACCTGGTGGCGTGGATGGTGGTGGACGCCAGCGAGAGCATGAACGTGGGCACTGTGAAGCGGAAAGACGGCAGCTACGTCACCAAGTACGACACCGCCTGCACCCTGGCCGCCGCCCTCGGCTACCTGATCCTGAACCAGTCGGACACCATCGGCTTCCAGATGTACGCCGACCGGCTGAAGGCCGGCACCCGGCTGGGCGGGGGCACCGGCAAGCTGCGGGAGCTGATCCGCCAGCTGGCCGACGGCCCGTACCGGGGGCAGTCGAACACCGGCGCCGCCCTGCAAGACATGGGCGGGCTGTTCGGCCGCCGCGGGGTGGTGTTCGTGTTCTCCGACCTGCTCGACGACCTCGACCCGCTGGTGAACGGCCTCCGCATCCTGAAGTCGCAGAAGCACGAGGTGGTGGTGTTCCAGGTGCTGGACGCGGCCGAACTGGACTTCCCGTTCCGCCAGCCGACGCTGTTCAAGGGGCTGGAGGAGTTGCCCGAGATCAGCACCGACCCGCTGAGCGTGCGGGACCAGTACCTGACGGGCTTGAACGCACACCTGACCGCGGTGGAGTCGGCGTGCCGCGCCCAGGAGATCGACTACGCCCGCGTGCGGACGGACCAGGACTTGGGGCTGGTGCTGGCCGAATACCTGCAGAAACGAAGAGGGCGGTGACGGATCGACCGCCACCGCCCGCGGGCGTCACCCGTCGGTTACTTCCCGTTCGCCAGCGACGCGGTCGCCTCCTTCGTCAGCTTCTCGACCTCGGCCTTCAACTCCAGCGCCTCCGGGGTATCGGCGAACCCGCCCATCCCCGACTTCTCGCCGAGCAGCAGGCTCATCAGCAGCCCGAGCGGGCCGCCGGCCACGCTGCCGGTGTCGCCGTTCGCCCCGCTCACGAACATCCGCTGCGGCACCAGCGGCTGGGCGCTGTTCGCCAGCCGGTCGGCCAGCACCGCCACCGCGTACAGCCGCGGGTCGCCGTAGGCGGCCACCTTCTTCATCACCACCGCCGCCTCACTCAGGCCGATCTGCAGCGCCTTCTGCCCTTCCCCGCGACCGGCCAGCACCCGCTCCTTCGCCTGCGCCTCGGCCGTCAGCACCGTCTGCTCGGCCTGCCGTTTCGCTCGGGCTAACTCGGCCTCGGCCACCACCACCGTCTGCTCACTCTGCTTGCGGGCGCGGGCCAACTCCGCCTCCCCGCGGCTCTCGGCGATCTTCACCTCGGCCGCCGCGTTCGTCAGTTGCACCTGCACGGCCGCGATCGCCTGCGCCTCGTTCAGCGAACGCTGCTTCTCCGCCGCCACCCGCTGCCGCTCGTAGGTCTCCACCTGCTCCATGCTCAGTTGCCGCAGCCGCAACTGCTCCAGCAGCGTCTCGATCTTGGTGTCCTTGTCCGCCGCCACCGGCTTGCCGATGAGTACGTCCACGCACTCGATGTCGAACTCGCGGAAGCGGTCCCGCAGTTCCTTCCGCGCTTCGGCCTGGATCACGTCCCGCTCGTGCAACAGCGCCAGCATCGTCTTGCGGTGGGCGATGTCGCGGAAGAACGCGCTCAGCATCGGGTCGATGGTCTGGGTGATCAGCTTCTTCACGTCCCCGAATCGCTGGATGACGCTCGGCGCCCGCTGGTAGTCGATGTGGACGACCACCGACAGCGGCAGCAGCGGCTCGTAGGCGTCCTTCGTCACCAGGTCGATGCTCCGCAGCCCCTCGTCGAACTTGTGCGCCTCCGTCTTGCCGGTGATCCAGTGCAGCACGAAGTTGGTGGTCGGCACCAGGATCACCTGCCCGGCGTACACGTTGAACGGGTACTTGCCCGGTCCGAGCGGGCGTTCCCACACCCCGCGTTCGCCCTCCTGCACCCGCTCGCCGTGGCGAAACGTCGTCCCGCTCACGTCCCGCCCGGCCCGGCCGACGTAGCTCACCACCACGCCCACATGCCCGATCGGCACCACCGTCTTCTGCACCATCTCCACGGTGGCGAACCAGCGGTTGACGAAGTAGGTGCCGTCCGTCAGCGGGGCGTACTGCCGGCCCCGCCGCCCGCCGGCGGTCAGGAACGCCTCCGGGTCCTGGTAGTTGTTGTGGTAGCTGGCGCCGTCCGGCTCGGTGCCGACGGCCGGGGCGATGATCTCGCCCGGCGGCAGGCTCGGCCCGTCGTGGACCGTCACCACCCCGATCAGGTCGTCGTGAACCTCCGTCTCGCCGCTGTCGCTGCTCCCGCCGATGACCACCGGGTGGAACCCCTCGCACTCGGTCAGTTGCTCGTGCCACGTCTTCACCGACGCCGACTCCTGCGCGTCGAGCAGTTGCTTCAGGCTGTACGCCCGGTTCTCGGTCATCACCACGAACGCCGCCGGGTTGATGGCGTACACCCCCTCCCGCAGGATCATCCGCTGGCGGCCCCGCTGCCCGTGGTCGGCCTCGCCGGCGGTGCGGGTGAGGAACCCGCGGGCGTCCTGGAAGTTGTTGCAGTCGGCCACCCGGCCGAGCGTCTGGCTCGGCGGCAGCGGTTCGCCGTCGCGGGCATACACGTAGCCGATCTGCCCCTGCGGGACCGTCACGAGCGGGACGACGTGAACCCGGTACTGCCACCGCCACAGGCCGAAGTGCAGACCGCCCCGCAGCAGGTCGGCCTGATACCCGGCCTCGCCGTTCAGGGCGATGATCCGCCCCTCGGAGATCGACCCCTTCTGCGACCACAGCTTCTCCACCACCCCGACCTTGTCGTTCGGGATCACCCGCACCGCCAGCCACCAGAGGAACAGCGGGAGGAACACGGCGGCGGCGGCGACCGGCCAGTACTGCTGGAGCAGTTGCGGCACTTCGACCGCGGCGAACAGCGGGAACATGGACGCACCTTTGGGTGCGAGGCAGGGCGCGATCGTCCGAGATGAGACGACGAGGGTGCCCGTTCAGTGGCGGCGGACGACACGTCCGCGCCGGCCTGCGAGGTTAGCTGACGGGCTAGGGCTTGAACGTGCCCCGGTGAACTGGGTTCACCTGCGCCCCAGGAGGCGTCTCTCGTCGCCCCCGGTGGTTCCCCCGCTCCCGCGTTGTGCCGCGGGACTCGGCTGCATGGTGGTAGTTTCGCTCACGATCGGACGGGATTCCAGTAAATTCGCCGTCGCGGTGGCGTCGCTCTGACGGGTGTCTTTCCGGCGACTTGGTACACACCCAATCCTGGAAGATGACCCCATTTTCGGAACATGCCATGCCCAGCAACGACTTACGGCGAATTTCACCCCACACGCGATCGTGTAAATCCGCAGGTCATCCCCGAGCCAACCGCAGTAGGTGACGGCGACGGAAACCGCCAGCCAGCCCGGCCAAGCCGACGCCGGCCAGCAGGACGGTGCCCGGTTCGGGCACGAACCGCAGGTTCTCCACGTCCGGGGTCATCGACAGCCGGACGGTGCCGTCCGCGTCCACCGCCACGTCGTACCGATTCGCCCGCTGGCCGCCGATGTAGTTGTCGCCGAACCACGCGAACAGCCGGTCCGTTTCACCGACGAACTCCCACGCCGGGCCGTCGGCCGTACTCACCTTCTCCCACTCCCAGGTGACGCTCCAGTTGGCATAGTCGAAGGTCCGCCCGCCGGACGCCTCGTCCGTGAACTTCACCAGCAGCGTGTCGGTCAGCGTCACCTCGTGGTCGTCCCACAACCAGGTGGCCGCGTCCGGCAGGTTGACAGGCGGGGTGAGCGGCCGTTTCAGTGCTTTGTCGAAGACGACGGTGTCGGTGGTGGCCAGGCCGGTGGCGGCCCCCAGCACCTGGGCCGGGGCGACGACGGTGCGGACGTCGTACCCCCACGTCGGCATCGGCAGCGGCTCGGCCGACGCGGATGCGGCCAGACCGAGGGCGGCGAACAGGGCGGCGAAAGTGGGACGATTCAAGGGACAGCTCCGGGTGCGGGCGACACGGCACCTCTTACCCCGAAGCTGGATGTAACAGCAAGCCGAGTCGTCGGGGGCGGGTTCGGAGGCCCGAAGGGCCGGACTCCCTTAGCCCAGGTCGGAGCGAGCCGAAGGCGAGCGCAGGCCTGGGTAACGGGTGTGAAGGGGAACAAGCCCCGTAGGGGCGAGCTAAGACAGGCCGCCCCTACGGGGCTTGGGTGAATGGCAGACCGCAACCCAGGGCGACGTTCGCCTTCGGCTCACTTGCCCTGGGCTGAGGGAGTGCGGCCCTTCGGGCCTTAAAACGGCGGACTTCGACCGAACGGCGGGTCCGTCACTTCTTCGCCGGCAGGGTCGGGCAGGTGAACGGGAACGGCCGCACCTGGTTGGTACACAGGTACAGGCGGACGTGGCGGACCGGCTGGCCGTTTCGGGTCATCCAGAAGTCGTCGATCAGCTCCACGCGGCTGAAGTACGGGGCGTAGTCCTTCGGCTCCCACGGGCGGTCGTCCAGGGCCACCATCACCCCGTCCCACCCCAGCCAGTCGTCCGGCCGGCTCCAGTAGGCGAACCCGCGGGTGTCGTACCGGCTGTAGGAGAGCACCGGCGCGCGGCCGGCGGTGGCGAACCCGATCTGCCCGCCCTCGTGGAACACCCCGCCGCAGAACACGAACGTGTTCGGCCGGCCGACCAGCCCGTGCGCGTCCAGCCGGTCGGCCAGTGACTCCCACCCGCACTGCTCGTTCAGCGGGTCGTCGGCGATCGGCACGGCGGCGGCGAACAGCCCGGTGCGGGCGTGGACGGCGAACAGGAAGGTGAGGGTGACGAACCAGAACGCCCAGCCGGCGACGATCAGCCGCACCGCCCGCGGCCGGCGGTCGGCCCACTCTACGAACTGTCTCGCCGCGAGTGGTAGCAGCGGCAGCACCCCCACCAGCGTCCAGTACCCGGAGGTGATGCGGACGAACGACACCGCCAGGAAGAAGCTCAGCGGCACCACCGCCAGGCAGAGCAGCAGCCGCTCGTGGTTGGTGTTCGCCCGCCACCGCCGCAGCCCGTTCACCAGCACGACGAGGACGGCCGCCCACAGGAACGGGCCGAGGTAGCCGAGCTGCCCGACCAGCATGCGGGCGATGAACTCCGGGCGGAACTCGGTGCCCACCGCCCGCCCGCCCTGGTACGCGAACGACGCCCACTCGTGGGTGGCGTTCCAGTACAGCACCGGGGCGAACCCGGCCACGCCGATGAGCACCGCCAGGTACGGGCCGGGGGTGAGTAGCACCCGCCGGGCGGCCGGCGTGAGCAGGATGTACAGCACTGCCCCGGCTGGCAGGAACACCGCGTGGTACTTGCTCAGCAGCGCCCCCGCCCACGCCAGCCCGACCCACACCCAGGGCAAAGTAGCAGGCACACTCCGTGTGCCGACTGCCGCGGACGGCACACGGAGTGTGCCTGCTACTTTTTCGTCCACCACCGCCCGGCCGAGGGCGATGAGGGTGAGCAGGGCGAAGAACAGGAACGGGCCGTCCGGCATCACCTGCCCGCCGGCCCCCAGGCTGAAGAACGGCGCCAGGTTCCACAGCACCGCCGCCCACAGGCCGGCCCGCTCGCCGTACCGCCCGGCCGTCCACCGCGCGAGCACCCACGCCGTCGCCGCCGAGATGAGCACGAACCCGACGCGGATGGAAAACGGCGACACCTGCCCGCCGCACGCCAGCAGCCCGCCGGCGGTCACCGCCGCCAGCATCGGCGGGTGGTCGAAGTAACTGAGCGACGGGTGGACGGTGTACAGGTAGTGGTACCCCTCGTCCTTGTTCACCGGCATCACCGCCGCCCACGCCAGCCGCAGCGCCAGCGCCACCCCGATGACGACCGCGGTGGCGGCCCGCGGCGAGAGCGGGGTGCGGCGGACCGCCGGGCGGGCGGGGGCCGGCGGGGTGAGGATGAGCGGCGTGATCGGCGCACCGGGGCTGGCGAAAGCGAGTGTGGTGCGAGATCGGCCGCCCCGCCCGCCCCCGCGCACCCCGTTTCCGGAATACCCGTCCGCCTGTCCGCGGCGGAATGAGCCTTTTCGTTCCCGTCGCTACAGCCCGCAGGGTCGCCGGCGGACGCTCGCCAGGCAGTGGGGCAAGATGGCATCTTGCCACGGCAAGTTGGAAACTTGCCCCACTCCCGATGGCAAGTTGGAAACTTGCCCCACACGGTCGTCGGCCGGCCGGTCGCCTTGCCCGCACTCCCCCCCGGCCCCTACAACGCGAACACCGACCGCACCCCTCTTCCCGGAGACCCCCGATGGGCTTCAAACAGACCGCCGCGCACAAGAACGGTAAGGGCAGCTTCCACCAGATCGGCCTGGTCCGCGGGCAGTTCGGCAACATCCCGCACGCCCAGTGGGTCAAGTTCATCGCCGACGCCGGGTTCGACGGGTACGAGGCGGCGAGCTGGGAACTGAACCTGCGGGACGCCGACACCGACGCCGGCGCCGCGGCGATGGCCGGCAACATGGTGAACGAGGCGAAGGCGAACGGCCTCGAAATCTTCACCGTCGCGGTTCACCTCCAGGGGCAGGTGCTGGGCGACGAGCCGAGCGCGAAGACGCTCAACTTCTGCAACCCGAAGGGGGCGGCGCGGCAGGCGTACAGCGCGTGGCGGAAGGCCGGCAACACCCCGCCGCGGACCGACCCGTACTTCGTCCCGCCGGACGTGGCCAAGCTGGTTCACGAGGAGGCGGCGAAGGACCTGATGGCGAGCGTGCGGCTGGCCGGGCACCTGAGCAAGTTGCAGAACCGCAAGGTGGCCCTGCCGGGGTTCGTCGGCTCGCCCGCCGGGTGCTGGAACCACTGGTTCCTATTCCCGCCGCTGCCCGATTCGATGGACGGGCACAAGCTGGAGGACGTGCGGGAGGTGAGCCTGCAACTCCTCGTGGAACGCTTCGGCCCGATCTGGTCCGAGTGCAAGAAGTACGGCATCACCTACGACCTGGAGTGCCACCCGAGCGAGCGGGCGATGGGCGACCTGGAGAGCGCCGCCGACTACATCCAGCACCTGAACAAGGCCGGGTTCGAGGGCACCGTGGGGTTCAACCTGGACGGGTCGCACATGGAGTGGCAGAACGTGTCGGTCATCCAGTTCATCCGCGAGTTCGCGGACTACATCCACTGCGCGCACGTCAAGGGGGTGCAGGTGGAGCGGGAACACTGCCGCGGCGGGCGGCTGGGTGGGCACCGGCCGATGGGCCACTGGACGAACGGGTGGAAGTTCGTGACCGCCGGCACCATGCGGGACGCGAACTCGCTCGAAGAGATCTTCATCGAGCTGAACCGGGTGGGGTACGACGGGGCGGTGAGCATCGAGTGGGAGGACAACGACGCCGACCAGCTGGCCGGGGCGAAAGCAGCACTGGCGAACGCCCGGAAGGCCGACCTGCCGCCCAGCGGCATGCGGCACGACGACATGCTGAAAGGGTAACGGCGTTCGCCGTTCGGGGCGCCTTCCCGTTCCAACGGGGAGGCGTTTTTGTTACGGTGGACGGTAAGGAGGAACGCCATGAGTCGGATCACGCTGACCGCCGACATGACAGCCCTGTTGAGCGGGGCGAACGGGCGGGTGGAACTGTGCGACGATGCCGGGAACCCGATCGGGTTCTTTGAACCGCAGCCAGAGCAGCGGGGGGAATACTGGCCGTTCACCGACGAGGAGGTGGCAGAGGCCGACAAGGACACCGGCCCCACCTGCACCCTCGACGACATCGCCAAACGGGCGGGGCTGCTGTGAGCTACACCGTCGCCTGGAATTCCCTCGCCGCCAACCAGATGCACGCCCAACTGCTCCGCGCCGCCGACAAGCAGCAACTGCTCCGGGCCGCCCGCACGGTGGAGAACGCACTCCGGCGTGACCCGTGGGTGGCGGGCGAGGGGCGAAGTGCCAACCGACGCATTCTGTTCGAGCGGCCGTTGCTATTCCTCTTCCGCATCGACGACGACACCCAGACGGTTTTCATCGAACGGGTGAAGTGGGTGGGCCACTAGCGGGCCGCCTGAGAGGTGAGCCGTGTCCCGCATCCTCAAACCTCCCGCCCCGCTGGACCTCGCCACCGATGAGCGGGCGGTGTTCCTGGCCGGGTCCATCGAGATGGGCGCCGCCGGGCCGTGGCAGGCGGCGGTGGAGCGGGCGCTCGCCGACCTGCCGGTGGTCATCCTGAACCCGCGGCGGGACGAGTGGGACGCCTCGTGGGAGCAGTCCATTTCCAACCCGCAGTTCCGCGGGCAGGTGGAGTGGGAGCTGGACGGCCAGCAGCGGGCGGACGTGATCGCCATGCACTTCGACCCGGCGACCAAAGCCCCGATCACCCTGCTCGAACTCGGCCTGTTCGCCGCCAGCGGGAAGGTGGTGGCGTGCTGCCCGCCGGGGTACTGGCGGCGGGGGAACGTCGAGGTGGTGTGCTGCCGGTACGGGGTGCCGCTGGTGAACGACCTGGCGGACCTGATCGCGGCAGTGCGGGAGCGGCTGACCGGCTGAACCTCACGGCGCGTCGTCCGGCAGGGCGAGCGAGCCGTCCTGCCGGCGGCACTCGATCTCGGCCTCCAAGTGCCCGACCAACTCGTCCGCTTCCCGGCCGGATGACAGCACGTGCTCCACCCAGAAGATCACTTCCCGGCAGTGCCGCTCGGCGTCGGTCGTCTGCGGGGCGACCGCCCGGAACGCCTCCCACCGGAATTGCGGCGACCGGCGGTCGATCCGCCGCATGGCGGCGGCCGCTTCGACCAGGGTGCTGGTGCCGTCGATCACCCGCCGGGCGATCTGTCGTCTCTCCTCGGAGCTGCGGGCGATGTCCGGGCGGGCGTCGCTCCACTCCCACCGCGTCATCTCGGGCGCGGAGTCCGCCAGCCGCTCGGGCGGGGCCGGGGCCGGATGTGGCCGCAGCAGGTAGCCGGCGGCGATCCCCGCCGTCGCCGTCACCGCGAACGCCAGCAGCGGAACGGACCAGCCGACGAGACGGAACCGGGCCATGTGTCGCCCTCCGGGTGGGAACGGTGCCTCACCCGGAATAGCGGGGCCGAACGGTCGGTCGGCTACACCGGCGGAATTTCGCTTGACTCGCCGGCCCGCGCCGCGTCTCCTACAGGCGTCACGTCCGCAGGCGATCCCCGAACATGGCCGAGTGGAACACCACCCACGTCGAGGCGTGCCTGGCCCGCATCCGCGACGGGGATGCGTCCGCCCGGGAGGAACTGTTCGCCGCCTGCCGGCGGCGGCTGGAACTGCTGGTCCGCTCCGCACTCCACACCAAGTACCCGAACGTCCGCCGGTTAGCGGACACGCAGGACGTCCTCCAGGATGTGTGCATCCGGTTGGACGCCGCCCTGCAAACGGTCCCCGTCACCACCGCCAAACACTTCCTGTGCCTGGCGTCGAACCACATCCGGTACGCGCTGCTCGAGTTCGCCCGCGAGGTCCGCAAGCGGGAGCGGGAGAACGGCCGGCCGCCGGCGGACGACCCGCCGAGCCCGGCGACCGCCTTCTCGACGGACGAGATGGTGGCGTTCCACGAGGAGGTGGACCGCCTGCCGGCGGACGAGCGGGAGGTGTTCTGGCTCACCTACTACTTCGGGCTGAGCCGGGACGACACCGCCCGCGTGCTGGGCGTGTCGCTGGGCACGGTGAAGCTGCGGTGGGCGCGGGCGAAGGTGCGGCTGTCCGAGCGGCTGCGGGACCGGCCGGCCGGTGGATTCGGGGGGAAAATTTAGCCGTTCGCCGGCCGGCCCCCGCTATCCCCTGTAGCGGGCATTGCGCCCCGCACGGGAGTTGCCATGAGTGGGGACGAGCCGCTGGACGAACGGCTGGTCGAGTGGGCGCTGGCCCACGACGACGACGGCGGCGCCACCCCGCCCGCCGGCGACACCGCCGGCAGCAGCGAGCCGCTGGCCCCCGAGTTCCGGGCGCTCAGTCGGTTCTGCCGGCTGCTGGACCTGGCCGACCCGCCCGCCGACGCCGCGGCCGATGACCCGCCGCGGGAGCCGGTGAACGGCCGGTACACGCGGCTCGAATTGCTCGGGCGGGGCGGCAGCGGGGTGGTGTACAAGGCGTGGGACACGGAGCTGGCCGAGTACGTCGCGCTCAAGTTCCTGCGGACGGCCGCCCTCGCCCGCATCAAACAGGAGGCGCAGATCCTGGCCAGCCTGCGGCACCCGCACATCGTGACCATTCACGACATCGCCACCGACGCCGCCGACGGTCGGCCGTTCCTGCGGCTGAGCTGGGTGAGCGGGGGCAGCCTGGCGTCCCGGCTGAAAGAGTTCGTCGGCCGGCCGGCGAAGGCGGCGAGGCTGATGGAGCAGGTGGCCCGGGCCATCCAGCACGCCCACGCCCACCCCGCCCATCACGTTTACCACCTCGACCTGAAGCCGGGCAACATCCTGCTGGACGGGAACGGGAACGCCCTCGTGGCCGACTTCGGCATCGCCAAGCTGGTGCGGCCGGCGGGCGACCCGTTCATGCCGGCCGCGGGCGTCGGGTGGTCGCCCGAAGACACCCGCACGTTCCAGCAGGGCACCCTGCCGTACATGGCGCCGGAGCGGTTCGGGGCGGGCGGCACGGCCGGAGCCGCCGCCGACGTGTGGGCCATCGGCGTCGTCCTGTACGAGCTGCTCACCGGCCGCCGCCCGTTCGACGGCCGCACCCACGAGGAATGGGAACAGGCCATCCGCACCCAGACGCCCGTTCGCCCGCGGCTGGTCAACCGCCGCATCCCCCGCGACCTGGAGCGGATCTGCCTGAAGTGCCTGGCCAAGCGGCCGGAGGACCGCTGGGCGACGGCCGGGGCGGTGGCCGACGCCCTCCGCGCGGCTCTCCAGCGGGAGGAGGAGTACCGGCGGTACCGCCGTTTCGCCCTGATGGCCGGGCTGGCCGTCGTGGTCGCCGCGGTTGGGGTGATACTCGCCGCGCAGTTCACGCCCGAAGCCCGACACCGGCGACAGGTGACGGCCGCGCAGCAGAGGCTGACGGACACCGGCACGCTGGACCTGTTGACCGCCGGGGCGGGAGGGAAGGCGCTGGCGGTGAAGCGGTACGGGGTGGAGGCGACCGACCTGCGGCAAATCGCCGACGGGTTGCGGATCGACACCCCGCTCGATGCCAGTCTGATCGAAATGCTGTCCGCGGTGCCGGGGGAGCGGTTCACCATCCGAGCCGAAGTCCGCATCGACTGGAATCGGGACGGGCGAGGCAAGATCGGCGTGTACTGCCGCCACGCCGCTGCCACCACCGTCGCCGGTCCGCAGCACTTGCTGGAAGGGTTGTTCCTCTCGGGCGACACGGACGCCAATCTGCTGAAAGCGGTTATGCAACCGCGATGGTACGGGGCGGCACACGCCCCGGCCGAACGCAACCAGCGGGAGATCAGCCCGGCGTACCTCAAGGGCACGAAGCAGCGATACGTCCGCGAGGTGCCCGGCATCCGGTTCGGCCCGGCCCCCGGAAGCACGATTCAGGTGTCGGGTCGCCCCGATCAGTCGCCGACACCGCCGACGAAAGTTCAGCACATGAACAGCAAGACCGGGGAACGGACCGACGTCCCCGACCCGGCAGGTGACGTGTGGTGGGAACTGACGGTGTCGGTTTCCCCCGGCGGCACGACCGCATCCTGGAATCCGGCCGGCGGGCTTCCGCTCGGCCCGATCACGGCGGCCGACCGCCAATTGATCCTTGATGAGGCCCGCCGGAGATATCCGGATGTGGCGACGACCGACCCCGGCCGGTGGAACGGCACGGGGGTCGGCCTGTACGCCGCCTCGGTGCGATGCACGGTTCGAAAGTTCGAACTGACCCTCGACTCCGGCGAGTGAGTCGAACCCCTACGGAGCGCGACGATGGCTGACAAAACGGTCGAGGTCGAAGAGGTGAACGGGCAGATCGTGGTGACGATCACCGGGGAGCAGTACGACAAACCGCCCACGATCATCACCGAATCGAACGGCAAGAGGGTGAACCACCCGACGGCCGGGACGGCGAACCAGGAGAAGGAACAGGGTGTGTTCAAGGCGAACGCGGCGATCCTCGCAGGCGCCAGCCGCACAGTGACGGTGGAGTGCAGCGGGCAGGTGTTCGTGGTGACACTGCCGGCGAACGGGGTGCGTGTGAAGGCGATCGAAAAGGTGCGGTGAAGTCGTCACCCCCGAATGACTCGGCGGACGGGACCCCCGCGTCCGCCGTCTACTTCTCGGGTCGAGGCCGTTTGCGGCCCGACCCGAATCGCGGTCAGGTCGGTGTCAGTTTTCACGCCCGTCGGTGTCCCGCATTCTCCTGGCAACACGCCAAGGCGGGTGGGTCTGTTAACCCCGTGATGCCGTTCGGCAACTGTCGGAAAAAAACCGTCCGAACTGCCGGCCTATCGAAGCCTCTCACCGATTCCCGGTTGCGTTCCGACAGATTCGTCGATCTGCCGACGTACTGTTCGACACCGCCGGCCCCGTGCCCGCGGCCCGCCCGGTCGTCGCAGTCCCCCCCCTCCTCCAGACGCCCCGGTGGCCGCGCAGCCTCGCGCCGGCCGGCTGACAGCCGCTTGTCACACACCTGGAGGTCGCGTCATGAGTTCGTGGCAAAGTCCGTCCGCCCCGCTGCGGGTGGAATCGCTGGAAGATCGGTCCGTTCCCGCCGTCCTCGACCTGTCCGCCGCCGGGGCGTCCGGCTTCCTGAACGGCGCGCTGTTCAGCCAGTTCGACGGCCGCACGGTGGAACGCGGCGCGCTGGACACGTTCCTCCGCATGAACGACGGCGGCCGCACCCTTCAGGGGTTCAACTCGGACGCCCGGCGGGTGCAGTTCGACGAGGTGTCCAGCCGCACCCTGAACCACGCTCTCCGGATCGCCGACCTGCCGCAGGTGACGGTCGCCGGGGTGAAGTACCGGCAGCTGGTGCTGGACGTGAAGCAGCCGTGGTACAGCCCGAGCGTGTCGCTCGACGAGCTGCGGCTGTACGTGTCCGACTCGCCCGCCCTGAAGGGGTACCGGGCGGCCACCGGCAAGCTGGGCGGGCTGACCGCGGTGTACGACCTGGACGCCGGCGGGGACAACTGGGTGCGGCTGAACGCCCGGCGGAACGGGGGCAACGACCGCGGGGACATGCTGCTGCTGGTGCCGGAGGCGGTGCTCGGCGGCGGCACCCACCTGACCGTGTACTCGAAGTTCGGGGCGACCGCGTCCGCCCGGTTCGGGGAGGTGAGCTGGTCGTACGGCAAGACCGGGGCGGTCGGCGACTTCCCGCCGCCGAACGAGACCGGCAGCATCAGCGGGGTGGTGTTCCAGGACTTCAACAACGACGGGGTGCTGGACCCGGACGAGCCGCTGGCGGCCGGGTACGTGGTGTGGCTGGACACCAACGACAACGGGGTGGTGGACGACGGCGAACAGAGCACCACCAGCGACGCGAACGGGTCGTACCAGTTCGAGAACCTGACCGCCGACCTGACCTACAACGTGCGGGCGCTCAACTTCAACGGCACCGCCACCGGCTCGCGGTTCGTGTTCGTCGGCCCCGGCGACGCGATCGGCGGGGTGGATCTGGGCATCTTCGCCCCGCCGTCGTGACCGGAAACGTCACCTTCGGGGCGGGCCGATCCGCCGGCGGCGGGCTACAGCTATTCCCGTAGCCCGCCGCCCGCCTGCCGGACTGCCGATGCCCGCCCGCCATTTCCCGTTCTGGACCCGCCTGGAAGGGGCCGTCGCCCGCTGGCCGCTCGGGCCGTTCGTCCTCCGCTGCTGGCACTGGGTCCGCAAGAAGCGGCAGGTGTTCCGCTGGCGGGCGATGAAGCGGACGTGGCCCACCTCGCTGCGGAACTTCGAGAAGAAGGTGTTCTCCCAGAACGGCGAGGACGGCATCGTCGAGGAGATTTTCCGCCGCATCGGCACCACGAACCAGACGGTGGTCGAGTTCGGCGTCGAGGACGGCGTCGAGTGCAACGCCCGCTACCTGGTCGAGCGACTGGGGTGGACGGCGGTGCTGCTCGACGGGTGGGACGTGGGGGTGCGGAAGGCCCGCGAACTGTACACCGGCCGGCCGGTGACGGTGGCCGAGGCGTTCATCACCGCCGAGAACATCGTCGAGCTGTTCCGGGCGAACGGGGTGCCGACCGAGCCGGACCTGGTGGTGGTGGACATCGACAGCAACGACTACTGGGTGTTGCAGGCCATCCTGAAGCAGTTCCGCCCGCGGGCGCTGGTGGTCGAGTACAACGCCCGGTTCACCCCGCCCACCCGCTGGGTGATGCCCTACGACCCGACCTACGTGTGGGACCGGTCGGTGTACTGCGGGGCGTCGCTGCAGTCCCTCGCCGACCTGGGGAAGGAGTACGGGTACAGCGTGGTCGGGTGCGACTACCAGGGGGTGAACACGTTCCTCGTCCGCGACGACCTTCTCGCCGATCACTTCCCGGACGTGTCGCAGCCGCTGGCGTACCACTACATGGCCCCGCTGTTCACCCACGGGTACGGGCACCCGGTGAACCCGCCGCCGCCGAAGCCGCCGGCGCGGGGGCTGGCCCCGGCCGGGGCGGCCGTCGGGTAGAATGACGGCGGGAGGGCGAACGATGAACATGAAACTCGAATTCGACGTGACGCTGACCCAGCACGAGTCCGGGGCGTACCTGGCGTCGTGCGAGGAGTTCCCAGGTAAAATGGGCATCGGCGACACGCCCGAGCAGGCGGTGGCCGACCTGCGGGCGTTCGTCCTCACCCCGGTGCCGCCGATCCCGCCGGTCCCGGCCGCGACCACCGGGAGCGGGTGGGAGGCGGTCATCGGCACCTGGAAGGACAACCCGTTCTTCGACGAGTGGCGGAAGGCGGTGGAAGAGTACCGCGAGGCGAAGGATCGTGAGGAGGGGATCGAGCGATGAAGCTGTACGCCCTCGACACCAGCGTCATCGGGCTGGCGTTCGCCGAGGCGGAACCGGTCACCACCCGCATCCGCGCCCAGCCACACGGAGCGGTTCAGACCACCGCCGTCACGCTGGAGGAATCGTTGAGCGGCTGGTACACGTTCCTCCGGAAGGCGAAGCAGCCGTCGGTCGTCGAGCGGGCGTACGCCGAGTTGGTCGGCACCGTCACCAACTTCTCGAAGCTGCCGATCCTGCCGTACAACCAACTCGCGATCGCCAGGTACGAGGGGTTGCTCCGGTTGAAGCTGAACGTGCGGAAGGACGATCTCCGCATCGCCGCCGTCGCCCTCGTTCACAACGCCACCGTCGTCACCGCCAACGTCCGCGACTTCACCCGCGTGCCCGGTCTGCAAGTCGAGGACTGGACCCAGCCCGCCGCCTGACCGCCGTTTCATCTCCCGCCGCCCCCGCCGGGTGAGGTACAATTCAGCATCATCGGCCGCACGAGGTCCGCCCCGTGGGACAGAAAATCGAGAAAGACCTGCAGCGGTTCCGCAAGCTCGTCCGCGGCAAGGTGAAGTCCAACCTGTCCAAGTACATCGGGCGGGGGGAGATGATCGGCAAGAAGGGGAACGACCTGGTGTCCATCCCCATGCCGAGCATCAACCCGCCGCAGTTCCGGTTCGGGCAGAAGGGGTCCGGCGGCGTCGGGGTGGGCGACGGCAAGCCCGGCCAGCCGCTCACCCAGCCGCAGGGCGAGGACGGCGACCCGCAGGCCGGGGACAGCCCCGGCGGGCACATCCTGGAGGTGGAGCTGACGATGGAGGAGCTGGCCGAGATCCTCGGCGAGGAGCTGGCCCTGCCGCGGATCGAACCCCGCGGGAAGAAGAACATCGTCAGCGTGAAGGACCGGTACAGCAGCATCCGCACCGTCGGCCCGGAGAGCCTACGGCACTACAAGCGGACGTACAAGCAGGCACTGAAGCGGCAGATCAGCGCGGGGGTGTACGACCCGAGCCGGCCGGTGGTCATCCCCGAGCGGGAGGACAAGCGGTACCGCAGCTGGAAGGAGTTCCCCAAGCCGGAGGCGGTGGCGGCGGTCATCTACATGATGGACGTGTCCGGCAGCATGACGGACGAGCAGAAGGAGATCGTGCGGATCGAGAGCTTCTGGATCGACACCTGGATCAAGGCCCACTACAAGGGGGTGGACCGGGTGTACATCATCCACGACGCCGCCGCGCACGAGGTGGACGAGCACACGTTCTACCACACCCGCGAGAGCGGGGGGACGAAGATCAGCACCGCCTACGAGCTGGCCAACCGGGTGGTCGACGCCCGCTACCCGCCGAGCGAGTGGAACGTGTACGCCTTCCACTTCTCCGACGGGGACAACTGGGGGGACGACAACCCGAAGTGCCTGGCGCTGCTGAAGGAACACCTGCTGCCCAAGCTGAACCTGTTCGGGTACGGGCAGGTGGAGTCGCCGTACGGCAGCGGCGAGTTCATGGAGACGGTGGAGGGGCTGGTGGGCGAGTTCGAGAACGTGGTGGCCAGCCGCATCCCCGACCGCGAGGCGATTCTCGGCAGCATCAAAGAGTTCCTGAGCACCGGGCGGTGAACCTCAGCCGGTCGGCGTGCGTACTATCCGCACCCGCCGGTTCCCGCCGCCGCCCCGCGTCGCTACAGTGAAGAACTGGCAGAATCTTCCCCCCGCCCCATCCGAGGAGCGATCTCCCATGCGGAAACTGACGTTCGGCCTGCTGTTCGCCCTGGCCGTCGGCTTCGTCGTCGCACAAGACCCCGCCAAGAAGGAAGAGCCGAAGAAGGACGAGACCAAGAAAGAGGAGCCGAAGAAGGACACCCCGCCGGCCGCGGCCGCCGTCACATCCGACTACTACCCGCTGGCCAAGGGCACCAAGTGGACGTACACGATGGGCCAGACGGAAGTGCAGGTGGAGGTGACGGATGTGACCGGCGGTGAAGCCAAGCTGGTCACCAAGCACTCGAACAAGGTGGTGGCGGACGAGAACATCAAGGTGACGGCCGACGGGGTGTACCGCACCAAGGTGAACAACACGCCGATCGAACCGCCGGTGAAGCTGCTCGGCCTGAAAGAAGGGAAGGCGACCAAGGGCGAGAAGTGGGACGTGAAGTCGAAGGTGCAACAGACGGAGGTGAGCGGCAACTTCGAGGTGAAGGACACGGCCGCGACGGTGAAGATCGGCGAAAAGGAGTACAAGGACGTGGCTTACGTCGAAGGGCCGAAGTTCATGATCGCCGGCACCGAGACGGCCGTGCGGTACTGGTTCGCCCCGAAGTCCGGGATCGTGAAGCTGAGCTACACCATCGGCGGGCAGGACTCCGCCCCGCTCGAACTGAAGACGTTCGAAGCCGGCAAGTGAGTTGAACAGGCGAGCCGGGAGCGTGAGCGACCGGAGGAATTCCTGACCTCCGGTCGCTCACGCTCCCGGCTCGCCATTTCATTCCGCCAGTTTGATCTTCCGCTTCACCTCGTCCAGCCGGCCGTTCTGCCGCCCGTGGTGGCTGTCCTTGAACAGCTTTTCCGCATTCTTCCACGCCACCGCTGCTCGCTTCGTATCCCCTTGGCGGAACGCCACATCCGCCAAGTGGTCCCACACGATCCCGTCCGGGGCGGACTCGGTCGAAGCGACCGCCTGTTCCAACAGTTCCCGCGCCTCCTTCAGTTTGCCGCGGCGGAACTGCACCCACCCGAGGCTGTCCTGGTACCCGCCGCTCTCCGGCTCCGGGTCGCCCCGTTTGGTTCGCTCGAACCTGTCCAGCGCAATTGCTCGCCGGATCAGCACTTCCGCCTCGTCCAGCTTCCGCCCCTGGTCGGCCAGGTTGTACCCCAGGTTGTTCAGCACCAGTACGTCATCCGGGTCGTCGTCGAGCAACTGCCGCAGCACCGCCTCGGACTCGGCGAACCGCTTGAGCAGGTTGAGGGTGTCCGCCTGCTGGAGGCGGAACGACCGCAGGTCGCGGCCGGTCGGCCGGTCCGTGTCCAGCACCTTCTCGACCGCCTTCAGCGCGTCGGTGTGTTTGCCCAGCAGGTTGAGCACCCGGATGCGCTGCTCGTCGGCGTAAAACCCGCCGCCGATGTCGGTTAGCTTCGCCAGCGCCTCCCGCTCCCGCCCGAGTTCGGCGAACGCCACCGCCGCCTGCGAGGCGATGCCGTAGTAGATGAACTGCTGCTTGTTCCGCCGCATCACCTTCAACTCGTCCGCCGCGTCGATCACGTCCGGCCACCGCCGCTGGCCGCTCAGGTGGGTGAGCAGCAGCCAAGTCACCCGCAGGCTGGATTTCCTGCGGGCGAACGCCCACAACGGGTCGATGACCGCCGGAGCCAACGCGTCCCGCGTGGCCAGCCCGCTGATCAGTTCGAGCGTGTCCGGGTGGCGGTCGGTCTGGGACCGGGCGTCGTCCGTCAGTTGTTTCACCAGCACCTTGGTGAACCCGGCCTTCGGCGTAACCGCTTTCACCGCCGCACTTAACAGCCGCACCCGCTCCACCGCCTCGGCCGGCGGCGGGTCGGCCTCGGCGTCCGGCTTGGTGTCCGGGTCGTCGAACCCGACCGGCCGACCGGCCTTCGCCGCCTTGTCGATCAGGTCGAGCAACTCCTTGGGCCGGTTGGTGTTGCGGTACGCGGCCACCAGCACACGGGCCTCGTCGGCCGTCTTCAGCCCGTTGAACAGCTTCCGCACCACCGCGTCCGCCGCGTCCGGGTCGCCGGCCATGCCCGCCGCCGCCGCAAGCCATTGCGGGGCAAGGTTCTTGCGGTTCGCCTCGGCATGTTTGGCGAGCGCGTCCGACAACTCGTCCGTCCGGTTCAGCCGGCGGTACAGTTCGACCAGCCGTTCATATGGCTCGAATGCCGCCGGGCGGAGCGCCAGGTACTTCTCCAGTTCGCGGAGCGATCCGGCCGCATCCCCCTGCGCCAGCAGGCTTTCGGACAGGTGCGAGTGCAGCCGGGCCACCCCCGCCGGGTCGTTCGCCCCCTTGGGGTCGGCGGCCAGGTCGCGGGCGGTCTGGAACGCAGCGGACGCCGCGGCGTAACTCCCTTGTTTCACCAGGGTTGTGCCCAGCCCCTCGTACAGCCGCATCCGCTCGCGGTCGAGTTCGGCCGGGGTGAACACGTCGGGGTGAAGGAACGCGGCTTTCTTGTCGGCGATCAGTTTGAGCGAGTCGCGGCGGGCGGTTTCGCCGGCCTTCGCATCACCTGCCGAGTCGGCCGCGCGGGTCAGTTCCCGCAGCACCGCCAGCTTCACCACTGGTTCGGCAAAACCGGGGCTGTCGGCGGCGGTGCGGAGCGCCTTGACGGCGTCGGCGAACTGGCGGGCGTCGGTTAGCAGCCGGCCGAGCAGCCGGGCGGTCTCGTGGTCGGTCGGGTCGCGGTCGAGGACTTGCCGGGCGGCGCGGATGGCCGCCGGGTCGCGGCCGAGTTCGGCGTACAGCCGCGCCAACTCGCGTTGGGGCGCGGTGGCGGTCGGGTCCTTGTCGGCGGCGGACTGGTGCTGCCTGGCGGCCTGGGCCGGTTGTTCGTTGCGGGCATGGATGACGCCGAGGCCGAACCGGGTGAGGGCGTCTCGGCGGGCGGCTTCGGCCGCGGTCGCCGGGGCGAGCGGAA
>JALHQU010000017.1 GCA_022841795.1 Fimbriiglobus sp.
CTGGCGAAGCAGTTCGTGGCCGGCGGGTGCGACCAGAAGCACCTGATCCGGGCGATCTGCCTGAGCAAGGCGTACCAGCGGTCGGCCAAACCGAACGACAGCAACCGGGCGGACGACCAATTGTTCAGCCACCTGGCGGTGAAGCAGATGTCGGCCTACGAACTGTTCGACAGCCTGGCGGTGGTGCTGGTGGCGACGGACAAGGGCGGGAAGGGCGGGGAGAAGAAGACCGATGTCGGCAAGCGCGGGCCAATGAGCGAGCGGGAGCGGTTCGCGGTGTTCTACACCGCCGGCGCCGACGAGGTGGACCCGACCGCGTTCGAGGCCGGCATCCCGCAGATGCTGCGGATCATGAACGCGAAGAACGGGCCGATCACCGCCACCGCCCGCCAACTGGCCGGCAAGCTGTCGCCGGCCGAGGCGATCGAGAAGATGTACCTGACCGCCCTCGCCCGCCGGCCGACCGCCGACGAGGCGAAGCGGCTGACCGAGCACGTGAAGGCGAACCCGGCCGACGGGTACGCCGACGTGCTGTGGGCGGTGGTGAACAGCAGCGAGTTTTCGATGATCCGTTGAAATAGTTCCAGGTTCCAAGTTCCAGGTTCAGAAACAGCCAAGCCAGGGGCAAGCGGCCGGGTTCTTCCAACTTGGAACCTGGAACTTGGAACCTGGAACTGAGGGTCGAGCGATGCGAGACCACGACCGCCGCCGGTTCCTGCAACTGTCCGCCGCCGGCGTCGGCACCGCCGCCCTGTCCGGGTGGATGAAGGTGCTGGCCGACAACGCCAAGATCGCCACCCCCGCCGGCAAGAAGCACAAGAGCTGCATCCTGCTGTGGATGGACGGCGGGCCGAGCCACAAGGATACGTTCGACCTGAAGCCGGACAGCAAGGGCGCCGGCGAGTTCAAGCCGATCGCCACCGCCGCGGCCGGCATCCAGATCTCCGAACACCTGCCGAAGGTGGCCGGGATCATGAACCACGGGGTGCTTGTGCGGGGCATGAGTACGCCGGAGGGGGCGCACCCGCGGGCCAAGTACAACCTGCACACCGGCTACCGCGAGGGGCAGGGCGGGCTGACGTACCCCAGCCTGGGCAGCATCGTGGCCAGCGAGATCGGCGACCCGGCGGCCGACGTGCCCAACTTCGTCAGCATCGGCAACCGCAGCTACGGGGCCGGGTTCCTCGGGCCGAAGTACCAGCCGCTCATCGTGACGGACCCGAGCAAGGGGGTGGAAGACCTGAAGGCGGCGGTGACGGACAAGAAGTTCGCCGACCGCACCTCGCTGCTCGACCAGATGGAGAAGGCGTTCTACCACGAATACCAGGCGACCGCGGCGGTGGACCACAAGACGGCCATCGACCGGGCGGTGAAGCTGATGCACTCGAAGCAGGCGAAGGCGTTCGACCTGTCCGGCGAGCCGGCGAAGGCGAAGGAGCAGTACGGCAGTGGCAAGTTCGCCGAGGGCTGTTTGATGGCCCGCCGGCTGGTGGAGATCGGGGTGCCGTTCGTCGAGGTGGCGCTCGGCGGGTGGGACACGCACCAGGACAACTTCACCAAGGTAAAGGCGCTGTCCGGGCAGGTGGACGCGGCCCTGAGCGCACTGGTGACGGACCTGAAGGACCGCGGGCTGTTGGACAGCACGCTGGTGGTGTGGATGGGCGAGTTCGGCCGCACCCCGCACATCAACACCCGCGGGGACAAGCCCGGCCGCGACCACTACCCGAAGGCGTGGACTCTGGCCATGTTCGGCGGCGGTATCAAGGGCGGGCGGGTGATCGGCAAGACGGACAAGGAGGGGGCGACGGTGGAGGAGCGGCCGGTGAAGACGGGCGACTTCCTGGCCACCGTGTGCGACGTGCTAGGGGTGGACCACACGAAGGAGAACATGGCCGCCAGCGGCCGGCCGATCCGCATCGTGGACAAGGGGAGCAACCCGTTCACGAAGGAGATCGTGTGAGCGGCGGGCGGGTGGTATACTCACATCATGATCTCGTTCGGACCCGCCGTTTGGGACAGGATGGTGGACGCCGTGGAAGCCGTCCGTGACCGCCTCCGTCGGGCCACCGCCGCCCTTGAAGGCGCAGGTATCCCGTATGCCGTGATCGGCGGGAACGCTGTCGCCGCGTGGGTGGCCCGCGTCGATCCGGCCGCGGTGCGGAACACCCAGGATGTAGACATTTTGATGGAGCGGGCGGATCTGCCGCGGGCGACCACGGCGATGGAGGCCGCCGGGTTCGTGTACCGGCACGCCGCCAGCATCGACATGTTTCTGGATGGGCCAGGGGCCAAGGCCCGCGACGCCGTCCACGTCCTGTTCGCCAACGAGAAAGTCCGGCCGGAGTACGTCGAGCCGACCGCCGACGTGCGGGAGGTGGAGACGAGCGAGGACGGCCGCTACCGCCACCTCGCTCTCGAAGCGCTCGTGCGGATGAAGCTTACGTCGTTCCGCCTAAAGGATCAGGTTCACCTGCAAGACCTGATCGGCGTCGGGCTGATCGACGCCACCTGGCCGGCCCGCTTCCGCCCGGAGTTGGCCGCCCGCCTCCAACAAATCCTGGACACCCCGGACGGGTGAGCCGAACCCCTCCGCCGCTTCCGCGTGTCTCCGTACAACAACGCTTCCTGTACCGGAGACCCGCAGATGGCCGAGGCGACCGACGACCTGAAAGCCCTGGAAACGCAAGCACTCGCCGAACTGGCCGGGTGCAGCGACGAGCCGGCGCTGCGGGCGTGGAACACCAAATACTTCGGCGACAAGGGGCTGATGAAGGCGGCGTTGTCGGCTATCGGGAAGGTGCCGAAGGAGCAGCGGGCGAGCTACGGCCAGGAGGCGAACCGGGTGAAGGTGGCGCTGGAGTCGGCGTACTCGGCGGCGCTGGACAAGGCGAAGGAAGAGTCGCTCGCCACCAGCCTCGCCTCCGACAAGCTGGACGTGACGCTCCCCGGACGGCCGGCCCGCCGCGGGCGGCTGCACCCGGCCACGCAAATCCTCCGCGACATCTACGCCATCTTCGCCGACCTCGGGTTCCAGGTGTACCGCACGAACGAAGTCGAGACCGACGAACTCAACTTCGAACTGCTGAACATGCCCGAGCACCACCCGGCGCGGGACATGTGGGACACGTTCTTCACAACCACGCCGGGTACGGTGCTGCGGACGCACACCAGCCCCGGCCAAATCCGGCTGATGAAGGAGACCGCCCCGCACCCGATCCGCGCCATCCTGCCCGGCATGTGCTACCGGAACGAGGCGATCAGCACCCGCAGCGAGATCCAGTTCTTCCAGGTGGAGGGGTTGGTGGTCGGCGAGGGCGTCACGATGGCCGACCTGAAGGGCACGCTGACGGCGTTCGCCCGGCGGATGTTCGGCCCGGACCGGCAACTCCGCATCCGCAGCAGCTACTTCCCGTTCACCGAGCCGAGCATCGAGGTGGACATCGACTGGCCGAAGGACGACCCGAACCGCGACCGGCTGACCAAGGGCACCGGCTGGCTGGAGATCCTCGGCGCCGGCATGGTCCACCCGACGGTGCTGCGGAACGGCGGGTACGACCCGGACAAGGTGACCGGGTTCGCGTTCGGCATGGGGCCGCAGCGGATGCTCATGCTCAAGCACGCCATCGACGACATCCGCCTGTTCTGGCAGAACGACCTGCGGTTCCTGCGGCAGTTCTGATGCGGCAACCGGGGGCGAGTGTGCGATAGAATGAGGTGAACAGGGTTCCGCCCGAGGAAAGCCGATGAAACTCAAGGTGCTCGTACACCCGGCCGAGGAGGGCGGCTTCTGGGCCGAGGTGCCCGCGCTGCCCGGCTGCATTTCCGAGGGCGACACGTTCGAGGAAACGCTGGCGAACATCCGCGAAGCCGCCACCGGCTGGCTCGAAGTGGCCGAGGAACGAGTGGCGGTGATTCCCGAGGTGCGGCTGGGCGAGGTCGAATTGTGAAGAGCGTCTCGGGCAAGCAGCTGTGCAAGGTGCTGGAACAGCATGGCTGGGAACTGAAGCGGGTCCGGGGCAGCCATCACGTTTACGCCCACCCGAACCGGACTGGCATCGTGACCATCCCAATACACGGGAACCGCGATCTGAAGGCGGGCACACTTCACGCCATCATGAAAGAGGCCGAGATAACAGAGGGCGACCTGTAGTCGGGCAAGACACGACGACGGCCAAATCCCCGCGCAAGACCGGCGAACCAGTCCGGTAGAATGACGTGGCCGTTCCTCCCCGGGGGTTCCCGATGTCGCTCCGCCTGTTGGGTCCGCTCGTCGCCGTTGTCCTCGCGATCCCTGCCCCGGCGTTCGCCCAGGAGAAGACGGACGGCGCGGGGGTGTACAAGAAGGCCGTGCCGTCGGTGGTGTGGGTCCACTCGAAGCGGTCGAACGGGCTGGCCACCGGCAGCGGGTCGCTCATCGACAAGGACCGCCGGCTGGTGCTCACCAACTACCACGTCGTCCAGGACAACCCGTCCGCCGCCGTCTTCTTCCCGCAGTTCCGCGACGGCCACCCGATCGCCGAGAAGGAGTACTACAAGGACCGGGCGAAGCGGCTGGGCGTCGCCGGCAAGGTGATCGCGCTGGACAAGAAGGCGGACCTGGCAATCATCCAGGTCGAGCATGTGCCGGAGAAGACCGAGGCCCTGCCGCTGGCCGCGGGCAGCCCGGAGCCGGGGGCGAACGTCCACTCCATCGGCAGCGCCGGCAAGTCGGACGCCCTGTTCGGGTACGTGAAGGGGTCGGTGCGGCAGGTGTACAAGAAGGACTGGCGGGCGGAGCTGGAGCCGCGGAAGGTGGCCCACTTCGAGGCGAAGGTGATCGAGACGGACTC
The DNA here is from genome assembly GCA_022841795.1 of Fimbriiglobus sp. Lineage (GTDB taxonomy): Bacteria > Planctomycetota > Planctomycetia > Gemmatales > Gemmataceae > JALHQU01. The sequence continues at coordinate 4,830 of JALHQU010000017.1, forward strand.
GCCGACCAACCCCGGCGACAGCGGCGGGCCGCTGCTGAACGACAAGGGCGAGCTGGTGGGCGTCACCCAGGGCGGGGCGGTGAACGCCCAACTGGTGAGCACGTTCATCGACATCTCCGAGGTGAAGCAACTGCTGAACACGTCGGCGGTGAAGGGGGTCAAGGCGGACAAGCCGGCGAAGCCGGCCCGCACCACCCCGACGGTGAGCGACGGGGCGAAGCTGTTCTCGGACGACGCGGTGAAGGCGGCGAACGCGGCGCTGGCCGAGCTGTTCAAGAAAGAGCTGGACGTGATGATCGAGACGCACAAGACCGCCACGTCCGACGAGAAGAAGCTGGACGAGCTGCGGAAGGCGAAGCCGGCCGACCGCACCGCGTTCGTCCGCGACTGGACGCGAGAGCGGATCCGCAAGGCGGACGCCGACGTGGGCATCCTCATCTGCGACGACCCGAAGTCGCTGTACGTGGACATCACCCCGGAGATGCGGGGCCGGTTCGCGGACGACACGGTGAAGAAGGTGGTGGACACGCTGACCGACGGGCTGCGGGCGAAAAAGCCGGACGACGCGCTGGCGGCGGCGGTGAAGGTGATTCGGGAGTCGTGGAAGGAGAAGAAGTGAGCGTGCTGATCGTGTGCGACGACCTGATGTTCACCAGCAAGGTGACGGCGACGGCGCGGGCGCACGGGTTGACCGCTGCGGTTGCCCGCACCCCGGCCGACGCGGCGCGGAAGGCGGCGGGGGTGGGGTGCGTGATCGTGGACCTGCACCTGCCGGGGCTGGACGTGCCGGCGCTGCTGGGCGAGTTGCGGGCCGCCGGGTCGCGGGCCGCAGTGATCGGGTTCGGCTCGCACGTCGACGTGGAGACGCTGAAGGCCGCCCGCGCCGCCGGGTGCGACCGGGTGTTGCCCCGCAGCCAGTTCGTGAGGGAGTTGGAGGCGAAGCTGCCGGAGTGGGCGGGCGAACCGTCGTAGGTCGGGTGTCTTCCACTCTTCCGGTGCCATGAACCGGATCACCGCTCCCCGTCGGGGCGCGGCTACGACTTCCCCGGCCGGTGCTTCTTTTGCAGGGCGTCGTGGGTGGCGTACTTGTACAACTCGCCCAGGGTCGGGTAGTTGAAGCAGGTCCGCAGGAACAGGTCGGCCCCGGCCTGCTGCATGAGCGCCAGCACCCCGATGTGCACCACCTCGCTAGCCATCTCGCCGAGCACGTGGACGCCGAGCAACCGCAGGTCGTCCGCCCGGAAGATGAGTTTCAGGAACCCGTCCCGCTCGCCGATGATCTTGCCCCGCGGGCACTGCCCGTACTCGGCCCGGCCGACCAGGTACGCCGTGCCCGCTTTCCGCACCTCCGCCTCGGTCTGCCCGGCGGCGCTCGCCTCGGGGATGGTGTAGATGCCGGTCGGCAGCACCGCCGCCACGTCCGCCCGGTGGGTCGGGTCGAACGCGTGGCGGGCGGCCGCCCGCCCCTGCTCGCCGCTGGTGCTGGCCAGGGCCGGGAACCCGATCACGTCGCCGACCGCGTAGATGTGCGGCACGTTCGTCCGGTAGAAGCGGTCCACCGGCACCCGCCCCTTGTCGGCCAGGGTCAGCCCGGCGGCGACCGGGTTCAGGTCCGGCGTCTTGCAGTACCGGCCGGCGCACACCAGCACGTGGTCGGCCTGCAGGGTCCGCCCGCTGGACAGCGTCAGGCAGACGCTGTGTTCGCCGGGGTCCGGGCAGGCCGTCACCGCCTCCTTCCACACGAACTTCACCCCCAGCCGGGTCATCGCCGCCTGCAGCCCGCCGCTCAGGTCGGCGTCCAGGAACGGCAGCAGGGCGTCCCGCCCGTCGATCAGGTGCGTGTCCACCCCGAGGGCGGCGAACGTGCAGGCGTACTCGCAGCCGATCACCCCGGCGCCGACCACCGCGATCGACCGCGGCAACTCGTGCAGGTCGAGCAGTTCGTCCGAGTCGTGGACGCGGTTGTGGTCGAACGGGATGCCCGGCGGGCGGACCGGGACGGAGCCGATGGCGATGACGACCTTCTCGCCCCGCACGTCTTCGGTCGTGCCGTCCGGTTTGGTCACGCGGACGGTGTGCGGGTCGGCGAACGCCCCCGCGCCGGTGACGGTGCGGACGCCGTACCCGTCCAGCAGCCGGCGGATCTGCGTCCGCTCGCCCACCTTCACCGCCCGCTCGTGCCGCAGGAAGTCGTCGATGGTCGCCTCCCGGCGGAGGGACAGATCGACCCCGAACAGGTCGCGGGTGCGGAGGCCGGACAGGGCGACGGCGGTCTCGCGGAGGGTCTTGCTGGGCAGCGTGCCGGTGTTGACGGCCGCCCCGCCGGGGTGCGGGGCCTTCTCGACGACGGCGACGGACTTGCCGAGCAGGGCGGCGGTGACGGCCGCGCTCTCGCCGGCCGGCCCGCTGCCGATCACCACCAGGTCGTAGGACGACGCCACCGGCAGCCCTCATTGAACGGGCGAACCATCACCCGCCGGCCGGGTCGGCTAGCCAGCGGACGCGGCGGATGACGACCACCGGTTCGTCGTCGTGGACGCCGAACTCGATGTACAGTGGGTTGACGATTGCGTGCCGCATCAGCATCCGCATCGCGCGCAGACGGTACATCGGTTCACCAAATTCACGCGGGTTGATCCGCAACCGCTCGCGAACCTCCCTCATCGCCTGAATCACTGTCGGCCCGACTCCTGCAGAAATGGCTCGCGACACGATATCAAGTAGTTCAGTTTCCGCCGGGCCGGTCGTTCCGAGGCGGAAGATGTAGGGGTTGCCGTTACGCTCACTCACCGAGACGCCTCCGTGGGAGGCTGTTCCGCTTGGCGTAACATCGCCTCGGCTTTCGCCATCACCTCGTCGAAGGGCACGAACTGCCCGTCCCAATCCGCGTATTCGAGCAGATCTTCGAGGGTGAACCGCTTCTTCATCTCGGCCAGGATTTCGGCCTGCTGCTCCGGTGTGTAATCGGGCAGCGGTTGGTCGTTCGTCGGGGTCACGGGTCGTCCTCCGGAAGGCACCCTATTCTACCACACCCGCCGTCATTTCTTCTTGCGGGCGATCGCCTCCTTCACCGCCGCGCCCAGGTCGGCCGGCGTCTTCGCCACCACGATGCCGGCCGCCTCCAGCGCCTTGATCTTGTCGGCGGCGCTGCCGCTGCCGCCGCTGATGATCGCCCCGGCGTGCCCCATCCGCCGGCCGGGCGGGGCCGTCTGGCCGGCGATGAACGCCGCCACCGGCTTGGTGACGTGCTGCTTCACATACTCGGCCGCCGCCTCCTCCGCCGTCCCGCCGATCTCGCCGATCATCAGGATGGCTTCGGTCGCCGGGTCGTCCTGGAACAGCTTCAGGCAGTCGATCTGGTTGGTGCCGATGATCGGGTCGCCGCCGATGCCCACGCACGTCGTCTGCCCGTACCCCATGCCGGTGAGCTGGAACACCGCCTCATATGTGAGCGTGCCGGACCGGCTGAGCACCCCGACGCCGGTCTTGCCCGGCTCCACCGGCTTGTGGATGTAGCCGGGCATGATGCCGATCTTGCACTGGCCGGGGGTGATGACGCCGGGGCAGTTCGGGCCGACCAGCCGCACCCCCGGCTTGGCCTGCACGAACCGCTTCGCCTTCGCCATGTCCAGCACCGGGATGCCCTCGGTGATGCACACGATGACCTTGATGCCCGCGTCGGCCGCCTCCATGATGGCGTCGCCGGCCCCGCCGGCCGGCACGAAGATCATGCTGGCGTTCGCCCCGGTCTTCGCGACGGCTTCGGCCACCGTGTTGAACACCGGCAGGCTCTTGCCCGAGTCCTTGCCGGTCCACGTCTGCCCGCCCCGCTTCGGCGTCACCCCGCCGACGTAGCTGTGCGGGCTGTACTCGACGCTCTTGTCCGTGTGGAAGCTGCCGGCCGAGCCGGTGATCCCCTGGGTGATGACGCGGGTGGACTGGTCGATCAGGATGCTCACGGACGAGCCTCGGGAGTGGTGGGACGAGTCAGCCCGGCGAGGTATGCGGCGAGCCGGTTTTGGGATTGATACAGGTGGCAAAGTGGGAGTGTAGTCCGCGCACGCCGTGTGCGGTCTGTCCGAATCCGCACACGGCGTGTGCGGACCACACTCGGCTCACTTCACCTCGACGGCGTCCACCTTCATGTCCGCTGCGGAGCGGCCGGCGGACAGTTTGACGGTCGCCGTCTTGCCGCCGACGGTCGCCGTGACGGTGTCCTTCGTCGCGACGGTGACGGCGTACTGCGTGGCCCCGCCGAACAGCTCGGCGAGCTTGTTCTTGAGCGCGCCGAAGTCGTACTTGCCGTCGATCACGCTTTTGCCGAGGTTCGACCGGCCGGCGTCGGACAGCAGCCCCTCGGCCAGGTGGAACTTGCGGGTGAGGGCGGCGTCCAGAAACGCCATCGCCGTGAACTGGGCGGCGTCGCCGTCGCCCTTGAACGAGCTGTCCGGCAGGCTCTTCGGGCCGACGCTCAGCCAGTCGATCTTGCCGTCGGAGGCCACCCGCAGCAGCGTCCGCTCGCCGGCCTTGCCCTTCGCCGCGAACAGGGCGAACTGGCCGTCGGCGGTGAGCAGCTTCGGGTCGTCGCCCACCTCGGTGGCGGCCAACTTCAGCAGTTGGGCGGCGGCTGTGTCGGAGTACCCCTGGGCCTTCTCCGCGTCCAACTCGGCCGGGGCGTACACCTTCTTGAACTCGGCGGTCAGTTGTGCCGGGGTGGCCTTGCCGTCCTTCACCGCCTTCAGGAAGTCGGCCGCGGCCGACTTCGTCTTGTCGTTGAACCCGTCGTACTTGCCGGGCGGTTGGGTGCCGCCTTTCCCGCTCCCGCTGGTCGATGGGTTCGACGGTGCGCCGCACCCCACGGCGAACCCGAGGGCGACGGCGAACAGGCCGGGGGAAACGATCCGTGTCGTCGGCATGGGCAAACCTCGGTGCGGGGCAGGGGTCAGGCGGCGGGGGCGGCAGGCGGTTGGCCGGGCAGGGTGAACAGATCGGCCACCTTGCTGCGGAAGTCGGGCAGCACATCGAATCCGGTGAGCTCGTCCGCCGCGGCGAACACTTTCGGCGACTGCCGAGGCACATACACGATCAATTCTCGGTCGTCTGGGATGAGGTGCCAAACCATGCCCACCCCGTATCCGATGGCGACAGTTGCTCGCTGTAGCGCCCGGCTCGACCACAGCGGTCCGCATAACTCGACCATCAGCATCGGGATTTCGGTGGTGACACGAGGCGGGAAGTCGTCTCGGGATGACGGCGAATCGAACAACATCACGTCCGGCATGTGTACGGTGAGCGGATCGCGGTCGAAGACAATCGCTTCCGCGAGCCAGCCCACCTCACCACGGCCCCGGCGGACGACGTAGTCGCTCAACACGCTCGTTGCCGCCATCCGCTCATGGAAATAAGGGAAAGCCGGGAACACCCGCCCGCGATGAACGTGAAGACGGGCTTGCGCGTTCTCCGGGCGGTTGGCCCACTCGAAGAACTCTTCCGCCGTCATCAGTTCGGTCGTGGCGGTCGCCATGCTCTCGCCCTCCGTGGGTGTCTCACTTCGCCAGTTCGACCACCATCTTCGCGGCTTCGGTGAGCGTCGGGGCGACGCGGATGGCCGGCAGTTCGGCTTTCACCGCCCCCAGGATTTCGCGGGCCTTCTCGACTTCGTTCCCTTCCAGCCGCACCACCACCGGGATCTTGAACCCGACCTCGCGGCCGGCCTTCACCAGCGCGTCGGCGATGCGGGCGCAGCTGGCGATGCCGCCGAACACGTTCACGAAGATGGCCTTCACCTTGTCGTCGGACAGGATGATGCGGAACGCCTCCACCGCGTTCTCGGCCGTCACCCCGCCGCCCACGTCCAGGAAGTTGGCCGGGTTGCCGCCGTAGAACTTGACCATGTCCATGGTCGCCATCGCCAGCCCGGCGCCGTTCACCAGGCAGCCGATGTTGCCGTCCAACTGGATGTAGTTCAAGTCGGCCTTCGCCGCCCGGATCTCGGTCGCGTTCTCTTCGGCCAGGTCGCGGAGGGGTTCCAGGTCTTTGTGACGGAATTTGGCGTTGTCGTCGAAGTCGATCTTCGCGTCCAGCACCACCACGTCGCCCTTCTTCGTGACGGCCAGCGGGTTCACCTCGACGATGCTCGCGTCCTTCTCGAAGTACACCTTCGACAGGGCCATCAGAATCTTGACGACGGAACCGATCTGGTCGTTGGTGAACCCGAGGTCGAACGCCATCTTCTGCGCCTGGTACGGGAGCAGGCCGGTCTCCGGTTGCACCTGCACCTTGATGATCTTCTCCGGGGTGTCGTGGGCCACCTTCTCGATGTCCATCCCGCCGGCCGCCGACCCCATCAGGATGGGCACCCCGGTCGTCCGGTCGAGCACCATGCTGACGTAGAACTCCTTGTCCGGCTCGGCGTCGGCCTGCACGATCAGCGTCTGAATCTTCTGCCCGTCCGGGCCGGTTTGCAGCGTCCGCAGTTTGTGCGACAGCATCGCCTCGGCCACCGCCTTCGCCTTCTCCTTGCTCGTCACGAACTTCACCCCGCCGAGCTTGTCCGCGTACCCGAGCAGTTGCCCGGCCCCCCGCCCGCCGGCGTGGACCTGCGCCTTCACCACCGCCCCGCCGCCGTTGCTGAGCGCGTCGAACGCCGCCGCCGCCTCGTCCGCCGTCTTGCACACGATGTGCTTCGGGATGGGCGCGCCGTAGCCGGCCAGCAGTTCCTTCGCCTGATATTCGTGGACTTTCATCGGGGGGATTTCCGGTGAGGGACGATGTGCGGGAAGTTATAGTGCTAGGCCGACGGATAGCTAAGAGTGAAAGCCGACGGATAGCTATCCGTCGGCTTTGGGAGGTTACTGATGGAACCGGACCGCTCCGCCTGGAAGTGGTTCCACTGCACCAGCCACACCTACGGGGCGTGGCTGCCGGGCGACCCGCGGGGCTACCGGACGTGGAAGCACCACGAACACATCGAAGGCGACTACAAGAACCCGCCGCCGCCGGGGATGTACGACGACGTGTTCAAGCGGAGCCTGGGCCTGATGAAGCAGGAGAAGGTGGTTCTGCCGCCGGACTACCGCCGGATCATCGGCCGGGCAGTTCTGGAAAAATTGCACGAGGTGCAGGCCCAGGTGCTGTGCGTCAGCATGAGTGCGACGCACCTGCATGTGTTGGCGAAGATGCCACCCGGCGAGTTCCCGCGGAAGTGGCTGGGCATGGCGAAGAAGAACGCCACCTTCGCCGCCCACGCCTGCAGATGGGTCGGCAACGTGTGGGCGAAGCGGTCGAAGCCGAACCCGATCAAGGACCGCCGGCACCAACTGAACACATACGGTTACATCCTGCGTCACCGCAAGGAAGGCGCCTGGGTGTGGGACTTCCGCCGCGGGGAGCTGCAACCAGACACGAAAGCCGACGGGTAGCTACCCGTCGGCTTTGAAATTCACTTCACTTCGGCTCGATGCCCAGCGCCTCGGGCGGGGGCAGGTCCAGCACCTCGGGCAGTTGAATGCCCAGATCGTCCGGGCCGGGGAAACTCACCCGTGCCACCGGCTCTTGTCGCGGCTTCGGCCGCGGTTGGGCCACCACCTCCGGCTGGCGCCGCGGCGGGGCCGCCGGCCGCGTGTACATTGGCTCGTCGTACCCGAACATCGGCGAGTTCGGCGGACCGCCGAACGTCGGGGGGCACACCCCGGCCGGGCTTCACCCGGCATCCGCCTTGCCGGGCAGCCAGCTCACCCAGGTGAGCAGACCCAGCCCGACGCACATCCCGACGCCCACCGCCGCCTTGATCCGCGCACTCATGCGTTCACACTCCACCCCCCGACGGACACGGAATACCGGACATTCCGCCGTGACGGAAGCCCAACCGGCGAACCGCGGGTGTCAACCCGCGGGTGGTAGAATGCCCGGATGACACCAGACGACCTGATCGCCGACGCCCTCCGCAACCCCGGCTTCCGCCGGGCCACGTTCGCCGGCGTGCCCCGCGGCGGGCCGTGCCCGTGGGTGCGGGTGGTGGTGCGGCCGGTCGAACTCCGCGGCGAGCGGCACCTCCAGTTCTCGTACTTCGACCAGCGGAAGGACGTGACCCGGAACTACCGGCCGGGTGAACTGGCCGAGCCGCTGGGCGAGTTGCTCGCAGCGCGGTTCAGCGGCATCCACCTGACGACGGCGACGGAAGAGATCGACGTCCGCACGTCGAAGAAGGGGAAGGTCCACGTCGGCCGGCGGCAGGCGGCGGGGGGTGACACCCCGCTGTCGCACAACCGGGTGAAGGACGTGCCCCTGCCGGAGGGCCGGGCCGACCGCCTGCTCGAAGTGATGGGGGTGATGGACGCCGCCGGGCGGGTGAAGCCGACCATGCGGGCGAAGTTCACCCAGATCAACGAGTTCCTCAAGCACCTGTCGCACGTCCTCGACGATGCCGGGTTGCGGTCTCTCGGCCGGCCGGTGGACATCCTCGACTGCGGGTGCGGGTCGAGCTACCTGACGCTGGCCGTCCACCACTACCTGAACGACGTGCTCGGCATCCCGGCCCGCATCCTGGGCGTGGACGTGAACGACGAGGTGGTCCGCAAGAGTGCGACGAAGGCGGACCGGCTCGGGGCGGTCGGGCTGAACTTCGCCGTCGGGAAGATCGGCGAACTGGACGCGAAGCCGGACGTGGTACTGGCCCTGCACGCCTGCGACACCGCCACCGACGACGCCCTGGCCCAGGCGGTGCGGAGTGAGGCGAAGCTGCTGCTCAGCGTGCCGTGCTGCCACCAGCACCTGAACCGGCAGTTGAAGGCGGAGCGGGCGGAGGTACTCCGCCCGCTCCTGCGTCACGGCCTGATGCACCAGCGAGCCGCCGACCTGTTCACCGACACGTTCCGCGCACTGACCCTGCGGATGGCGGGGTACAAGACCGACGTGGTCGAATTCGTCGGCACCGAACATACCCCGCGGAACCTGCTGATCCGGGCCGTCCGTGGGGCGCCGCCGGACCCGCAGTTCGCTCGCGAGTACCACGAGCTGAAGCGGTTCCTCGGGGTGACGCCGTACATCGAGGCGGCCCTGGGCGAGCGGTTCCCGGCCGTGGCAGAGTAGCAGGCACACTCCGTGTGCCGTCCGCGGACGGCACACGGAGTGTGCCTGCTACTCTGCCGGTTCCCGGCCGTCACTTCTTCGTGAACTCGACCAGTTCCATGGTCATCGAGAACGTGTCCGCCTTCGAGGTCATCTTCACCAGCATGCCGGGCACCTCGTCGGACGTCCACATCTGCCCGCTCGTCTCGCCCAAGCCTTCGAGCTTCGACTTGTACTTGTACCACTTCGTCTTCACCTCGGTGCCGCCCACCTTCAGCGTCTCTGTGCCCTCCTCGAACGTCCCTTCCGGCTTCCCGGCTTTCGCCAGATCCGCCGCTTTCGCGTCCACCTCCACCGTCTTCGTCACGTCCCGCTTCATGGCCGGCGCCTTGAACGGCTTGCCCATCAGTTCGGTCTCCGTGTCCATCTCCAGCACCAGTTTGTCGTCCTTCACTTCGATCAGCTTGGAGATGACGGTCGAGCCGGTCTTCATCCCGGTGGACTCGGTCGTCATCTTCAGCGTGGCCGTGGTGCCCGGCTTGAACTTCGACCAGTTGGCGTACTCCTGGTTGTCGACCTTCTTCTTGTCCTGGGCCGGAGCGGTTGCGGCGGCCAGCACCAGGGCGGCGGCCAGAGCGGCGAATCGAACGTGCGACACGAGCGTCTCCGTTTGAGGGACTGGGCGGGCAACCCGCATGATAGGAATGCCCTGGGAGGTTGCGACCGTTACACAATCCGCCGCCTCAAGTTAACTCTGTCGAGATCCGGAGTCGGCAACAGGATTCGGGGTTTGAGGCCCGAAGGGCCGGACTCCCTCAGCCCAGGTCGGAGCGAGCCGCAGGCGAGCGCAGGCCTGGGAACCGGAGTGAATGGGAACAAGCCCCGAAGGGGCGGGCTACCGGAGGCCGCCCCTTCGGGGCTTCGGCAATGTGATCGGTCTCCCAGGGCGACGCTCGGCTTCGCCTCGCTTGCCCTGGGCTGAGGGAGAACGGCCCTTCGGGCCTGAAGAACTCGCCCGTGTAAGCCGATGCCCGGCCGGGTGGGATCCGCCTGGAAACTGCCCCCCAACCCGGCTGGGTTATACCGACGGGCGCGTCACTTTTTGGTGAACTCGATCACCTCCAGTGTCGATTCGAGGTCCGGTGTTTTGAGCACGAACTTGACGGTCATCCCAGGCATGTCGTCGGACAACCAAGTCTGCCCCGACAGTTCGACCCCGTCCATTTTGTTCTTATGTTTGAACCACTTCGTCTTCACGTCCTGGGTGCCGATCTTCACGGTTTCGGACCCGTCCTCATAGGAGCCGAGCGGCTTCCCTGCCTTGATCGCCTCCGCCTCCGCCGTACTCACTTCGATCAGCTTCGGGATGACGGTTTGTTGCGGGGACGGTTTTTCCACTTTGCCCATCACTTCCACCTCGGCGGAAATCTCGATGGTTAGTTGGTCGGCTTTCATCTCCAGCAGTTTGACGACGTAGGTTACGGTCGATTTGGTACCTTTGGAGTTGGACGTCATCTTCGATTTCACACTCGCACCAACCGCACACTTCGACCACGAGGTGAACACGGGGTTGTCCACCTTCTGTTTGTCATCGGCCTTTTTGTCGTCGGCCGAGGCAACGGTGGCCGTCAACATCACCGCCATCGCCGTCAGGGAACGCAGGGTGAACATTGGGCCTCCGGCGTACCTGAGGTGTGAAACGACTGCGTGGGGAATGTACGGCCGGGCGGGTCGAGTTCTACCCCCCGGCGAGCCTACAATGGGGAACCTACACCCGGAGTCCCCCCGTGAGCCGTCCGTCCATGCTGAAGCACCTCCGCGAATCCGGCTGGAAGTCGAAGTCCGTGAAGGCCGAACTCCGCGACAACTTCCTCGCCGCCCTGAAGCGGGGCGATGAACTGTTCCCCGGCATCGTCGGGTACGAGAACACCGTCATCCCCGAGGTGACGCTGGCCATCCTCGCCGGGCACGACATGCTGTTCCTCGGCGAGAAGGGGCAGGCCAAATCCCGGCTGATGCGGAGTTTGGTGCGGTTCCTGGACGAGGCCGTCCCGTACCTGGACATCCCCGGCAGCCCGGTGCACGAAGACCCGTTCAACCCGATCACGAAGGCGGGGAAGGATCTGCTGGCGAACACCCCGGAAGACCGGGTGCCGATCGCGTGGTGGCCGCGGGAGCAGCGGTACGCCGAGCGGCTGGCGCCGGGCACCAAGTTCGCCGACGTGATCGGCGAGATCGACCCGGCCAAGTTGGCCGTCGGCACCAGCATGAGCGCCGAGGATGCGCTGCACTTCGGCCTCATCCCGCGGATGCACCGCGCCATCTTCGCCATGAACGAGATCCCCGAACTGGACGAACTCATCCAGGTCGGGCTGTTCAACATCCTGGAAGAGCGGGACGTGCAGATCCGCGGGTACCCGATCCAGTTCGACCTGGACGTGCTGGTGTTGTTCTCGGCGAACCCGGCGACGTACAACCGCAGCGGCAAGGTGATCCCGCAGTTGAAGGACCGCATCGGCTCGCTGATTCAAACGCACTACCCGCTGGACCGCGACAACGGCATCGCCATCACCGAACAGGAGTCCGACCTCGACCTGGGCGGCGAGTTCCCGGTGCAGGTGCCGCTGTTCATGAAGCAACTGATCGAGCAGATCACGGTGAGCGCCCGCAAGTCGAAGTACGTGGATCACGCCAGCGGGGTGAGCGCCCGGTTCAGCCTGGCGAACTACCGCACCATGATCGCCAGCGCCCGGCACCGCGGCATCGTCCACAACGAGAAGCCGGCCGTGCCGCGGATCAGCGACCTCGGCCACCTGCCGTCGTCGTCGCTCGGCAAGTTGGAACTCGACCTGATGGGGTCGAACCAGATGAGCGAGAAGCAGGTGCTGGAGGCGATCGTGGCGGACGCCATTCACACCGTGTTCGAGGAGTACGTGGAGGAGCACGGGTTGGCCGAGATCGCCGAGGTGTTTAGCAAGGGGGTGAAGATCGAGGTGGGCGACCTGCTGCCGAGCGCGAAGTACGCCGAGCGGCTGAAGCGGGCGCCGAAGGCGTGGGACAAGGCGTTCGAGGTGAACGTGGCGGAGAACGACGCGGTGCGGGCCAGCTGCGTCGAGTTCGTGCTGGCCGGGCTGTACGCCACCGACCGCATCAGCCGCACGGCCAAGCACGGGAAGATCACCTACGAGACGTGACGGCGGTTCGACCCGCCTCCGGGTGTCCTCCGCCAGCAACCCCATTACACGTGGTGGCAGCTCTCCAGGCCGTCTGAAACGGATGAGCAGAGCTTGCATCCATTCGCGCTAGCGGTATTGTAGTGGATATGGTTTCACCAGCGCTGACGGTGACGATCGACAACGGCGACCGCACGCTACGGCCGTCCGGGGTACGAATCCGTGACCTGTTGCGGGTGGGAGAACTGATCGAGGCGGCCGTCGTCGAAGCAACCGGCCGCGAACTCGACGAAGAAGGGGTGCCACTGGTGACGCTGGCCGGGGTGAGGGAAGGGAGTCTGAAACTCGTACTCGCTGTTGCCGCAGTGGCCGCTACGACCGCCGCTACGACATTGGCGGCGGTCGGTGCTGCGGACTATTCTCAAATTCCTCCGAACGCGCAAGATCAGTTGGCCGATCTGTCCAGGTACCTCGTCACCCGTGATTGGTCGGCCCGGTTGAGCGGGTTGACCCGTAAGCCGGTGGTCATCGATGCCGCACACCCGGTACCCGCGGCGAAACGGGTTCGGCTGACGGAGCGACGCACGGTGTACGGCGAGTGCATCCTCTCCGGGGGGGTGCAGCCGAAAGCCCGGCTGCGGCTGACGTCGAACCGCAGGTTGCTCTGGATCACCGGGTCGGAGCAACTGGTGCAACAACTCGGCACCAGGCTCTACGATGTGGTGGGCGTTTCCGGAACGGCGATCGTTGATGCCCGAACGCACGAGGTTCTCTCGTTCCAGGCCGACACGGTCACGCCTTACTCGGGACGGAAGGCGGACCCGGCCGCGGCCCTCGACGTGTTGGCGAAGATCGCGCGCCGGGTGGAGTCCACATCCCCGATCGACCGAACGGAATCGGAGGGCGATCTTTGATCCTGTTGGACTGCAACTCGCTGGTATACGCCACGGAGCGGCAAAGCGATCCGAAGATCGCCGAACTGGGTGTCCGACTACGGCACTACTTGGCTCAACTCTCCGAGCGGGAAACTCCAGTCGCCGTACCGTCTTTGGTGCTGTACGAGTACCTGTGCGGCTATCCGGTCGAAGATCACCCGCAGATGGTTTCCGCGCTGGAGACGAACTACATCATCTTTGATGTGGGTGTCGCCGCTGCGAGCAAGGCCGCAGAGTTGTTCCGAAACCGACCTGCGGACACGGGGCCGAAACAGCGGGCCAAGTTAGACACCTTGATTGCCGCGACAGCAGTCGTCGAGGGTGTATCCGAGATCGTGTCGGAAGACCGTGACTACACCGCACTCACGCTCGGGCAGATCGCAACCAAGAAACCGAGCCAACTTCCCAAGCCGCCCCGCGACCTGTTCGAAGACACCCCTGACGAGCAGTGATCCCCGCCCGTGGCGTCGCGACCACGGGCGGGGCGACTCGTCCGCTACTCCTCCACCTTGAAGTCGAACCTGTTCACCTCGCCGGCCTTCACCTGCACGCTGAACGGGGTGGTCCGCAGCTTGCGGTACTTCTCCGGCACCGGGTTCTCGGCGACGGCGGCCTTGACGTCGATCACCAGCGAGGCGGCCGGCTCGAACGTCACGAAATACTTGCCCGGCTTCAGCCCGGCCCCCCGCCGCGGCCCGTACACGGCGAACGCGCCGTCGGCGGTGACCCGCGAGTTGCCGGTGGTCGGGGCCTCGTCCGGGTCGTCGTTCAGTTGGGTGAACACCACCTGCCAGCCGTCCGCCGGCTTGCCCTTGACCGTGACCGTGCCGATCACGCTCGGCAGGGTGTCGCGGCCCGGCTCGCCGCCGGCCTCGTCGCTCGGGAACGGCTTCAGGTCGTCCTTCAGCACCCCGCCGAGCAGCACGTTCGCCAGCGTCGGCCCGTCCTTGTTCACCGTCACCCAGCCGATCTGGTCGAACTCGCCGTACTCCACCCCCCGCAGGCTGCTGCCCCCGCCGGTGGTGGCCAACTGGTAATAGTTCATGCCGTTGCGGACGTACTTCACATACCTGTGGACGTGCCCGCAGAACACCGTGTACTTGCGGCCCTTGAGCGACTCCTCCAGCTCCAGCCAGCCGGTCTCGGTCAGGTCGCGCTGCGCCCACACCGGGTGGTGGACGAACAGGAAGGTGTGGTGGGCGGCCGGGTACTTGTTCAGCGCCGCCGCCACCGCCGCCCGCTGCCGCTTGCCCACCCGCAGCCCGCGGGTCTGCTTGGGCGGGTCGTTCGGGTCGTCCGCCTCATAGTCCATGTCGTTCAGCACCACGAACAGGCAGTTCTTGTACCCGAAGTGGTAGTACTTCTTGCCCAGCCGCTCGACCCACACGTCCTGCTTCACCAGGCTCTGGGCGTCGTGGTTGCCGGGGCAGTAGAAGAACGGCATCTTGAACTGTTTGGCGTACCCGTCGAACTCGTCCCACTGCTTGCGGTTCACGTCCGCGTTGGCCGACCCCTCGATCAGGTCGCCGACGCTCATCACGAACTCCGGCTGCATCAGGTTCACCTGCTGCACCGCCCGGCTGAAGATGCCCTTGCGGTGCCCGCCGGTGCGGTCGGCCACCACCGCGAACTGGAACTGGTCCGGCGCCCAGTTCGGGGTCAGCCCGGTCCACGGGTTCACCTTCGCGTCCGCCTCCACCTCGAACGCGCCGACGCCGGTCGTCTCACCCGGCTTGCCCGACCGGGCGGCCGACAGCACCGCCACCGACCCGATCAGCCCGACCGCCGCCAGCATCAACAGGATGCGTTTCATCGCCGCCTCCGCACGGGTTCCGGACGGCGTACTCCACCACACCCCGTGTGAAGGGTCAAGGCATGGGTTCTTCACATTCCCTGGATTTCGTGGCACCGGCGGCCCGCCGGTGGGTGTGAACACCGGCGGGCCGCCGGTGCCACGGAAGACAAGCACTCAGCCGTCGCTCTGCTCGTAGTGGTCGCACAGGTTCGCCAGCAGGTCGGCGAGGGACTTGGCCGGCCGCGGGCGGTCGCCGCTGTCGTGCCGCATGTGGATGACCTGCCCGGCGGTGCCGCCCTTCGCCGGGGTGGTGTCCACGCACAGGGAGTCGCCGCCGCCGTCGGTGGCGAACGGAATCCAGCCCGGGTTCCACCACCCGGCCCGCACCCCTTTGCCGGGGGTGGTCTTGCTGCCGGTGAACTCGCCGCCGTCGTTCAACCCCCTCCACATCCGCCACTCGCTCTCGATCTCGGCGGTCGACATGAGCACGAATTCGCCGCTCATATCGCCGACGAAGTCTTCGGGGAACAGGCCGTCGCCGTCCTCCTTCTGCCCGTCGTGCCGGAGCAAGCTCGCCCGCAGGTCGCTCGGTAACGTCACCCCGAGTTTCTGTTCCAACTTCGTCAGCTTCGCTTCGGTGGTGCCCTTCTTCAGCGACTTCCTCACCTCCGGGGCCGCGGCCTTCAACGCCTTCTCCAGCCGGTTCCACACGTCGTCGATGGTTCCGGCCGGCTTCGGCTTCGCCGCCGGCTTCTTCCCGGCCTCCGCCGCTTCGAGCAGCGGGAGGACCTTCCGCCGCTTGTTCGCCTTCGCCACGTCCAGGGCGGTTTGACCGGCGTAGCTGCGGTTGTCGGCGGGGGCGCGGAAGTGCGGGACGGCCCCGAGCTTCAACAGGGTCTCCACCATCTCCGGGCGGTTCTCGTCCGCCGCCAGGTGGAGCGCGGGCACCCCCCAGCGGCCGATGGCGTTCACGTCCGCGCCGGCGTCGACGAGCATCTTCACCACCGCCGGGCTGCCCTTGCGGGCGGCCCAGATCAGGCCCTCGGGGTTCGGCTTCGCACCGGCGGCCAGTAACTCGGCCACCACCTTCTCGAACGCCGGCGCCTTGCCCCCGCCGCACGCGCTCACCAGGGCGGTGCTCTGGTTGTCGTTCGCCGCGTTCGCGTCCGCCCCAGCTTTCAACAGCAGCTTCACCAGGTCGAGCGCCCCCCGCCGGGCGGCGTGCATGAGCGGCGTCTTCGGGTCGTGCGGGGAGTGGTCCCAGGCGTTCACGTCCGCCCCGGCGTCGATCAGCACCGCCACCACCGCCGGCTTCGCGGACCGATCGGCGGCGTAGTGCAGCGGGGCGAGGGTGCCGGAGTCGAAGCCGTGCGTGTTGACCGGCAGGCCGGCGGCAAGAGCTTTCCGCAGCAGATCGGGCTTGCCGTTCAGCACGGCGGCCACGAAATCGCTTTCGACCGGGGTGTAGGCGGGCATGGGCGGGAACTTCGGCAAAGCCGACGGACGGCTGTCCGTCGGCGTTCGGGTCACTTGTTCACCAGGAAGTGGCAGATGTCGCCGTCCTGCATGACGTACTCCTTGCCCTCCGTCCGCATCTTGCCGGCCGCCTTGATCTCCTTCTCGCTCTTGTACTGCTCCAGGTCGGCCAGGCCGTACACCTCCGCCCGGATGAACCCCTTCTCGAAGTCGGTGTGGATCACCCCGGCGGCCTGTGGCGCCTTCGCCCCCACCGGCACCGTCCACGCCCGCACCTCCTTCTCGCCGGCGGTGAAGTAGCTCTGCAACCCGAGGGTGCGGTACGCCTCGCGGGCCACCGCCGCCAACCCCGGCTCCTTCAGCCCGAGGGATTCGAGCATCTCCGCCCGCTCGGCCTCGGTCAGGTCCACCAGTTCCGATTCGATCTTGGCACACACCGGCACCACCCCCGCCCCGATCTGGGCGGCGTAGTCCCGCACGGCTTGCACCATCGGCCCTTTCGCTTCCAGGTCGTCCTCGCCCACGTTGGCGACGTACAGGATCGGCTTGGCGGTCATCAGCCCGAAGCTCTTGATCGCCTTCGCCTCGTCGTCGGATAGCTTCAGTTTCCGCAGCGGCTGGTCCTTCGCCAGGTGGTCGGAACACTTGGCGATGGCCGTCACCCGCAGGGCCGCCTCCTTATCGGCGCCCAGCTTGGCCGCCCGCTCGGCCTTCCGCGCCGCCTTGTCCAGCGTCTGGATGTCGGCCAGCATCAGCTCGATCTCGATCACCTCGATGTCCTGCCGCGGGTCCACCTTGCCGGCCACGTGGATGACGTTCGGGTCGTCGAAGCACCGCACCACCTGCAGGATGGCGTCCACGTTACGGATGTCGTCTAGAAAGTCGTTCCCCTGGCCCTCGCCCTTGCTCGCCCCTTTGATGAGGCCGGCGATGTCCACCAGCTTCATCACCGCCGGGATCACCTTCTTCGGCGGGATGTACTTGGTGATGCGGGCGAGGCGGTCGTCCGGGATGGTGACCATGCCCTCGTTCGCGTTGATGGTGCAGAACGGGTAGTTGGCGGCGGCCGCCGCCTTGCTCAGGGTGAGCGCGTTGAACAGGGTGCTCTTGCCGACGTTCGGCAGGCCGACGATGCCAGCGTCCATGGTGCCGCGGTCTCTGACGGTGGGGGTGGAAACGGTTTATGTTACGGCTGACCGCGGCCGGCGTCCGCCGGAGGCGGGGTGATGGACTTGACCGCCTCCGCCTTCCGGTCGTGCTGCTCCCGCAGGTCCTTCCAGTCGTCCGACCGCAGCATGGCGACGGCCAGCAGGGCGGCGAACGCCACGCACACCAGCCCCAGCCCGGCCGCCGCCGCCGCCGTCTCCCGCCGGTCCCCGCGGATGCGGGCCAGGCACAGGGCCACCAGCACCCCGCCGAGCGCCCCGCCGACGTGCGCCGCCAGGCTCACCCCGGGGGCGAAGCTGACCAGCAGGTTCATCGCCGCCACCACCGTCAGCTTCCTCGCCCACTCCGGCCCGGTGTCCGGCGGCAGGTACCGCAGGTTCTTCAGCAGCCACGCCGTCACCGCCGTCAGCAGCCCCCACAGCCCGCCCGACGCCCCGCCCACCAGCACCACCTGGTCCGCCCCGGTCTGCGGCTGGATGGCCATGGCCGTCACGCTGCCGGCCAGCCCGGACAGCACGTAGATGACCGCGAACCGCCACCGCCCCCACACCCCCTCGGCCACCGTGCCCAGGAGCGCGAGCGTAATCATGTTCCCGAGCAGGTGGAACAGGCCGACGTGGACGAAGCAGCTGGTGAGCAGCCGCCACCACTCGCCGGCCAGCAGTTGCGGCCCGCCCACCGCCCCCAGCCGCAGCAGGATGGGGCTGATGACCGGGTGGTTCGTCCCCCGTAGGTAATCCGACACCGCCCGGAACCCGAGGAGGGCGATCACCCCGCCGTACAGGTACCAGCCGACGTTCACCACCAGCAGGAACGGGGTGACCACCGCCGGCCGCGGGTCGAGCAGCGACCGCCGTGCCCCCTCGCCGGCGGCGTACTCGCTGTGCGGGGCGAACAGCGGGTCGTCGGCCGGCTCGTCCACTCGTGGGTGCGGGGGTGGCGGCGGCGCAACGGGGATGGGGTCCGGGTCGCCGGTCGCCCGCTCGCCGTCCGGGGTCAGTTTGAACCCCTGCCCGACCCCGTCCACCCAGTCGCCCACCTGCACCAGCCCGGCCTGCCGCAGCGCCCACAGCGGGTCGTCCAGCGCGTCCCGCGGCACCCCGGCGGAAGCGGCCCATTGGCCGGGGAACCACAGGTGCGGGGCGGATTCGGCCACCCACCGCAGCACGTCGGCGGGGGTGGGCGAACCCGTCTGGCTGGAAGGGGCCATGTTCGGCATTATGATCGGAGAACCGATGAGAGGCGAATTTTTCCCCCGCCCGTTCGTTAGCCCGACGCGCCAGCGAGGGTCAGCACGCACCCCTCGCTGGCGCGTCGGGCTAACGAAGACACCCTGGATGACTCGCCGTGACCCCCGATGTTCCGATTGCCCTGTCGGCTGAGGTGTCCGCCGCCGTCGCTGCCGGCCGGCCGGTGGTGGCGCTCGAATCCACCATCCTGGCCCACGGGCTGCCGCGGCCGGTCAACCGCGAGGTGGCCCGCGAATGCGAACAGGCGGTGCGGGACGAAGGCGCGACCCCGGCGACGGTGGGCGTGTGGCACGGCGTGCCCACCGTCGGGCTGAGCGAGGGACAGCTCGACGAGCTGGCGTCGGCTGACGGGGTGCTGAAAGCCAGCCGCCGGGATCTGGGCGTGGCCGTCGGGCTGAAGAAGCTGGCCGCCACCACGGTGAGTGCGACGATGGCGCTGGCCCACGCCGCCGGGGTGCGGGTGTTCGCCACCGGCGGGATCGGCGGGGCGCACCGCCCGCCGGCCCCGGCGTGGGACGTCTCGGCCGACCTGACCGAACTCGCCCGCACCCCGGTGCTGGTGGTGTCCGCCGGGGCGAAGAGCCTGCTCGACCTGCCGCGGACGCTGGAAATCCTGGAGACGTTCGGCGTGCCCGTCCTCGGCTACCGGACGGACGTGTTCCCGCAGTTCTACACCCGGGTGGCCGACTCCCTCCGGGAGTCGGTTCCGAACCCGCTCTCGGACAGAGCGGGCCACCCGTTGCCCGTCTCCGCCCGTGTGGACACCCCGGCCGAAGCCGCCGCCGCGTTCGCCGCCCATGTGTCGCTCGGCGGGGGCGGGGCGGTGCTGGCGAACCCGCTGCCGGACGCGGACGCGGTGCCGGCCGACGAGTTCGCCGCGGCGCTGACAGTCGCCGAAGCGGCCGCCGAGCGGGCCGGCGTGAGCGGGGCGAAACTGACGCCGTTCCTGTTGGCACGCCTGGCCGAGTTGACCGGCGGGAAGACGCTGCGGGCGAACCGCACGCTGGTGGTGAACAACGCCCGCCTAGCTGCTCGTGTGGCTGTGGCTTTATCTTCCGTGGCACCGGCGGCCTGCCGGTGATTCGGACTTGCCATTGCCCCCATTCTCCGGCCACGCTATCCCGTTGCCGACTCGCCCGTCTCCGGTTCGCATGGCAGGACGCCCATGATCCGGTCCGTCACCCGTCTGCTCGGGCTGTTCGCCCTCGGCCTGATCGCCACCGCCGTCGTCGGCTGCATGGCCACCCACGACCTGTACGACGACGATTACTACGACGGGTACGAAGTCGATTACCGGCGGTGAGCGGAAGGCCGGCCTCGACCATCCCCACCCCGATGCGGTCCTTCACGCGGTTCAGCCGCACCAGCGGGGTGTCGCAGATCGTCTGCGTGACCGTGTCGAACGTCTTGCCGGGGGCATGGCCGGCCGGCCGACGCCCGCGAGAAGATCCCGACCGAGACCACCCTGGCTGACCTGGTGCCGTCCTCGGGGGCGGGCTACGTCATCTGGCACCCGCCGGCACGGAACCGGACCCGAGGCAACCTGTCTTTGCCGCCTCCGGTTGGCGACAATAGGGGCATGACCGCCGGCCACATCCTCGACCGCATCGGCCACACCCCGATGGTGTGGCTCAGCTGCGTATCCGCCGGGCTGCCGGTGCCGGTGTTCGGCAAGTGCGAGTTCCTGAACCCCGGCGGCAGCGGGAAGGACCGGATCGCGAAAGCCATCGTCGAACACGCCGAGCAGTCGGGCGAACTGCGGCCGGGGATGACGCTGGTGGAGGCGACGGCCGGGAACACCGGCGTCGGGCTGGCGCTGATGGCCGCCGCCCGCGGGTACAAGCTGGCCTGCGTGATGCCGGAGAAGATGTCGATCGACAAGCGGGCGGCGCTCGCCGCGCTGGGTGCCGAGGTGATCGTGGTGCCGAACGCCCCGCCGAACGACCCGCGGAACTTTCGCCGGGCGGCCGAACGGCTGGCGGTCGAATGCGGCTGGTTCCTCACCCGCCAGTTCGAACACCCGGCCAACCCGCTCACCCACGAGACGACCACCGGGCCGGAGATCCTGGAGCAGTGCGGCGGGCGGGCGGGGGCGTTCGTGTGCGGCGTGGGCACCGGCGGTACCATCAGCGGCGTCGGGCGGTATCTGAAGCGGCACTGCCCTGGTGCCCGCATCGCCCTCGCCGACCCGGTCGGCTCCCGGCTGGCGCACCTCGTGAACCCGGCCCACCCGGACCACGACGCCGGCTACAAAGTGGAAGGGATCGGCGGGAGCGAGCCGCCGGCCGTCCTCGACCTGTCGGTGATCGACGCGGCCGAGCGGGTGACGGACGACGAGTCGTTCGCCACGACCGGCCGGTTGATGCGGGAAGAGGGGCTACTCGTCGGCGGGTCGAGCGGGACGGCGGTGGCCGCCGCCCTACGGGTGGCCGCACGCGGCGACATCGACGGGCCGGTCGTCGCCCTGCTCGCCGACTCGTGGGATCGGTACTGCTCCCAATCGTGGATGCGGCCACCCTCACCCGCCGTCGATACAACCGTCCACCGGCTGAAGGAGCGAACGGATGGGAAGTGACGGCGAGGCCGGGCGTCGGCCCGCGTGGTACCGCACCGAAGACGGGCTGGCCGTGCTGGTCGGCCTGCTGGTGGTCGCGCTCGGGCTGGGGTCGGCCGCCGGGTTCGACCTGCTCGGCTGGGCGGCGGTGGTGAAGGAGTGGGCCGACCCGGCGAAGGCCGTCGCCCCGGCGGGCAAAAGTTATGCGTGGCTCGGCGGGTGGGGGGCGCTCGCGGCCACGTTCCTGTTCCTGCTCGTCGTCCTGTCCGCCGGTGCGAAGCTGGTCGGCGCGTCGCCCGTGCAGTTCGCCGGCCGGTTCGCGGTGTTGTTCGCCGCCGCCTACGGGTGCTGGGTCGCCGGCCACTGGGCGTACCTGGCCGCCGCCCCGAACAAGCGGCCGGCCGGGGTCGGGTGGTCGCTCGGGCTGACCGGCGAGGCCGGCTACCTGCTCGCGCTGACGGCCGGGCTGCTCATCGCCAATCTGGCCCCCCGCGCCGCCGGGTGGTTCCGCCCGGCCGCCCGCTCCGAGCTGTACATCAAGGCGGCCATCGTCATCTACGGGGCGGTACTCGGGCTGAAAGCCGCCGAGGAATCCGGCCGGGCCGGGGCGGTGTTGTTCCGCGGGCTGGCGGCCATCGTCGAGGCGTACCTGGTGTACTGGGCGGTGGTGTACCTGCTCGCCCGCACCCTGTTCCGGTTCAGCCGCGAGTGGGCCGCCTGCCTGGCGTCCGGCATCTCCATCTGCGGCGTCACCGCCGCCATCACCACCGGGGCGGCCATCCGCGCCCGGCCGGTGGTGCCGGTGATGGTGTCGTCGCTGGTGGTGGTGTTCGCGGTACTGGAAATGCTGGTATTGCCCGGGCTGGCCCGGGTGCTGTTGCCGAACGAGCCGATGGTGGCGGCGGCGTGGATGGGGCTGGCGGTGAAGACGGACGGGGCGGCGTTCGCCAGCGGGGAGATCGTCGGCGGGATGTACTACCCGGACGACAAGGACGCCCGCCAGTGGATGGCGCTGACGACGACCACGGTGAAGGTGTGCATCGACATCTTCATCGGCGTGTGGGCGGTGGTGCTGTCGGCGGTGTGGGCGTGGAAGATCGACCCGCGGCCGGGCGGCGGGCGGCTGCCGCTGGCCGACATCTGGGCGCGGTTTCCGAAGTTCGTGTTCGGATACGCCCTCACCTTCGGCGTGTTCTTCGCGCTCGGGGTGTACGCCACCCCGGCGGCTACCGGGCTGAAGGAGGCGACGGCGTCGGCGGACGTGTTCCGCCGGGCGTTCTTCGCCCTCACCTTCTTCAGCATCGGGCTGGCCACCGACTTCCGCCGGCTGTGGGCGGAGGGGCTGGGGCGGCTCGCGGCGGTGTACGCGGTCAGCCTGTTCGGGTTCGTCATCTGGGTCGGGCTGGGCATCTCGTGGCTGTTCTTCGGCGGCGTGCAGCCGCCCGGAAAGTGAGGCCGACCGTGAGCGACCCGACCCGGCCGACCGACGCCGACACCGCCCGCGAACTGCGGCAGCAGGCCCACGAGCCGCTGCTGCCGGTGGAGAAACAGTTGATCGCCGGCAGCCTGCTGCTCGGGCTGGCGCTGCTCGGCCTGCTGCTGTGGGCGTGCCGGACGTACTTCCCGGCCGGCTGATCCCCGTCGAGAGCGCCCAGCTCCTTCAGCCCCTTCCACACGTTCAGGATGACGGGCGTGATCGGGCCGTTCTGCCCTCCGGCCACTTGGCTTTCCCGCCCCTCGGCGTACACCATCACCCGCAACCCCGGCCCTCCCCGTGGTGACGGTGGCATGTCGTTCCGCATCGGCCTCACCCGCGACTTCCTCACCCCGGCCGGCGACGTCGCCTTCGGTGACATCGGGCTGTCGCTGCTCGACGTGCCGGGCGTGAGCCGGGAGTTCCTGCCCGAGAACACGCCGGAGCTACGGCCGGACCAGATCGCCGGGTACGACGGGCTGCTCGTCCTCGGGCCGAAAGTCACAGCCGCCACCCTGGCCGGGCACGACCGACTCGCCATCATCGCCCGCTTCGGGGTGGGGTACGACAACATCGACGTGCCCGCCTGCACCGCCGCGGGGGTGGCCCTCAGCATCACCCCGGACGGCGTCCGCCGCCCGGTGGCCGTCAGCGCCATCACCTTCCTGCTGGCGTGTTCGCACAAGTTGCTGGTGAAAGACCGCCTCACCCGCGCCGGCCGCTGGGCGGACAAGCTGAACCATATGGGCACGGGCGTGACCGGCCGCACCTTCGGCGTCATCGGCGTGGGCAACATCGGCCGCGAAATCTTCCGCCTGGCGAAGCCGTTCGACATGCGTCACCTGGGGTACGACCCGTTCCTGACGACCGCCCCGGACGGCGTGGAGTTGGTGCCGCTCGGCCAGCTGCTGACCGAGTCGGATTACGTCGTCATCAGCTGCTCGCTGTCGAAGGAGACGCACCACCTGTTGAACGCCGAGCGGCTGGCGCGGATGAAGCCGACGGCGTACCTGATCAATGTGGCCCGCGGGCCGATCGTCGATCAGGCAGCGCTGACCGCGGCCCTTCAACAGAACCGGATCGCCGGGGCCGGGCTGGACGTGTTCGACCCCGAGCCGATCTCGCCCGACGACCCGCTGCTGACGCTGGACAACGTCATCCTCGCCCCGCACGCCGTCTGCTGGACGGACGAGTGCTTCGGCAACAACGGCCGCAGCGCCTGCCGCAGCCTGCTGGCGGTGGCGAGCGGCCGGCCGCCGGAATTCGTCGTCAACCGCGAGGTGCTGACCTCGCCGAAGTTCGTGGCGAAGATGAAGCGATTCACCACGGAGGGCGCAGAGGGCGCGGAGAAGAACAGAGTTTGAACCACAGAGGCACAGGGACACAGAGAAGGCGAAGACACGAGAGAGTCATTTTATCGGACTTCATTCTGCCTTCTCTGTGTCCCTGTGCCTCTGTGGTTAGTATGGTTTTTCTCTCCGCGCCCTCTGCGCCCTCCGCGGTGAAATTCTGATTCCCGGAGGAGACGGCGTGAGAGATAACCGCGTGAAGCAGACGCTGGCCGCCGGCGGGGTCAGCCTGGGCACCATGAACATCGAGTTCGCCACCACCGGCGTCGGCCGCATCATGGCCGAGGCGGGGGCCGAGTTCTGCGTGTTCGACATGGAGCACTCCGGGTGGAGCACCGAGACCGTCCGGCAGGTGATCGCCACCTCTCGGTGTGCCGACCTGGTGCCGTTCGTCCGCCCGCCGACCACCCAGTACCACCTCATCAGCCGGGTGCTGGACGTGGGGGCGATGGGGCTGGTCATCCCGCTGGTGAACTCCGCCGAGCAAGCCAAGTTCGCGGTGGAGTGCGCCATGTACCCGCCGCGGGGCAAGCGGGGGTGCGCGTTCGCCCTGGCCCACGACGACTACAGGGGCGGCGACCTGACGGCGAAGATGCAGCACACCAACGACAACGTGTTCCTCATCGCCCAGATCGAAACCGAGGAGGGGCTGCGGAACGTGGACGCCATCGTGTCCACGCCGGGGGTCGATGCCCTGTGGATCGGGCAGTTCGACCTGACCACCTCGCTCGGCATCCCCGGCCAGTTCGACCACCCGAAGTTCCAGGACGCGACCAAGCGGATCGTGGAGGCGTGCCACCGGCACAACAAGGTGGCCACGCTGGCGGTGATGAACCCGGACGAGTTGGCCGCCGGCCCGGAAAACGGGTTCCGCCTCTTGGTGTACGCCGCCGACCTGTGGATCTACCAGCAGGCCCTGCGGCGGTGCTTCCGCACCGTGCGGGACAAGCTGTCGAGCGGCGTCACGTGAGTGACCCGAGTATTCTGCTTCGCCAACACTCGGGACCCTGACGGGTCTCCGCTCGATCATGAGCGTGCCGCTGTGCTACTACGGGTCGCCGGACCCGCTCCCGCCGCGGCGGGTACTGCGGGCCGGCCCGCTGACCGCCGTGTACGAAACCGGCGACCTGCGGTACGTGAAGGTGGGCGGGCTGGAGGTGTGCCGGCGGTGGTACGCCGCCGTGCGGGACCGCAACTGGGGCACCGTGCCGGGGGTGATCTCGGACGAGGTAATCGAGGAGACCGAAGACGGCTTCCGGGTGTCGTACACCAGCACCCACCGGCAGGGGGATGTTCACTTCGTTTGGCGGGCGGAGATCGTTGGAGAGAAGCAAGAAGCCGCTTCCACCTACGGCGTAACCCCGGCCGCCCACATCGTGTTCAAGTTCGACGGCGAAGCGCGAACAACGTTCCTGCGGAACCGCATCGGCTTCTGCGTCCTCCACCCGCCGCGGTGTGCCGGGTTGCCCGTTCAGATTCACCATCCGGATGGGACCATCACCATGGGACTTCAGTTCCCGGAGCTGATTGCACCCGTGAACCCGTTCCGGATTATCTCGACCATCCAGCCGTGTAGCAGCCACCAGGCGTGGTGGACGTTCGAGGGCGACGTGTTTGAGACCGAAGATCAGCGGAACTGGATCGACGCCTCGTTCAAGACGTTTTGCACGCCCCTCAGCCGGCCGTTCCCGGTGGAGGTGAAAACGGGCGAGCGGGTGACGCAAACCGTGTCGATGACCATGATCGGAGGCTGGGGTGAATCGGAGTCATCGCTCGCACTCACCATCGCCGACCGCGCCGCCACCTTGCCCGACGTCGGCCTCGCATTGGGCGAGCAAAATGCCGACTCCGCCCTCCTCCGCCTGCTCCTGCCGGCGCACCTTCGCGTCGAACTCGACCTGACCCGCCCCGGCTTCGCCGACCGCCTACGGCATGCCACCGCCGAAGCGAGCGCCATCGGCAGCAAACTGGAACTGGCCGTCACGGTGTCGAACGACGCCTGGGAGGAGACGAAGCCGCTGATCGACGCCCTGCACGCCATCGACCCGCCACTCGCCCGCGTGCTGGCGTTCCATGCCGCGGAATGGTGTACCCCCGAGCGAATCGTCACCCCGGTCGTCGAAGCTCTCGCACGGTTCGACATCACCGTCCCGATATTCGTCGGCACCGCCGCCAACTTCACCGAACTGAACCGTGGGCGGCCCGATCCCACCCACGCCGATGGCGTGTGCTATTCGATCCAGCCGCAGGAGCACGCCCTCGACAACGCCTCGCTCGTCGAGTGCTGCGCCGCCATCGCCGACACCGTCCGCACCGCCCGCAGCTTCTGTGGTGACAAGCCACTGTCAGTCGGGCCGATCACCCTCCGCAAGCGGGTGAACCCCTATGCCACCGGCCCGTGGGAACAACCGCCGCCCGACCCGCGACAGCCGACCCTGTTCGGAGCGGCGTGGACGCTCGGGGCGCTCAAGTACCTCGCCGAGTCGGGCGTGGCGTCGGCCACGTTCTACGAGACGACCGGCCCGCGGGGGGTGATGGACGGCGTGCGGGTGTTCCCGCTGTTCCACGTCTTGGCCGACGCGACCGAGTTGGCTGGCGCGGACGTGCTGAAGTGCGAATCGTCCGACCCGCTGCGGTTCGACGCGCTGGTGCTACGATCCGGCGATCGCCTCCGAGTGATGCTGGTGAACATGACCGCCGAGCCGCAAACCGTCACGCTCGACGGCCTGCCCGCTGAGGTGCAAATCCGGACCCTCGACGAAACCACTTTCGAGTCCGCTAGCACCGACCCGGTTGCATTCCGCCGACAGATCGGCGACACTCTGCCGACCGCCGACGGGCGGCTCACCCTCTCCCTGCGTCCCTACGGCTATGTCCGCATCGACGGCTGACACCCTGTTGTCACTGCGGGGCGTTCACAAGCGCTACCCCGGTGTCCACGCGCTCAAGGGGGTGGACTTCGCCGTGCGGCGGGGGGAGGTTCATGCCGTCGTCGGCGAGAACGGAGCGGGCAAGACCACGCTCATGCAAATCCTCGCCGGCGTCCACCGCCCGGACGACGGCGAGCTGACGTTCGACGGCCGCACCCGCACCTTCGCCACCGAGCGGGAGGCGCAGGCCGCGGGCGTGGCCATCGTGTTCCAGGAACGGAGCCTGTTCGGCCCGCTCAGCGTGGCCGAGAACGTGTTCGCCGGCCGCCACCCCTCCCGGTTCGGGGTCGTCGATTTCCCCCGCCTACACGCCGACACCGCGAAGCTGCTGGAGCGGGTCGGGTTAACCGTCGATCCGACCGCGGCGGTGGAAACGCTCTCGCCCGGCGAGCAACAACTGGTGGAAATTGCGAAAGCGCTGTCGCTGAATGCCCGGCTGTTGATCCTGGACGAGCCGACCGCCGCCCTCACCCCGGCCGAGACGAACACCCTGTTCGGTGTGGTCCGCGGGCTGAAATCGCAGGGCGTGGCGGTGGTGTACATCTCGCACCGGCTGGAGGAGGTGTTCGCCCTGGCCGACCGCGTGACGGTGCTGAAGGACGGCGAGGGACAAGGCACGTTCGCCGTGAGGGACGTCACCCCGCAGGTGCTGGTGCGGAAGATGGTCGGCCGCGACGTGGAGTTCGAGCGGCCGGCGGACCGCACGCCCGGTAACAAGGTGGTATTCGAAGTGACCGGGCTGACCGACCGCGACACGGCCGGTCGGGTGCGGTTAACCGACGTGTCGTTCGCCGTGCGGGCGGGGGAAATCCTCGGCCTGGGTGGGCTGGTCGGGGCGGGCCGCACGGAAACGGCGCTCGGCATCTTCGGCGGGCGACCGGGGTGCGGCGGCGAGGTGCGGGTGAACGGGAAGCCGGTTCGCATCCGCTCGCCGCAACACGCCATCGCCGCCGGCATCGGCTACCTGCCCGAAGACCGCAAGGACGCCGGCCTGTTCCTCGACATGGGCCTGGCCGCGAACGTGGCCGCCGCCACCCTGCGGGGGGTGGTGCTGAACGACGCCGAGCAGGATCGCACCGGCCACCGCTACCGTGAGAAGCTGCGGATCGCCGCCCGCGGGGGCGACGAGCCGGTGCGGGCGCTGAGCGGCGGCAACCAGCAGAAGGTGCTGCTGGCGCGGTGGCTGGAGGTGAACCCGGCGGTGCTCATCGTGGACGAGCCGACCCGCGGGGTGGACGTGGGGGCGAAGCGGGAGGTCCACGCCGTGCTGTTCGAGTTGGCCCGGAAGGGCACGGCGGTGGTGGTCATCTCGTCCGACCTGCCGGAACTGTTGGCGCTGGCCGACCGGGTGGTGGTGCTGCGGGCCGGGCGGGTGGCCGGCGAACTGTCGCGTGAGCGGATGACGGAAGAAGCGGTCATCGCCTTGTCGAGCGGAGTCGCCCGATGAAACTGTCCCGCGAACTCGACCTGCTGGTGGTCGTCTACCTGGCGGTCATCGTGTTCTGCATCCTGTACCCGGACACGTTCCTGTCGCACAAGATGCTGCTGGCGTTCCTGCGGGGCATGTCCACCGACGGCATCCTGGCGGTGGGCATGATGGTGCTGATGGTGGCCGGGGTGTTCGACCTGTCGGTCGGGGCGATGATGTCGCTGGCCGGGGTGGTGGCCGGAACGCTGCTCATGAAGCACCACCTGCCGGTGCCGCTGGCGGTACTCGCCGGGCTGCTGGTCGGGGCGGCCGGCGGGCTGGCGAACGGGCTGGTCGTGACCAAGTTGAAGGTGAACGCGCTCATCACCACCCTGGCCACCCTGGGCATCTTCAAGTGGCTGACGCTGCTGCTCGGCGGGGTGAGCATCCCGGACCTGCCGCCGGGGTTCGCCGCCCTCGGGCAGACGGAGTGGCCGGCCGGCACCTGGAACGGCGAGCCGTGGGGGGTGCAGACGCCCATCTGGTTCATGTTCGGGCTGGCGGCGGTGGCGCACCTCGCCATGAGCCGCGCCCGCTGGTTCCGTCAACTGTACTACATCGGGGCGAACCCGAAGGCGGCGACGCTCTCCGGCATTCCCACCGCCCGCGTGCAACTGATCGCGTTCGTGCTCTGCGGGGTGATCGCGGCCGCCGCCGGGCTGGCGTTCGCCGCCCGCCTGGGGGCGGCCAGCAGCACCGCCGGGGAGGGGGCCGAGCTGCGGGTGATCACCGCCGTCATCCTCGGCGGGGCCAGCTTGCAGGGCGGGCGGGGCACCATCCTCGGGGCCATCGTCGGGGTGGCGTTCATGCAGTTGGTGAACACCCTCCTGCTGGTGGCGCGGGTGGAGGCGCACTGGCAGTGGATGGTGACCGGGGTGATCCTGATCGCGGCGGCCGGGCTGGACTCGTGGAAGAACCGGGGGCGAAGCGCATGAACCTGACTCCGACGCGGCGGGACGCACTGGTACTGGGCGGCGGGCTGGCCGGCGGGGCCGTGCTGTCCACCTTCCTCCGCCAGGAGGGCCGCGGCGGGTCGAGCGGCCCCGGCGGGCGGAAGGCGGGCAAGGACCTGGAGTACGTGTGGCTGTCCGCCCACCGCAACCTGCCGCTGTTCGTGGAGAACGACCACCCGGCGCTGAAGGTGGCGGCGGACGAGCTGGGCGTGTCCGTCACCATCGCCGGGCCGGACGGGGTGGACAAACCGGGGCTGGTGGACGCCATCGAGAAGACCACCGCCCGCAAGCCGGCCGGCATGATGGTGGTCGGGTGGGACGAGTCGCTGCTGATCGCCCCGATCAACAAGGCGATCGCCGCCGGCATCCCGGTGGTGTGCGTGGACGCGGACGTGCCGAAGAGCAAGCGGTACGCGTTCATCGGCACCGACTGGACGGAGATCGGCGTCCGCCAGGCCGAGGCGATGGTGAAGGCGCTGAACGGCCGCACGGGCACCGTCGCCCTGCTCGGGCTGATCGACCAGAACATCGACGTGCTGGCGTTCGCCGGGTTCCGCAGCGTGGCCGAGAAGGCCGGGCTGACCGTGTTGCAACCGGAACACGACGACGGCAAGCAGGACGTGGCCACCCGCAAGGCGGCGGCGCTCCTCCAGCGGGAGAAGACCCTGGTGGGCATGGCCGGGTTCGACTCGGAGAGCGGGCCGGGCATCGGCCAGGCGATCAAGGAGGCGGGCCGGGCCGGGCAGGTGATCGCCACCTGCGTGGACACCAGCCGGCAGCACCTGCGGCTGCTCAAGGACGGGGTGCTGACCGCGTGCGTCGGGCAGAACCGCGAGCTGTTCACCTACATGGGGGTGAAGGTGCTGCACGACATCGTGCACTCGCCGTTCCAGTTCACCGCGGACGAGCGGGCGCTGGGCCGCACCCCGGTGCCGGTGAACTTCAACACCGGCACGTTCACCGTCACCCGCGACACCGTGGATCGGTTCCTCAAGTGACTCCCCTACGCTTCGCCGCCATCGGCGCCGGGTTCTGGGCCGACTACCAGCTGGCCGGCTGGCGGGAGGTGCCGGGTGTGGCGTGCGTAGCCGTGTGCGACCGCGACCAGGCGAAGGCCGAACGGTTCGGCGTGCCGGCGTTCGACGACCCGGAGCGGATGATCGCCGAGGTGAAACCCGATTTTCTGGACGTCATCACCGGCGTGGAGTCACACCGCTCGCTGGTGGAACTGGCCGCGAAGCACCGTATCCCCGTGGTGTGCCAGAAGCCGCTCGCCCCGACCCTGGCCGACGCCGAGGCGATGGTCGCCGCCTGCCGCGCCGCCGGCGTGCCGCTGCTGGTGAACGAGAACTGGCGGTGGCAGACACCGCTCCGCGAGCTGCACCGGGTGTTGGAATCGGGCGTCATCGGCACGCCGTTCCGCGCCCGCATCGACATGATCTCCGGCTTCCCGGTGTTCATGAACCAGCCGGCCCTGGCCGAACTCGAACAGTTCATCCTGACGGACCTCGGCAGCCACACCCTGGACGTGGCCCGGTGGCTGTTCGGCGAGGCGAGAAGCGTGTATTGCACCACCCGCCGCACGCTGCCGAACATCAAGGGCGAGAACGTGGCGACGGTAGTGCTGGAGGCACGGCCGACGACGGTGCTGGTGCAGATGGCCTACGCCCAGAACCCGCTCGAACGCGAGTGCTTCCCGGAAACGCTGGTGTTCGTCGAGGGCGACCGCGGCAGCGCGGAGCTGTGCCCCGGCTGCGTGCTGAAGGTGACGACCGCCGACGGCACCCTCGCCCGCCGCGTGCCCCCGCCGCAGTACCCGTGGGCGAACCCGGCCTACGCGGTTGTGCATTCGAGCGTCGTGCCGTGCCTGACGGATTTGGCGAAACACCTGCGGGGCGAGGGCACTGCCGACACCACCGGCGAGGACAACCTGAACACCGCGCGGCTGGTGTTCGCGGCGTATGAGTCGGCGGCTGTGAACCGCGTCATTCATCTGTAGCCGGTGTCTGTGACCCCGGCCCGGCCTCATAGAGGCCGGCTACAGAAGAGGGTGCCATGAACCTCTCCCCCGCTTCGTGCGTCGTCGGCGTGTGCGGCCTCGGCCAGATGGGCGCGTCCGCCGCCGTCTGCTTCAGCCGGGCCGGGTACAAGGTGCTGCTCTGGGGCCGGGACGCCGCCAGGCTCGCCGCCACACCGCCGCAATTCGCCAAGCTGCACGCCTTCCTCGACGAACACGTCGGCCCGCCGGCGGGGGCCATCGGCGACATCGAGCTGTCAGCCGACCTCCGCACCGTGGACGAGCGGGCCGACGTGATCCTGGAGTGCGTGACCGAGGACCTCGGCCAGAAGGCGGACCTACTGTCGCGGCTCACGGCGGCGAAGGAGCGGAAGGCGCTGCTCCTCAGCACCACCAGCGGGCTGAGCATCACGGCGATGGGCCGACAAAGCGGCACCCAGCACCTGCTCGTCGGGGCGCACTTCTGGAACCCGGCGCACCTCATGCCGATCGTCGAGATCATCAAGGGGGACGACACGTCCGAAGAGCGGATGGGCTGGGCGACCGAGCTGGCCACGCGGATCGGCAAGACGCCGGTGCGGGTGGAGAAGGACGTGCCCGGGTTCATCGGCAACCGGCTGCTGCACGCCCTGTGGCGGGAGGCGATCCATCTGGTGGAAACCGGCGTGGCGTCCCCGGCCGACGTCGATCTGGTGGCGTCGCTCACGTTCGGCCTGCGACTGCCGGCGGTCGGCCCTTTCGCCAACATGGATCTGGTCGGGCTGGAGTTGCTGTCGCAGATTCAGTCGTACCTGCTCCGCGACCTGTCGAGCGCGGCCGGCGTGATGCCGGCGGTGCGGGAGCACCTCGCCGCCGGGCACACCGGCATGAGGAGCGGCCACGGGTTCCACGACTGGACCGCCCGCGACCCGGCCGCCCTGATCTCCCTCCGCGACCGCCAGATCGTGAACCAGTTGAAGTTCCTCCGCGGCGGAAAGTAGCAGGCACACTCCGTGTGCCGTCCGCACAGTCGGCAGATGGCCCACGGCGTGGGCCGGCTACTTGAAACCCCCCGAACCGCTGGCACCGCGGGCGGCGGGCGGATATACCGTTCGCACCCCCCGCTTTCCTCCCGCCGGTGCCCATGTCCACGTCCACCCCCGCCCTGCGAACCGGTTGGGCCAGCCTCCGCGACCTGAACGGGTACCAGTGGTTCGTGTTCTGCGTCGCCGCCATCGCCTGGATGGCCGACTGCATGGACCAGCAGCTGTTCAACCTGGCGCGGGTGAAGTCGCTCACCGATCTGCTCGGCGGGGCGTCGGCCGACCCGGACGTGGTGAAGCTGTGGGCCACCCGCGCCACGTCCATCTTCCTGATCGGGTGGGCGACCGGCGGGCTGGTGTTCGGCATGTACGGGGACCGCATCGGCCGGGTGCGGACGCTCACGTACACCATCCTCTTGTACTCGGTGTTCACCGGCCTGAGCGCCCTGTCGGTCGGCCCGTGGGACTACTGCGCGTACCGGTTCCTCACCGGGCTGGGGGTGGGCGGGGTGTTCGCCGCCGCCGTCGCCCTGCTGGCCGAGACCATGCCCGCCCACGCCCGCCCGTTCACCCTCGGGCTGATGCAGGCGCTGTCGGCGGTCGGCAACTGCACCGCCGCCCTGCTGTTCATCGCCCTCGGGCTGCTGGAGTTGAAAGGCTACTTGGACGGGCTGAAGGGGGTCGGGCTGTCCGCCTGGCGGGTGCTGTTCCTGATCGGCATCGCCCCGGCCGTGCTGGTCGTCTTCATCCAGCGGCGGCTGAAGGAGCCGGAGTCGTGGCGGCTGGCGAAGGCGGCGGCCGACGCCGGCACCGGGAAGAAGCTCGGCTCCTACGCCGAGCTGTTCAGCGGCGGGCGGGTGACCCGGCACGCCCTGCTCGGCATGCTGCTGGCGTTCGTCGGGGTGGTCGGGCTGTGGGGCATCGGGTTCTTCGCCGTGGACCTGCAGCAGGGCATCTTCCGGCCCACCTTCGCCGCCGAGGCGGCGGCCCAAAACCCATACCCGGCGGGTTTCGACGCGGCGGACGGGCTGACCGACGCCCAGAAGGCGGAGAAGGCGGTGATCGACAAGAACCGTACTCAGTACATCGCCGGGCAGGGGATCGTCTGGGCCGGGGTGACGTCGCTGGCCATCAACGTCGGCGCCTTCTTCGGCATGACCGGGTTCAGCTGGCTGGCCGTGCGGATCGGCCGCCGGCCGGCGTTCGCCCTCACCTTCCTGGCCGCGGCCGGCAGTGTCGCCACCGTGTTCATGGGGATGACGACGCGGTTCGACATCCTGTGGATGAGCGCCCTGATGGGGTTCTGCCTGCTCGCCCTGTTCGGCGGGTACGCCGTCTACCTGCCGGAACTGTTCCCCACCCGGCTGCGGGCGACCGGCACCAGCTTCTGCTACAACGTCGGCCGGTTCCTGGCGGCCAGCGGCCCGCTCGCCCTCGGCTACCTGACGGCCGACGTGTTCGCCTCCGCCAAGACCCCGGAAACCCCGGACCTGCACTTCCGGTACGCCGGGCTGGCCATGTGTTCGATCTTCGCCCTCGGCCTGATCGTGCTGCCGTTCCTGCCCGAGACGAAGGGCCAGCCGCTGCCCGAATAAGGAACAAGGAAGAAGTAGAAAGGAACAAACCCGAGTGGTGAACCGGACGGGCGGCAGGTGCTCTCCCTTGTTCCCTGCTACTTCTTCCTTGTGACTTGCTCCTTGCTCCTTGCTCCTTGAGGCTTCCGATGCCCCTGCCGACCGCCCCGGACTGGTTGACCAAGCGCGACGGCGGGCTGGCCGTCGGCGTCCGCGATCACGTCCTATTCGTCACCCTGTCGGGTCGGCCGCAGTACCGACTGGAGGCGCGGCCGGCGAAGGGCAAGTACGCCTGCTACGTCGCCCAGACGAACAGTGGCAAGCTGATCGACGACGCCACCGCCGAGTACCCCACCCGCGACGCGGCCATGGCCGGCGGGCTGGACCGGCTGAAGGCCCGCCTCGGGTGGTGACGGCAAAAAGTAGCCCGCTCACGCCGTGAGCGGGGCAGCGGCCCACGGCGTGGGCCGCCTACATTACCGCCCGCCGGCCGGGCGGGTGTGCCACGCGGCGTCGTCCGGGATCGATTTCGGCCGCGGTTCAGCCGGCGGGTAGTTGCTCATGCCGCGGAACGGCAGCGGGCCGACCTGCCCGCCGGTGACGGTGGTGGGCGACGTGTCCTTGCAGTACCCGTGCGTGCGGAGGACGAACGACCGCTTCCACCCGGCGGGCAGCTTCGGCAACCCGGCCGGGTCGAACGTCACCGTCACCTCGTCGCCGGGGCCGCACAGCACGAACCGATCGTCCACGTCCGCCATCAACTCGGTCACGTCGCCGAGCTTCGTCAGCTTGCCGGCCCACTTCGTGACGGCCACCGGCTCGAACCGCTCCGGGTCGTAGGCCTGCGGCAGTTTGCCGTTGGTGCGGACCTCCTGCACGAACCCCGGGTGGCTGAGGACCACCGACTGCGGCTTGAGCGGCGTCACCGCCGCCGGCTCCTCGGCCACGCCGACGATCACCTGGTCCCAGTAGATCTGTAGGTTGGTGCGGAGGCGGAACTTCGACCCGGTGCGGAACCAGTCGCCGGCCGGTACGGTCATCACCTTCGGCAGCCCGGCCGGGAACCCGACCTCGCCGAGCGCTTCCCATTTTCCATCGGCGGTCTGGCGTTCGAGCACCGGCGGGGCCATGTTCACCCCGGCCTGCCCGGCCGCGATGATCGACTCCGGGTACGGGTAGTCGGTCCACCCGGCCAGCACGAGCGACAGGGGCTTGTCAGTCGGCAGCCCGTTCAGCCGGTCGGCGAAGTCGAGTTCCAGCCAGTGGTCCTCGGCGAACCCGAGCCACGACCGCTGGGCGAACCCGTCCACGGTGGCGCCGTCCCGCGTCAGAATCGTCTTCGTGCGGTCCACCCCGCGGTGGTCGGTGGCTTTCGCCGGGAACACCCGCGTGCGGAACTGCTGGAGCTTCTGCGTCGGGGCGGGGGCGGCGGTGGCGAACCGCTCGTCCGGGTACACCACCGCGTCGGCCGGGTGGTCGATCACGTCCAGCCGCACGTGGTCCAGGTACATCACCTCGTCCATCGGCTCGGCGATGCGGAGGACGTATCGGCCGTTCCGCAGCCCGAGCTGGTGCGCCTCAATCGTCACCGACTCCTCCGGCCGCGGCGGGCGGCAGACTCCGTCCGCCCCGCACTCGCCCATCGCCCCGCCGCCGAGGAAGTCGGTGACGTACACCCACCGCTCGCCGTCCCACGTCATCAGCACCGGGCAGGAGGTAGGCTTGCGGTTCAGCTCGGCGACGGCGAACGGGGCGCCGGCCGGCACGCCGAGTTCGGCCTGCACCACGCAATCCGGCCAGCGGATGCGGAGGGCGTCGATCTGCGTGGCCTTGCCCAGCCCGAACTCGGCCGGCAGCAGCGACTGCCCCGGCCCGCTCTCCAGGGTGGTGAGTTCGACCATCGCCCGCAGCGGGCCGGTCAGGGCGGTCGCCTTGGTGCCGATGCCGTCGGTGTTCGTCCGCAGGTTCTTCTGCCCGATGCCGGCGTTGCTGTTGTCCCGCTTGCCGGTGAACCACACGCGGGCGGTGTGGTGGCCGTTCGGCACGCCGGGGAACACCGCCAGCCCTTTGGCGTGCCACGCGATCACGTCCGGGGTGCCGTCGCCGTCCGCGTCGGCGGCGGCGATGGCGTGCAACCGGCCGAGCGCCGTCACCGCCGGGCCGAACGGCTCGGGGACGTTCTTCAGCTTGCCCTCGCCGTCGCCGTGCAGGAACACCGCCTGCCCGTCGCGGCCCAGGCCGATCACGTCCGCCCGCCCGTCCTGGTCCAGGTCGCAGCGGCCGGCCGAGAGCAGCGGCGGCGAGTCGGTGGCGCCGGCGGCGAACCGCTTGTCGAAGTTGGTTCCCGGCAACTCCTGCTTGCTGACCAGGAACACCGGCTTGTCGCCGGTGACGAACAGCAGGTCGGACTGGTCGTCGCCGTTGGCGTCCAGCACCAGCCCGCCGGTCAGGTCTTTCGCCTCCGTCGACAGTGGCTCGCCGGCCTTGAACCGCATCAATCGGTCGTTCAGGATCACCTCCAGCGGTCGGTCCTTTTGCAGCACCACCAGATCCACGTCC
Source organism: Fimbriiglobus sp. (assembly GCA_022841795.1). Lineage (GTDB taxonomy): Bacteria > Planctomycetota > Planctomycetia > Gemmatales > Gemmataceae > JALHQU01. Next base: position 41,595 of record JALHQU010000017.1, read on the forward strand.
TTGTCCCCGTCGATGTCCAGGGCGACGACGCCGGGGACGGTGATGCCCGATTTGAACAGTGGGCCAAATTGCCTGAACGCGGTGGTCATCGGCGGGGTCGGCTCGTCGAACCGCGACGGCGGGGCGACGCCGACGTTCTGCACCAACTCCACCGTACTGCCGGTCGCGGCGATCAGGTCGAGGTCGCCGTCCTGGTCGATGTCCAGCCAGTGCAGGGCGGCGAACGCGCCGGTCAGCTTGTCGAACCCGGCCGCGGCGGTCACGTCCTCGAATTTCTTCCCGCCGGCGTTCCGCAGCAGTTTCAGCCCGGTCGGGCCGGCCAGCACCAGATCCGGCCAGCCGTCGTTGTCGTAATCCCCGACCGCACACGCCCGGCTGCCGGTGGTGGTCAGCCCCGTGGCCGCGGTCACGTCGGTGAACTTGCCACCGTCATTCCGCAGCAGCCGGTCGCCGGCCGCGGACAGGAGCAGCAGGTCCGGCTTGCCGTCGCGGTCGAAGTCGAGCCGCACCAGCACCCCGGCCGGGGTGTCCGGCAGGTCGATCGTCCACGCCCCCTTCTGCTGGAACATCGGCGGCGGGCCGACGGCGGCCGGCTTCACCAGCTCCGGCCGGCCGATGACCGTGGCGTACCGCCCCTGCTCGGAGTGCTTGGTCTCGCGGGCCTCGTCCTCCCAGTTCGCCCGCCTCAGTTCGTCCTGGAGGACGATCAGCTTCGACTGCTCCTCCGGCGAGGTGGTCACGTGGTTGGCCACCCCGTGCCACGCCGGCACCAGGTACGGGTTCAACTCCAGCGCTTTGCGGAACAGCTTGAGTGCCTCCGGGTCTTCCTGGTAGCGGACGTTCGAATAGGCCAGGTACAGCCACGCCCGGTCGTCGGTCGGGTCGGCCTCCGTCACCGCGGTGAAGTGCCGGATGGCGGCCGCGTGGTTCCCCCGGTACTTGTGGATGATGCCCAGGTTGAAGTGGGCGTACAGGTTGTTCGGGTCGTCCTTCAGCACCTGCTCGAACACCGCCACCGCTTCGGGCAGCACCGGGTCTTCCGGCTTGGATGCGGAGTTGTACAGGGCCATGCCCAGGTTGATGCGGGCGGGCAGCCAGCCGGGGGCGAGGCGGGCGGCCTCGCGGAACTCGGCCGCCGCCTTCGGGTAGTCGAACTGCTCCATCTGGCCGATGCCGCGGACGTTGGCGGCGGTGGCCGCCACCGGGTCGCCCGGCGGCGTCCGCGGGCGGGCGAGGAACCACCACGCGGCGAACGTGGCAGCAGCCAAAGCGAGTGCCGCCAGGAACGCGACCAGCGGACGGTGGGAAGGGGTGGGCATGGGGGAGTTCTGGGGTATTCGGGGTCTTCGCCGCGACCAGCGGGAGCGGGTTCCGCTCCCGCTGGTCGCGGCGAAGAGATTTGTTACTTCGCCTCGGCCACGCCCTGCGTGAGGGTGTGCTGCTTGTCCGCTGTCAAGCCGGTCCACGTCTGCGTCTTCCCGTCCTTACCCGGCCACTTCACCGTCACCTTGTCCACGGTCGTGGTCGTGCCTAGCCCGACGGTCACGGGAAACTCACTCTGGCTGAGGTAGCCGCGGGCGCCGAGTACCGTCCGCCGGTACGTCTTTCCGTCGGCCTCGACCGTGATCTCGGCGCCGATGGCCGAGCGGTTGCTCGTCTTGCCGTCACCTTCCAGGAACAGCCGCACCCAGTGGTGACCGAGCTGCTGGTCGTTCCGCAGCAGCAGCGGCGGGCCGCCGTTGTTCGTCAGCACCACGTCCGGGTCGCCGTCGCCGTCGAAGTCCAGGTACGCGCTGCCGCGGCCGACGATCGGGCGGAGCAGGTCCGGCCCGGCGGCGGCCTCCGTCACCGGCTCGAACAGCCGCACGTCGTCGCCGGTGTTCCAGAACAGCTGCGCCGACTGCTTGTACGTCTGGTTCGCCTGCACCTTGCCGATGTCCGGGTCGATGTGCCCGTTGGCCGTCAGCAGGTCCAGCCGGCCGTCCAGGTCGTAGTCGAAGAAGAACGTGCCGAACTTGAGCGGCCCGCGGCTCGGCCCCTCCAGCCCGGTCGCCCCGGCCTGGTCGGAGAACATCAGCCGGCCGGCGTTCACCAGCACGAAGAACGAGTTCGGCTCGTTGGCGAAGTTCGCGATCACCACCGCCTGCTTGCCCGGCTTGTGTTCGCCCGCGTCGATGCCCATCGCCCCGCGGGGCGTGCCGGCGGCGTAGGCGACGGTCGCCTCCTTGCCCTTCTCCTCGAACTTCCGCCCGCCCTTCCCGTCCGGCACGTTGTGGAACAGGAAGTTGCGGGCGGTGTCGTTCGCCACGATCAGGTCCGGCCAGCCGTCGCCGTCCGGGTCGCACTGGATCACCCCGAGCGACTTGGCGACCGGCCGCTTGTCACCGGCGGCGGTGGTCTCGAACACCGTCACCCCGGCCGCGGCGGTCACGTCGGCGAACGTGCCGTCGCCGTTGTTCCGGTACAGGCTGCACTGGTTGCCTTCGAGCGTGGTGGGCTGCTGGTACGTCCGCCCGACGCCGGTGAGGGTGCTCTTGATGCCCAGGTCGATGGCCGGGCTCCAGGTGCAGTAGTGGCACACGAACAGGTCGAGCTTGCCGTCGCCGTCGTAGTCGAAGAAGGTGGCCGAGGTGCCGAACGGGATGGGCGGCTGGTGTTTGTTGAACGCCTCGGCCGACGCCACGTCCGGCCACACCCCCGGCCCGCCGACGCCGGCCGTCGCCGTCACGTCCACGAACCTCTTCCCGCCGTCGTTGCGGAACAGCCGGTGCGGGCCGACGCACGACACGAACAGGTCCGGGAAGCCGTCGTTGTCGAAATCGCCGACGCACGCCCCGACGCCGTACACGCTCACGTTCAGCCCGGCCCGCTCGGTGGCGTCCTCGAACGTGCCGTCGCCCTTGTTGCGGTACAGGGCGAGGCACGGCGCCTTCTCCGGCTTCGCGTGCCCCGGCCACGGGCAGCCGTTCACGAACAGCAGGTCCGGCTTGCCGTCGCGGTCGAAGTCGATGACCGCCACCCCGCTGCCCATCGTCTCGGGCAGCAGCTTGCTCCCCGTGGCGCCGGTGAAGTGGGTGAACGAGATGCCGGCGGCCTTGGTCACGTCGGCGAACGGGGCTTGCGGCACCGTCACCGCTTCCCGCCTGCCGGCCTTGCCGGGGTCCACCTTCGGGCCGACCGTGTCGGTCTTGCGGAAGAAGCGGTCGTAGGCGAAGTACCCGCCGGCACCGGCGGCGGCGAGCAGCAGAACGGCGAGTAGCACTTTGGCCGGCGTGTTCATGGGGAGGTCGCCCGTGGAATTCGCGGTGTCTGGGTTGTATTACGTCCCGGCGTCGATTCCGTTCACATCCGGTGCCCCATGCGCTACCTGGCCGCCGCCTGCCAGACCGATTTCCCGAACCCGCAGCACCGCTCGGAAATCCCGGCGCGGGTGAACCGCATGCTGGCGATGACCGACCAGGCGGCGGTCGGGTACGCCCCGTTCGGGGACGTGCGGCTGGTGGTGTTCCCCGAGTTCGCCCACGCCGCCCCGATCTACGAGACCGTCGGCGAGCTGCTGGACAAGCTGGCCGTGCCGGTGCCGAACGAGCACACCGACCGCTACCACCGCAAGGCGAAGGAGCGGGGGCTGTACGTCCAGACCGGCAGCTTCATCGAGGCCGACCCGAAGTACCCCGGCCGGGCGTTCAACACCACCTGCCTGATCGGGCCGGACGGCCTGCTGTACAAGTACCGCAAGGTGAACCCGTGGATCCCGTGGGAGGTTCACGCCAGCCCGCACGACATCCCCGGCTACTCCGAGCCGTTCTTCCCGGTGGCCGACACGGACATCGGCCGGCTGGGGTGCGCCATCTGCTACGACTGGCTGTTCCCCGAGGCGATCCGCGAACTCGCCCTGCAAGGGGCGGAGGTGCTGATCCGCGTGTCGGCGTACATGGACCCGTGGGGGGCCACCCCGCCGATGGACTGGTGGACGGTGGTGAACCGCTGCCGCGCGCTGGAGAACGTGGCGTATGTGGTGGCGGCCAACCAGGGGGCCAGCCTGGGGCACTACCCGCCGTTCTCCTGGCCGGGCGGCAGCATGGCGGTGGACTACGACGGCCGTCTCCTCGCCCAGGCCGACCCGGGGCCGGGCGAGAAGATCGTGATCGCCCCGATCGACATCGCCGCGTTGCGGGCCGAACGAGAGCGGCGGACGGGCCACCACATGCTCGGCCACCTCCGCACCGAGACGCACCCGCACGCCCGCCGGCCGATTTACCCCGGCGGGCGGGCCACCGCCGACGCCCCGCTCACGATCGACGGCAACAACCGGGCGATCGCGGAGGGCAAGCGGGAGTTCAAACCGGACTAACCACAGAGGCACAGGGACACAGAGAAGAAACGGACGATTTCAAAGAACGGATTTCTCGTCTTCTCTGTGCCTCGGTGTCTCTGTGGTTAGTGCTTCTTTCATTTCACCCCCCGGTCCGTCGGGTAAATGACGATCGCCTCGGCGGCGGCGTTCGCCGCCGGGTTCGCCGAGCGGTACATCTGCGTCGTCCGCGCACGGGCCAGTTCGTCCGGCCGCAGCAGCCCGTGGATCTCGCGGTGGGCGGTCGAGAGGGCGAGGGCGAACACCGCCTTCGCCGCCGGGTCGGTGGCCGCCGCCCACCCCTCCCGCAGTTTCGCCCGCGCCTCCTGGAGCGGCCGCAGCCGCGGCTCCTTCGGGTCCGGGTTCCGCTTGCCGAGTTTGGTCATCGCGTCGGACAGGTTCAGCGCGTTCGCCGCCCGGTCGGCCGACGAGCCGGTGGCGACCGCCGTGGTCAGGTCCTGCACCGCCTTCACCGTGCCCTCGGTCAGCCCGTTCCCGGCCGGGGCGTCGGCCGCCAGCAGGGCGTAGGTCTGGCTCAGCCCGAAGTGCGACGGCAGGTCCTCCGGGTCCACCGCCAGCGCCTTGTCGAAGGCGTCGATCGCCTTCGCCAGGATGTCCCGCTGGGCGTCCGAGCCGAGCGCCTCCAGCTGCGCCCGGCGGAAGTACACCTGCCCGAGCCGGCCGAGGACGACGTAGTCCTTGGTGAAGTTCATCTTCCGCTCGGTCGGCTGGTTGGCCGGGTCCACGATCTTGGCGAACTGCGCCGCCGCCGCGTCCCACTGCTCCTTGGTGGTGGCGTTCTCCGCGCTCACCTGGCCGGACAGCCACGCCCGCAGCCACCACGGGGCGGGCGGGTCGCACACCCCGGCGGCGTTGATTGCGGTGGCCGCCTCGTTCAGCTTGCCCTCGTCCAGGTACACCCGCGCCAGGTTGGCGTGCCCGTGCCACTCGGCCGGCTTCGCCCCCAGCGTGAGCAGCTTCTTGAACGCCTTCTCCGCCTGGGTCAGGTTGCCCCGCTTGGCCCCGGCCCCGCCTTCCAGGTAGCAGGCGATGCCGTAGTCGTTCCACCGCTGCCACGGCGGGTCGATGGGCGAGGTCTGCTCCTTCACCGTGCCCCCGGCCAGCGGCAGCGTCACCGTGTCCGCGCACATGTCCACGATCGGCAGCTTCGGGATCGGCCGGTTGAGCGGCTTGTGGACGTACTCCATGTACGCGTGGTCGAACTTGCGGTACCGCAGCCGCACGGTCAACTCCACCGGCCCCTTGGCGTCCGCCGGCACCGCCAGCTTGTAGTGGACCACGTTCGCCGCCCCCGGCGGAATTTGGTGGTCGTACAGCGGGGTGAAGATGTCCTGCGGGTTGCGGCGGTCGATCCGCTTGCCGGTCCGGTCGAGCATGTGGACGTTGATGAAGTGCGACCACTCGTCCACCGGGCCGGTGTCGTCCGGGTTCTTGGTCGCCCCGTTCCGGCCGATTATCTTGCCGTCGCACTTGGCGGTGAAGTCCACCCAGATCTCGTTCGAGTCCACCGTCCCCTGCGAGAAGTGGTGGCCGATGTTCAGGGTGCGGACGACGGTTTCGATCAGGTACGTCTGGCCCGGTTTGAGCTCCGGCAGCTTCGGCCGCAGCACGGCCAAACTGTCGTCGTCCACGCTCCCGTCCGGCTTGAACGCCTTCACCCCGAACAGGTCGATCCGCAGCTTCTTGTCCTTCAGGAAGTCGGCGTGCGCCTTGATCGACGTGTCGAACCCGTCCTTCATGTGCGCGTACTTCGGGTCGTGCTTGAGCAGCTCGAACAGGCCGGTGTTGGCCGCCGGGAAGCGGTGGTCGTGGACCTTCGGGACGCCGGTGCCGTCGCGGTCCTTCGCCCCGAAGTCGGTGCTCTTCAGCAGCGGCATGTGGCAGCTCGCGCAGTTCTCCTTCGCCTGCTCGGGGAAGTAGAAGCTGCGGCTGCCGTTGCCCATGCCGGACAGCACGAACGAGTCGTGGTGGTTCTGCCCGCGGAGGAAATCCTTGTAGTGGTTCAGCTCGACCGGCAGGGCCACCTTGTGGCAGGTGCTACAGAACTCGCTCGTCTTGTGCAGCGGGCGGAGCATGGTCTTCTTGTGGAACTCCGGCTTGGCCTTCACCATCTGCGCGTTGATCCACTGGAGCATCTTGTTGTCGCTGTACGTGAACGGGTACTGCTGCTGCTCCTCGATGGTGAACGCGGCGTTCCCCTGCGGGCCGTGCACCTCGGTGATGCTGTGGCACACCACGCAGGTGATGCCGGCGTGCCCGGTCGGGTGCTTCTCGAAGTCGAAGTTCGGGTCGTCGAACTGGCCGCTGAAGAACGGCACCGGGTCGTGGCAGCCGGCGCACCAGCGGGACGACTTCACGTGCCCGTCCCGCTTCATCCCCATCTCGCGGGTTTCCTTCACGCTGAACAGGTACGCCGGGTTGTTGAACGAGCTGAACTTGTGGCTGCTGTGCAGGTGGTCGTTGTAAATGTCCTGGTGGCACTGGATGCAGTACGTGTCGTTCATCAGTGCCTCGGCCGGGATGAACTTGCCGTCGCCGGTGCGGGCGTTCGACGGCAGGAAGTACTGCATGCCGTCCTTCGACCCCTGGCGGGCGGCCGCCCGCGGGTCGTAGCTGTGCAGGAACCCCATCGCCACCAGCGTGACGCCCACCAGCCCGCCCCACACCTTGCCGTACCCCCACTTGATCGGCGGGCCGGCCCGCCGGTGGCCGATGTACGCGGCGATGCACACCACCGGGATGAGGATGTGCAGCCAGTACACCACGCTGCGGGTGAGCGTGCCGGTGGGCAACTGCGGCAGCCCCTCGAACTGGAACAGCGCCACCCCGGTGAGGACGACCAGCACGCCGAGGGCGAACACCGCCAGCCCGAGCCGCACCGCCTTGCGGTTCGAGCGGTGCCGGCTGGTGGCGTAGTGGGCCAGCCCGAACACCAGGAACGGCAGGGTGCCGAGCAGCCCGACCGCCCCGTGCGCCAGGAACATCCAGAAGGTGAACGGGGTGGTGTACGTCGCCCCCGGCTGGAGGTAGTTCATCAGGCTGACGCCGGACAGGTACACGCCGGTGGCCCCGAGCACGGCGAACCCGGCGAACGTGCCCCACAGCAGCGGCCGCAGCCACGGCTTGATGGCCGGCACATACGGCGCCGGGGCGGGCTTCGGCTTGATGACGGCTCGCACCGTCACCGCCGGCAGGGGAGAGGGATCGACGGACATATGAGAGGCCTCGCGGGATGAAGACGACTCCTGGCGAGCCGGGAGCGTGAGCGACCGGAGGGTATAATTCCTCCGGTCGCTCACGCTCCCGGCTCGCCTTATTTCTGCTCCAGCCGGTGTTCCGTCCCGGCGTCCAACCCCTGCCACGTCTGCGTGCCGGCGTCCTTGCCCGGCCACTTCACCGTCACCGATTCCACCTTTGTGCCGCTGCCCAGCCCGACCGTCAGCACCAGTTCGCTCTGGCTCAGATACCCCCGCGAGCCGGTGACGTGGAACCGCCGCACCTCGCCGCCGGCGGTCGCCTCCACCGTCGCCCCGATGGCGTCGCGGTTCGATTTCTTCCCGTCGCCGACCAGCTTCAGCCGCACCCAGTTGCTGCCGCCGGTGGCGTTGCGGAACAGCTTCGCCGCCCCGCCGTTCGCCACCACCGCCACGTCCGGCCGGCCGTCGCCGTCGAAGTCCAGGAACGCGCTGCCGCGGCCGACCAGTGGCGTGAGCAGATCGCCGGCGTCCGCCACCGGCTCGAACTTGCCGTCCGGCGTTCCGCGAAACAGCTGCGGCGGCTCCGCCTGCGTCTGCCCGGTGCGGGCTAGCCCGATGTCTGGCTCCAGGTGGCCGTTCACCGTCAGCAGGTCCGGCCGGCCGTCCAGGTCGGCGTCGAAGAAGAACGCGCCGAACTTCATCGGCCCGCGGCTGGCGGCGGCGAGGCCGGACGCGGCAGCCGCGTCCTGGAACAGCAGCCGCTTCGGGTCGGCCAGGGTGAGCAGGGTGTTCGGCTCGTTGCTGAAGTTGGCGATGACCGCGGCGAACTTCCCCCCGCTCAGATACGCCGCGTCGATGCCCATGCCGCCCCGCGGCCGGCCGTCCGAGTACGCCGCGTTCGCCGCCAGCCCGATCTCCTCGAACTTCCGCCCGCCGCTGCCGTCCGGGATGTTGTGGAAGAAGAAGTTCCGCACCGTGTCGTTCGCCACCAGCAGGTCCGGCCAGCCGTCGCCGTCCGGGTCGCACGCGATCACCCCGAGCGCCTTGCCCACCGGCTGCACCGCCCCGTTCATGCCGGTCGGCTCGCTCACCTCGACGCCGGCGTCGAACGTCACCTCGCGGAACCGGCCGTCGCCCAGGTTGCGGAACAGTTGGCAGTGGGTGCCGGGGAACTGCGTCGGCGGCACATACGCCCGCACCCCGCCGGGCAGCACCGCCCGGATGGCCAGGTCGTTCGCCGGCGACCACGTCACGTAGTTGCACACGAACAGGTCGAGCCGGGCGTCGCCGTCGTAGTCCAGCCAGGTGGCGCTCGACGGGAACGACACCGGCCGGCTCCACTTCTCGAAGTCCTCGCCCGTCGGCCACGAGCCGCTCGCCAGCCCGGCCCGCTCGGTCACGTCGTCGAACCCCTTCCCGCCGGTGTTGCGGTACAGGCGATTGCCGCCGACCGCGGAGACGAACAGGTCCGGGAACCCGTCGTTGTCGAAGTCGGCGGCGCACCCGCCCATGGCGTACCGCGGGCGGGACGAGGGGAGCAGTTTGCTGGCGTCCTCGAACTTCCCGCCGCCGGCGTTGCGGTACAGGGCATCGCGGCCCGAGTCGGCGGTCGCCCCCGGCCACGTGCCGCCGTTCACGAAGAACAGGTCCGGCTTGCCGTCGGCGTCGAAGTCGAGCACCACCACCCCGCCGCTCATCGTCTCGGGCAGCAGCTTCTTCCCCGCGGCCCCGTTCTGGTGGGTGAAGCGGATGCCGGCCGCCGCGGTCGCGTCGGTGAACGGCACGGCCACCCCCGCCGCCGGCACGGGCGTGCGGGTGCCGCACCCGCAGCCGACGACGGCTACGGCCAGCAGCGGCACGACGGCCGCGAACGCGACGACAGCGGGACGAGGCACGGCGGCCCCTCCGGAGCAGGGATTCTGTAGCCGGCCTCTGCGAGGCCGGGCCGGGGTCACAGACCCCGGCTACAGACAAGAAGTGGAGTTAGACGCGGGGCGGGTGGAACACGCCGGCGGAGGTGCGGTGCGGGCGGTTGGTCGAATCCGACGGCCACCGGCGGGCCGTGGAGTTCGGCAAATCGGAGTCCGGGGCGAGGAGGGCGTCGGCGGACCGGGACAATTCGGTCGTGGTCGGCTCAGTCGATTCGGGCAGCGGGACCGGCGGGTGACATTCGCCGTGCTGGCACGAGCAGGGTTGCGGTTCGCCGGCCGGCGGCAGGACGTGTAGGTAGTCGCCGCAGCTGGCCGACCCGACCCCGGCCCCCGCGCAGGCCAGCACGACCGCCAGGGCGGCGGCCCGGAGGAACCCGGTGCTGGTGTCGGAACGACTCACGGTGAAGTTAGCCTATCGCCCCGGTCGGGTCGGGGTCAACCATTTCCGTTCACGTCCCTCGCTCGCGCGTCGGGCTAACGAACAGCCGGCTTCAACTCCGTCTCGCCCTGCGTCAGCACCAGGTATTTGTCGGTCGGCACGTCCTTGAACTCCTGCTTCTTGCCGTCCGGCCATTCGACCGTCACCGTGTCGATCTTGTCCGCTTTGCCCAGGCCGAACACCAGCCGGCGGTCCGGGGTGGAGGCGTAGCTGCCGCCGCCCTTGGCGAACCGCGTCTGCGTCCGCCCGCCGGCGGTCAGCCGCACCCGCGCCCCGACCACGTCCGCGTTCTTCGCCCCCTTCAGGGTGAACCCGACCCAGTGGTGGCCGGCCGGGGCCACGTTCCGCAGCACCGCCACCGGCTCGTTCGTGTGGCAGATGGCCACGTCCACCGACCCGTCGTTGTCGAAGTCGGCCAGGGCGAGGCCGCGGCCCAGGTGCGGCTGGGTGAAGTAGTCGCCGCCGCGGCCGGACGCAACGCGGAACTCGCCCGCCCCCAGGTTCCGCATGATCACCGGCTTCTGCGCGCGGTCGGCCGTCTTCGGGTAGCGGATGGCGTGCCCGTTGGTGATGAACAGGTCCTCCCACCCGTCGTGGTCCAGGTCCACGAACCCGGTGCCCCAGCCGACGAACTTCTGCCCGAGCACGTCCATCCCGGTCTTCGGGGTGGCGTAGATGAAGAACGCCCGCTGCGGGCTGCTGGCGTTCTCGTACAGGGCGTGCGACTCGCCCTCGTAGTTGGTGCAGAACAGGCTCGGCTTGCCGCTGCCGAACGGGTCGCCGGCGTCGGTGCCCATGCTGCCGTTCGGGCTGGCCCCGCCGTCCAGGGCGACCGCCGCCTTCATTCCCAACTCCTCGAACAGGATTTTCCCGCGGGCGGACTTGTTCACGTACAGGAAGTTGGGCACGGTGTCGTTCGCCGCGTACACGTCCGGCTTGCCGTCCGCGTTCACGTCTGCGATCACCACCCCTAGCCCCTTGCTCACCCCCGGCCCGCCGTCTCGGATGCCGGCAGTGGCCGTCACGTTGTCGAACGTGCCGCCGCCCGTGTTGCGGAACACCAGCGCTTGCAGCCCGTCGAACCGCTTCGGCGGGCACACGTCGCGGATCTCCTTGTTGTTCTCGTCCTTGGCGTAGAAGCAGTCGGTCGGGTGGGTGCGGGGGCTGCCGAACCCCCAGTCCACGTACTGGCACACGTACAGGTCGGCGAACCCGTCGCCGTCGAAGTCGGCCCACCCGGCGCTCGTCGCCCACGTCACCCCCTTGTCCAGCCCGGCCTTCGCCGTCACGTCCTCGAACTTCCGCCCGCCCTTGCCGTCCGACACGTTGCGGAACAGGGCGACGTGCCGGTACCCGGTGACGAGTACGTCCGGCCAGCCGTCGTTGTCGAAGTCGCCGGCGGTGGCGGCGTGCGAGTAGAACCACGGCGTTTTGTCGGCGAGCGTCAGCCCGGCCTTATCGGACACGTCCTCGAACTTGAACCCGCCGGTGTTGCGGAACAGCTTGCACGGGTGGCCGAGGACGTCCTGGTGGTCCTTCCCGCCGTAGTGCCCGCCGCCGACCAGGAGCAGGTCGAGCAGCCCGTCCCCGTCGTAGTCGAACGCGGCCAGCCCGCCGCCGAGCGATTCGAGGATGGACAGGTGCGGCGGGTCCAACTCCTCGCCGTTGCGGTACGAGAAGCGGATGCCGGTCTTGGCGGTCACGTCCTCGAACAGGTCCGGGCCGGTGTCCACGACGACCGGCGGCGGGCCGGACGGCGGGGTCGGCCCGCTGCTGCCGCACCCGGCGAGCGGGATGGCCACGGCCGCGGCGACGAGCAGAACGAGCACGGCGGCACCGGCGGCGAGCGTGCGGCGGGACATGGGAAGCTCCGGGGTTCGGTCTAGACCACTACGCCGCGGGCGACGGTGGTGTTCACGCCGCCCGCCCGGTCACTCCTTGTCCGCCGGGGCGGACTGGACCGCTCGCCGGTGCCGGTCGGCGGTCGGCTTGTCCCCCTGGCGGTCGTAGTATTCGGCCAACAGGCGGTGCGCGGCCGGGTGGTTCGGGTCCACCCGCAGGCACTTGTCCAGCCAGTACACCCCACGGGCGTCCTTGCCGATCTCCAGGAACAGCTCGCCGATCTGGCAGTACACCCCGGCGGCGGCGGTGCCCGTGTCCGCCTCGTCCCGGAGCAGTTGGGTGAGCTTGTCGTTCCGCGTCAGCCGCTGCTTGTGCTCCACCTCCATGGCGTCCGCGTCGGCGTCCTTCCCCTGCAGCCGCAGGGCGGAGATGAGAACGAACCGCGCCTCCACCTCGGACGGGTCGCGGGCGATCACCGCCCGCAGCCGCGTCTCCGCCGCCGCCCCCCGCACCGCCTCGTCGCGGGCGGAGTCGGTCACGTCCAGCCACGCCAGGTAGATGGCCACCGACGGGTCGGTCGGCAGGGCCGGTTCGGCCCGCGTCAGCAGGTCGCGGGCCTCGGCGTGCCGCCCCTGCAGGTATCGCAGCCGGCCGAGCCGGGCGAGCATCTCCGGCCGGTCCGGGGCGGTCTGGAGCAGCACGGCCAGGTTCGCCTCCGCCTCCGGCGTCATCTTCTCGTCGAGCTGGATCTCCACCACCCGCAGGCGAGCGTCGGTCAGCCCCGGGTCCAGTTCCAGCGCCGTCTGGTAGTCGGCCAGCGCCGCCTTCATCGACCCCACCCGGTCGTACACCCACCCGCGGCGGTGGTACACCCGGCTGTCCTCCGGGTGCATTTTCTCCCACAGGTTCAGGCACGCCCGCGCCGGCTGGTACCGCGACTTGATCATGTACGCGTTCGACAGGGTGTCCAGGATGGCCGTCGAGTCCGGGTGGTCGGTCTCCACCAGCCGGAACAGCGGGAGGGACACGGCGTCGTCGTCCAGCTCGCCCGCCTGGGCGCGGAGGAGCAGGTGTTCGATCTGGATCGGCTCGGTCGTGCTGCCGGCCAACTCGGCCGCCCGCACCAGGTGCCGCTCGCACCCGACCACGTCCCCCTTCAGGCGGGCGAGGCGGGCGGACAGCAGTTCGGTGGTGACGCCGCCGACCGCCCCGACGGTGCGGAGCCGCCGGACGCGGCGTTCGGCGTCGGGGAGGCGGCCGTAAGACAGGTCGGCGGCGGCCAGCCGCTGCTCCCGCGCGTGCCACCACCCGGCGGCCCCGACCAGGCCGGCCAGAACCAGTGCGAACACGGCGAGCGAGACGAGCGGGCGGCGGGAGATGTACCGGAACGGCGAGTGGACCAGCCGGACGGCGCGATTGGCGAGGGGACCCATGACCGGCTCGATCGAAAGGGGCGGGGCGGGTTATTGTACCCGCCCCGCGATCACCGGCTCAGTCGGCGTCCAGGTTCACTTCGTTCTTGCCGTTCTTCAGGGTGGCCTTCAGCGGCGTCTTGTTGCGGTCGACGTACTTGTCGTCCAGCTTGGTGAACATCTCCTTCAGCTCTTCTTTCGTCTTCGGCGCCGGCGGGCCGAACCCGCCCTGCCGCTCGGTGTTCGCCCGCTCCTCCTTCTGCTTCTCCTGCGCCTTGGCCTGCTTCTTGTCATTGGCACCGCCGCCGCCGCCGCCACCGCCGGGCCGCTGTCTGTCACCGCCGCCGGCCCCCTTGTTGTCGATGCCGTACGTCCCCACCTTCCGTTCCGGGTCGTAGGCGTTGGTGTCCACGGTGACGGAGTAGTTGCCGGCCGGCAGGGTCTCGATCTCGTACTCACCCTTGTTGTTGATCACCGAGTTGTACACCCCGAGCGACTCGTGGTAGTAGCTGACCGCCCCGGCCTTGATCGGGGCGCCCTTGTGCTTGACCGTGCCGCTCACCCTGGCGGTCAATTGGTTGCCGGACCCGCACCCGACCAGGGGCAGGATGCCGGCTACGGCCAGCGCGGCGAGGGGGAAGAGGAACCGGCGCATGATCGACCTCGTGGAGAGAAATAGGGATAGAAAACACAACGGTCACACGGGAGGTCGGACCCGCCCGTGTGACCTGATTGTAGCAGACCGCGTCGGGCGGGTTACCAGTCGGCGCCCATGACGAACCCGTCGTCCGGCACCAAGGCCCGCACCAGCGTGTTGGTGTTCGTGCTGGCGTTCACCGTCCGCACGCTGCCGTCGAACATGACCACCAGCATGCCGCCCGACGACAGCGCCTGCAACAGCGTCGGGTTGCACTGGCGGATGCTCGGCTTCGACTGGATCGGCTGCATGTACGTGGACACCCCCGTCGCGTAGTTCAGCGGGTAGTTGTTGGTGCTCCGCCGCAGCTCGGTGAAGTTCGGCCACCCGCGGCCCGGGTTCACCCAGTACGACCCGATCTCCCAGTGGGTGCCGCTGGACGGGGCGCCCTTGTGGAACCCGGCGATCGGGTTGCCCACCGGGTCGCCGTCCTCGGCCCACACGCGGGACACGTACAGGTACGAGTTCCAGTCGCCGGCCGTGCCCGGCCCGCACTTGGTGTACCGCTCGACGAACGCGATGGTGTTCGACGTGCCGTCCTGGAAGGACGACGCCAGCCGCGCTTTCCCGCCCACCTGCCAGTCCTCGTCCCACCCGCCGCCGAACGCGTGCCAGTTGGCGTGGTAGCTCACCTGCCCGCGGTTCCCCCAGTCGGACGCCTTCAGGTTGCCCTCCGCCCCGGGGTCGAGCGGGGACACGTACGTCTTGATGCCGAAGTCCGCCCGCCCGGGCGGGCTGGCCCCCGAGTCCCGCCACGAGTTGCGGGTGGTCTGGGCGAAGATGGCCTCCTGCTCGATGTACGGCGTCAGGAAGTAGTGGATGGTGCCGAACCGCGACGGGCGGGAGTTCGCGTTCCAGTCGGTGCCGAACGCGTCCTGCGGGAAGCAGCCGTTGATGGTCGGCAGCTTGCCGTACGCGTCGTGGATGTTGTGCACGGCGATGCCGATCTGCTTCAGGTTGTTCGCCGACTGCATGCGGGCGGCGGCCTCGCGGACCTTCTGCACGGCGGGCAGGAGCAGGCCGATGAGGATGGCGATGATGGCGATCACCACCAGCAGCTCGATCAGCGTGAACCCGCCACGCCCGCGGGCTCGGGAGAGTGAGAGACCCATAAACACCCCAGAGATGAGGAGAGAGCGAAAAAAGAAATCGGGTGATGAAGGAGCCGTGAGAGACTTTCCTCACCCTAATCTCATATTTCACCACACTCCTCCTCTGGCGTCAAGAGTCTACCGACCAAATCCAGACGACAACTTGAATCTGGATAGCACACACCAGGTGCTTACCCAGATTCGAGTTGACATCCGGTTCGGCCGCTCGAAATCGAGAGGGGGTTTACCAGTCGGCGCCCATGACGAACCCGTCGTCCGGCACCAAGGCCCGCACCAGCGTGTTGGTGTTCGTGCTGGCGTTCACCGTCCGCACGCTGCCGTCGAACATGACCACCAGCATGCCGCCCGACGACAGCGCCTGCAACAGCGTCGGGTTGCACTGGCGGATGCTCGGCTTCGACTGGATCGGCTGCATGTACGTGGACACCCCCGTCGCGTAGTTCAGCGGGTAGTTGTTGGTGCTCCGCCGCAGCTCGGTGAAGTTCGGCCACCCGCGGCCCGGGTTCACCCAGTACGACCCGATCTCCCAGTGGGTGCCGCTGGACGGGGCGCCCTTGTGGAACCCGGCGATCGGGTTGCCCACCGGGTCGCCGTCCTCGGCCCACACGCGGGACACGTACAGGTACGAGTTCCAGTCGCCGGCCGTGCCCGGCCCGCACTTGGTGTACCGCTCGACGAACGCGATGGTGTTCGACGTGCCGTCCTGGAAGGACGACGCCAGCCGCGCTTTCCCGCCCACCTGCCAGTCCTCGTCCCACCCGCCGCCGAACGCGTGCCAGTTGGCGTGGTAGCTCACCTGCCCGCGGTTCCCCCAGTCGGACGCCTTCAGGTTGCCCTCCGCCCCGGGGTCGAGCGGGGACACGTACGTCTTGATGCCGAAGTCCGCCCGCCCGGGCGGGCTGGCCCCCGAGTCCCGCCACGAGTTGCGGGTGGTCTGGGCGAAGATGGCCTCCTGCTCGATGTACGGCGTCAGGAAGTAGTGGATGGTGCCGAACCGCGACGGGCGGGAGTTCGCGTTCCAGTCGGTGCCGAACGCGTCCTGCGGGAAGCAGCCGTTGATGGTCGGCAGCTTGCCGTACGCGTCGTGGATGTTGTGCACGGCGATGCCGATCTGCTTCAGGTTGTTCGCCGACTGCATGCGGGCGGCGGCCTCGCGGACCTTCTGCACGGCGGGCAGGAGCAGGCCGATGAGGATGGCGATGATGGCGATCACCACCAGCAGCTCGATCAGCGTGAACCCGCCACGCCCGCGGGCTCGGGAGAGTGAGAGACCCATAAGCACCCCTTGATAGAAATGAGGAAGAGGCAGTGAAGAATTCTGGGCGATTCTGACTTCGATGACAGAGTTCCTCACCCAATGGTCTATTTCGCCACTCGCGGGGGGTTTCGTCAATAGACATCGTCCTTTATTCCTCCCCGCTCCTCGATTTTTAATCCTTTGGGCGCAAGGAGTTCCGACACATCAACTCATCGTTCTCTCACACTCCGCGCCGCTGCCCCCTCGACCGATCCACCCGCCGCCGGTGGTCGTACAAAGTCGGGAAGGACCTCCGCCATCCTGATATCAGCAGTCCCGATGCCGAACCCAGCCCAGGCTCCGACTCCCGATCGGCCAAACCCTCCAGCAGCCAGTCGGTCGGAGTGGGGGTGGCCGGCGTTCCTATTCCTGTTCGCCCTGCTCCTGGCCTCGGCGCCGGTCCGCACGCAACCCGTCTGGCAGCATCTGGTTAACGGCCGGGATCTGCTCGCGCTCCGGTTCCAGCAGACCAGCCCTGAGTGGCTGTTCGACACACTCAGCTACCTGTGCTATTCGGCCGGCGGCGGGTTCGCGTGGGTCGGATTGAAAGCCGTTGCGGTCGGCGTTCTTGGTGTCCTGGTGTACCGCACCAGCCTGACCACTGGTTCGGCGTTTCGTCTCCTGCCGGCCATCTGCGCGGGGTTGGGCGTGCTGGCCGTCAGCCGATGGACCGTCCTCAGTCCGACCGTCGCGTCGTTCCTGTTCCTCGGGGTGATGTTCTGGCTTCTGCGGCCGCCGGCCGCGCCGGCCAGGCCCGTCGTCCCGTGGCGGCTGATCGTCCTGTTCCTGATCTGGGCGAACACCGACCGCGGGTTCGTCACCGGGTTGCTGCTGCTGGCGGCGGTCGGCCTCGGACGCCGGCTCGACCGCCGCTCCGGGTTCGGGTGGGTGGCGTGGTGGCCGCTGGCCGTCCTCGGGGCGGCCCTGCTGAACCCGACGCACCTCACCCGCTTCCCGCTGCCGGCCGAACTCGGCTGGCTGACGCAGAAGGCGGGCGGCAGCGTGCAGGCGGTGTTCGGCGACCCGGCCCTCTCCGCCCCGCGGTCGCCGTTCACCGCCGCCTACTTCAACACCGTCGCCGACAACCCGGCGGCGCTGGCGTTCTACGCCCTGCTCGGGTTCTCCGCCCTGGCGTTCGCCCTGAACCTGCGGCGGCTGCGGTGGGAGCGGTTCCTGCCGTGGGCCGTGGCGGTCATCCTCACCGTCGTCACCGACCTGGCGATTCCGGTGTTCGCCGTCGTCGCCGCGCCGACCCTGGCGCACAACCTGGCCGAGTTGCTCGCCGCTCGCGGGGCCGACCCGTCCGCCCGCCGCGGGTGGCGGTGGGCCATCCCGATCGGCCTGGTCGGGGCGGCGTTCCTGCTGGCCGCGTGGCCGGGCTGGCTGCACGCCCCGCCGTACGGCGCGCGGCGGTGGGCGCTCGACTGGAGCCAGACGCTGGAGGTGGCCGGGGCGAAGCTGACCGCCGACCGCCCGGACGGCCGCACCCTGCACCTGTCGGCCGAGTCCGCCCGCGCGTTCGCCTGGTTCGCCCCCACCGACGACGCCGCGTTCGACCCGGACGTGGCCAAACTGTTCGACGGCCAGTTGCTCGACCCGGACGAACTACTGAAGCGGCGGTTCACCCGCGTGGTGGTGTACCACCCGGACCTGGCGTACAACCCGTCGCTCGAAGCGGTGCAGCGGCCGCTCCGCACCCTGCTCGCCGACCCGGACCACTGGCCGCTGCTGTTCGTCCGCGGCGGGGTGGCGGTGTTCGGGGTGAACGACCCGAAGGCCGGGCGGCCCGCCCGCGGGCTGGACCTGTCCGACCCGTGGTTCGACCTGGCCGACCCGGAGCGGGCGAGTGTACCGCCGGTGGACGGGGCAGCGCCGGACGCGACCGGGTGGGCGGGCGTTCGCGAGTCGTTCACCCACCCGGCCCCGCCGCCGTCCGTCCACCGGGACGAGACGGCCATGCTGCTGGCGCTCGGGCGGGCGTCGCAGGCGGTCATGCCCACCCGGTACACGAACGCCTTGCCGTTCGAACTGCTGGCCGGGACGGTCGGGGTGGGGGCGACCGGCACCAACCCGATGGCCGCGGCATCCGACCTGGCGCTGCGGATGACGTACCTGAACCCGCCGCCGAGCGCGCGAGACAACATGCCGCCGCTGACGCAGTACGTGTTCGGGTTCGTGCAGACGGCGATGGCGAACAAGCCGGGCACCCTGCCGGGGCCGCTGTCGGCGGCGGTGCGGGCCGGGCGGCGGGCGGTGGCCGACACCCCGACCGACCCGAACGCCCACCTGCTGCTCGGCGAGGCGTACCTGGCGACAATGGAACGCAGCCGCGAGTTCGCCTGGGCGAGGGACTTCCGCAAGGTGGCCGAGCTGCGGCAGGTGCAGGCGGCCACCGCGTTCGAGCGGGGCGTCCGCCTCAGCCGCACCCCGCCGGGGCTGGCCCACCGCCGGCTGGCCGAGATGTATCAGAAGCTGAACTACCTGGACGTGGCCCTGGACCACCTGACGGCGGCGCGGGCCGCCCGCCCGCTGTCGGGCGAGGCCGGCGAGGCGGACACGAAGTGGTTCGAGCAGTTGTCGAAGCTGGTGGCCGAGCAGCGGGAGCGGTACGCCGACACCGCGGCTGCCCAACTGGTCGCCGGGCGGGCGATGGCGGCCAACGCCCTCGGGCTGAAGCGGCTGGCGCTGGAGGAGCTGCGGAAGACGAACATCGACGCGTTCGGCCGGAACGGGGCGATGCTGCAACTCGACATCGCCCTCCGCACCGGGCAGGCGGAACAGGTGATCGACTGGCTGTCGCCGGGCGGGGAGTACGAGACGGCCCTGCGGACGCTGCTCGGCCCGTCCAACTTCCACTGGTACCGGGCGCAGGCGCTGGCCGCCACCGGGGCGACCGGGCGGGCGGCCACCGAACTGGCCGCTATCGGCGCCGCCGCCGCCCCCCCCGCCTCCCTGATGTCGCCCGAGGAGAAGGCCCGCTGGCAGGCGATGGTCGAGCTGGCGTCCACCCCCAACCCGACGCTGCTCGGGCAGGTGGTGGCGGAGGCGGTCGGCCGGCAGGTGCTGGGCGAGGCGCCGCGGGCCGGCGGGCTGCCCGACGCCGTCAGCCGCGTCCTCGCCCAGGCCGAGACCGAACGCGAGTTGACCGACCGCGAGGGGCAGTTGCGGCGGCTGGCCGAGGTGAGCATCCTGCGGGCGGTGCTGGCGTCCGAGGTGGGGGACGCGGCGGCGGTGAAGGAGTACGCGGGGGCGGCGGCGGCGTTCAGCCCGGTCCGCGGCGGCGGGGTGAAGGACCTGCCCCGGCTGATCGCCGAGGAACTGCTCGGGCAGACGAGAAGGTAGGGCCGCATGAGCCGCTTGCGGCTTCGCCGGCGTGGCCGTGTCGCCGTCTGCCGGGTTTGTTAGCCCGACGCGCCAGCGAGGGGAAGCACGCACCCCTCGCTCGCGCGTCGGGCTAACCCGGACACCACCAGCAGGTGCCGCTTGGACGCCCCGGACCCGCATGTTACGATACCTCCGTAGGGGAGGTCGCCCGCCATGAATGGACATGTAGTCCCGGTGCTGCGACTGGCAGTGTTGTGCCAGTCGATCGAAGTCGATGCGGACGGAAGACCGTTCGCCCTCGAACACCCCGTTCACACCATCCGCTGGCCGGACGGGCACACCGGCAGTTATGAGCCTCCGACGCTGGAGTTGTACCTGCAACTGGAAGACGCCGTCGGCACGTTCTACATCCGGTGTGTCCTGCGGCCGATCGGGGAGACCGTCGAACTGTACCGACTGCGGCCGTTGGAAGTGCCGTTCGACGGGGTCCAGAATCGGATCATCCCCCGCGAGGTTGGTGTGGTGTTGAACGGCCTGGCGTTCCCGAGACCGGGGGCGTATGAGCTGGTGGTGTACGCCAACCATGTGTCGTTACACGACCCGGACGGTCGAACCCCGATCCCGTTCCCGACCGTGCGGGTGACCGTGCTGGGGCCTGACGGCTCCGAAGGGGGCATCCTGTGAGCGAGTTAATTCACGTCCGTCGGCGGTTCATCAAGCTCCAGGGTCAGTTCGAGCCGGTCGATCCGAACACGCCACCGGCGGTACCGGGGCCGCTGATCGTGGTCCGCCGGCCGTTCGTGCGGCTGGAGGCCCGGTTCGAGCCGGTGACGCCGGGCTTCGACCTGGAGTTGTCCCTCGACGGCAAGGCCGACGCCGGCGAGGTGTTCACCCGCGTGTGCGATCTGATCACGCAGCTCGACCGCTACGCCCGCGCCAGCGGCGGGGCCGGGATCACGCTCGACACGAATCTGTCGAAGGCGGTGCCCGGCACGGTGACGCTGCGGCTGGTGCCGGACGACCCCGGCCGGGTGGAACAGCAAGCGGAGGTGAAGCGGCGAGCGGAGCAGATTCCCGGCGTGTCGGAGGTCCACCTGCTCGGCGTGTGAGGGCGTTCCCATGTCGGACGTGACACTGCCCACGGCAGAAGAAATCCACCAACTGCCGGAATGGGCGCAGTTGACTTTTGCTGCGCATTGCGCTCGGCTAGCGTTTCCAAATTTTTTGAAGTACTGGCCAAAGGCACCGCAGAAACATGTTGAAGACGTGGAACGAGCCATTTCGTTGACTGAGCAAGCCGCCAAGTCGATGTTCCATCTCAACACAGCTTTCATCAATCTCGCTGACAAGGCCCGCATAGCTGCTGACTACGCTACCAGGGCCAAGAATGTTGCCCCTACTGCTGTCGCTACCGCCGCCGCTCTTTCCGCCGCCGCTGCTGCGACGGCCACCGCCGCCAGCAGTTTCAGACCCAACGCTCACGCGGCTGCTGAAGCTGCCACTCACGCTGCTAATGCGGGAGTGCCGAAAATCGCTATCCATCAGTTGTTTCAGAGACTTCTGGAGGAGTGCCACCAGCATCAGTTGGCCGGCGAAACCGTCATTCCGCCAACCGTTTTTGATCCGTATCGTCATAAATCATCTGTAATAGATGATGACATGTCTGATCCGACAGACTCTTCCGGATTTAGGCTTATTCTGGATAGTTTTGCAGCAGAGGGAGTAGACCTACAGGATGTTCGCAAGCGGCTCGTCACGCTGTTTCGCCAACTAAACGAATATAGTCTACTGCGCTGGGGCAAAGGGCTGACTATCGACGAGTTCAAGCAGTACCTGTTGGCCGGGGTGCCGGCGGAGGTGCCGTCTTGACCGACCGCATCGCCACCAACGTGTTCCGGCTCGTCCTCCGCCGCACCAACGGCCAGCTAACCGAGGAGCAGGCGGCCGAGTTGCTCGACCTGATTCAGTCCGCGGTGCCAAATCCGTGTATGCCGAAGGCGAAATACCGCCCCGCTGAGATTCCGGACGAAGTAGTCGAGCAGGTGTTTGAGGACATCAAGCAAGTGGTGGCCGCGAACCCCGCACGGGAACAACAGTTGGCGGTGAATCCGCCGACCCCGGACGAGCGTGCCGCCGCCATCGCGGTCCAGGCCGAGCGGGTGAAAGCCGCCGCCGCCCGCCTCGCCGAACTCGTCCGCCTCAAAACGAAGGCGAAAGAAACGGACGAGTGAGCGGCCGCGGTCGGCGGGTTTGTTAGCCCGACGCGCCAGCGAGGGCCGGGTGGTTCACCCTCGCTGGCGCGTCGGGCTAACAAGACAGGGCCGCCGGTGCCACGGGTGAGGGGTCACTCGAACAGCCCCCGCAGGGGTGGGAGTTCGCCGCGGTCGTAGTACGCGTCGTTCGCGTTCTCCAGCCGGTACCGCCACGGGTCGGCGGAACTTCCCCGCCCGTCGCGGCGGACCATCTTCTTGGCGTGGGCCAGATTCAGCCAGTTGTACAGCGTGCTCTCGCTCGGCCGCTCGGCGTCGTCCGGCCACAGCCGCCGGATCTCCTGGTGGGTGATCCCCTTCGACCGCCCCTGCAACACCGCCGTCACCGCCTGCCAGTTCTCCTCGAACTGTCGCTCTCGCGGGTCGGCCACCACCCGGAACTCGTCGGCGGCCGCGTCCCACTCGTAGGCGATTCGGTCCGCCACCCCGGTCCGCCGCGACTGGGCGAACAGCAGTCGGCGGCCGGCGTCCGACTTCAGCCGGCTGTACCGGGTGAGCTCCATCGTCAGGTCCATGAACCCGAGCAGCGCCCCGCCGCCGCGGGCCTTGCTGCCGGCCTCGGCCGCTTGCCGCCGCGGGTGGTGCAGGAGCAGCACCGCCACCCCCGCCGTGGTCAGCCGGTGCAGGGGGGCCAGGCTCTCCAGCACGGTGGTCGGTTCGGACTCGCTGCGGCCGGGCAGGAACGAGGCGAGCGGGTCCACGACGAACAGGTCGAGTTCGCCGGCGACACGAGCGGCGACGGCCTGGTCGATCAGGTCCGCCCACTCGTCGGGCGTGGGCCGGCCGACGAACGGGCGGGGGAGCACCTCGACGTGCCGGCCGACCGGCCGTCGCCGCACCCGCTCCGCCCACAGGTCGGGCGACTCCTCGGACACCACCCACGCCCGGCCGGGCCGCACCGGGCGGTCGAGGAACGACCCGCCGGCGGCGAGGGCGCGGAGCAGGCCGGTGAGCAGGGTGGTCTTGCCCGTCTTCCACACGCTGGTGAGCAGGGTGACGTCGCCGGGCTTGAGGTAGCCGTCCCACAGCCACGGGGCGGGTTCCGGGGCTGTTTCGGCGTCCGGGGCGTCGAGCGTCATTCGCCGCAAATGGTTGGTGCGCATGGGTCGTTCCAAAAATGAGCAACGGTCCACGGAGGGGGGTGTGCAAAGTGGCTGGACGACCACTTAAGATGAGATTAGTGAACGAAATGTCACAACCGCAAGGTACGTAGATCACTTCGCCTTCGCCTTGGCGTCGGCGGACCACCTGGCGGTCGGGTACGGCCAGTTGGGGTCGGCGGTGCGGCCGAGGGCGTCGGCGCGGGCCAGCTCGCGGGCGGCGTCGGCGAAGCGGTTCTGCTTGAAGTGGATCAGCCCGAGGACGAACGCGGCGTGCGGGTCGTCCGGGTGACTGGCGACGGCCCCGGCCCAGATGCCGGCGGCCACCGGCGGGGTGCAGTCGGCCTGCAGGCGGGTGACGTACAACTCGTGCAGTTGGTCGGCCGGCACCGGCTTGCCGGCGGCGGACGCGGCCAGTTCCAGCGCCTTGTCGCGGTCGCCGGCCTGCGCCGCCAGCATCGCCAGCCCCCACCGGGCGACCTTGTCCTTCGGGTTCAGCTTGACCGCCCCGCGGTACGCCTCGTCCGCCCACTCGCGGTTGCCGACGGCGAGCGCGGCGTGCCCGGCGTGCAGGTGGTCCTGCCGCGGCTTCGGGTCGCGGCGGATGGCCTCGCGGTAGGCGGCGGCGGCCTCGGCGAACTGGAGGGCGTTGAACTCGCTCTGCCCGCGGGAGCGGAACGGCCACGGGTCGGTCGGGGCGTACCTGGCGGCCTCGGCGTAGGCCGCCCGCCCCCGCTCCCGGTCGGTCGGGTAAACGGCCAGGGCGAGTTCGAGCTGCGCCCGCCAGTCGGTCGGGGCGAGGGCGACGGCCTTCTCGGCGGCGGCCGCGGACTGCGGGCGGAACCCGGACCCCTGCGCCCGGTGCGTCCAGGCGAGCAGCCGCCAGCCGTACGCGGACTCCGGGCGGATGGCGAGCATGGTGCGGAGGGCCATCACCGCCCGCGGGTAGTCCTTCCGGCGGGCGTTGGCAATCGCCGCCTTGTAGTACAGCCACGGGTCGTCCGGGTGCTGGGTGTACCCCTCGACGAACACCGGCCGGCCGGTGTCCTTGTCCGGCTCCAGGATCTCCAGCCGGCTGCCGACGAAGTCGTACAGGGCGGGGGTGCGGTCGGCCGGCGGGGTGTCGGCGAGCAGCTGCTTCACCGCCTGCGGCGTCCGCCACTCGATGGCCACCCGCGGCCGCCACGCCTCCTTCCCCACCCCGGTGGTGAGCAGCCACACCAGCGACCGCGTGAACGTGTCCGGCTCGTTGAACATCCAGTTGTCCAGGGCGGCGAGCAGGTGGCGGGAGATGGGCGACGCCTTCAGCCGGGCGACGGTGGCTGGCGGGTCGAGGAACAGGTGGTCGAACCCGTGGTCGCGGAACGCCGCCTGGTATTCGCGGCGGGCGTACTCGTGGTACGGCTCCGGGGTGCCGTCGTACTCGGCCGGGTTGAACCGGCTGCGGATGGCGTCCAGGCGGGCGGCGAAGTCCGCGTGCTGGCGGGCGGCGGTCAGTCGGGCCACCGCGTCCGGCGGCAGGTCGTCGCCGACCGCCCGCTCGCACAGCTTCAGGTCCTGCTCGGCGT
This sequence comes from Fimbriiglobus sp., assembly GCA_022841795.1. Classification (GTDB taxonomy): domain Bacteria; phylum Planctomycetota; class Planctomycetia; order Gemmatales; family Gemmataceae; genus JALHQU01. The sequence goes on from JALHQU010000017.1 coordinate 66,159, forward strand.
CCGCGATCCGCCACTTGTCGAGCATCCGGTAGGCCAGGGCGATGCAGGTGTCGGCCACCTTCGTCGCCGTCTCCCGCCGGGCGGTCTCCTGCACCCGCGCTTGTTCCGCCTGCCGCTCCGCCTGCACCCACAGCCAGCCGCCGCCGCCGGCCGCGGCCACCGCGATGGCGGTGACGGCGAACGCCGCCCACACCCCGGCCCGCTTC
>JALHQU010000018.1:0-14486 GCA_022841795.1 Fimbriiglobus sp.
ACCCACCTTTTTTTGGGGCCCCCCTTCGGGGGCGGCCCGCGGTCCGGCTTCGCCGGACCGCCATTCATCCCGCCTGTCGTTTTTACCCGCCCGGTTCTTGCAAAAGTTGCCGGCCGATCGGCACGCTTTGCCGCCCGGACGGCCGCGGTTGATCTTGCATCGCGCGGAATTCGACCCCGGAACCCGGCCGGCGGGCAAAAATCGGGTTTGGCACGGCCTCTGCTTAAAGTTCTTTCGTTCCCGACGATCTCCCCCGACCGACGGGAACGGCGAACCGGACGCGACCGGCGGTGTTCTCCCCCAGAACACCGCCACCCCCAACGCGGTCGGCTCGCCGAAGCGGCCCCCGACTTCCCCCAAGTCGTGGGCCACGGAGGGCTTCCCCCAAGACCTCCGGACCCCTTCCCCCAACAGGTCCGTCCCCCTTTCAAGACACCATCCCCCGACACCCCGCCAAGTGGCGGGGTGTTCTCTTTTTGAGCAACCGTCTTCGCCGCGACCAGCGGGAGCGGAACACACTCCCGCTGGTCGCGGCGAAGACCGTTCACCCCCCCACATCGGGAACCCTGTGATAAAATCCACCGTCGAAGGAACACCGCTTCCCATTCGTGCCATGCCGTACACCGCCCAGATCAGCCGCGTACACCCGGCCTGCGTACTCATCCTGGTGGACCAGTCGCGGTCCATGGCCGAGCCGTTCGGCAACTCGCCCGGCCAGACGAAGGACCAGGTGGTGTCCGACGCGGTGAACCGGCTGATCCAGAACGTGGTGCTGCGGTCGGCCAAGGCGGACGGGGTGCGGGACTACTTCCACATCGGGGTGATCGGGTACGGGGCGAGGCTGGACGCGGCGTTCGGCGGGGCGGTGCCGGACGACGTGCTGCGGCCGATCAGCCAGATCGCCGCCCACCCGCTACGGTTAGAGGACCGGGAGAAGTTGGTGCCGGACGGGGCCGGCGGGGTGATCGAGGCGAAGGTGAAGTTCCCGGTATGGTACCCGCCGAAGGCGAACGGCGCCACCCCGATGACGGCGGCGGTGGAAGCGGCCGGACAGGTGGTCAGCCGGTTCGTGGCCGAACACCCGGACTCGTTCCCGCCGATCGTGCTGAACCTGACCGACGGGATGCCGACCGACGGCAACCCGCAGTTGGCCGCCCGCGGGTTGCGGAACACCGCCACCGCCGACGGCAACGTGTTGATGTTCAACCTGCTGCTCGCCACCAGCCCCGGCCCGCCGACGTACTTCCTGGACGACGAGGGGCTGCTGGCGGACACGTTCTCGAAACTGCTGTTCCGCATGTCGAGCAAACTGCCGCCCAAAATCCTGGACGCCGCCCGCGGCGAGGGGTTCGCCGTCACGCCGGACGCCCGCGGGGTGGTGTTCAACGCCGACCCGACGGCGGTGGTGCGGTTCCTGGACATCGGCACCCGCGTCGGCACGCCGACGAAGTAGGTGCCTTGTAAGTAGTAGGCACACTCCGTGTGCCGTCGTGATTCAGCAGAACGGCACACGGAGTGTGCCTACTACTTATTAGGTCGGCCCCCATGCCCCCCTCCCCGCTGCTCTGGTCCGCCGCCAGCCGGCCGAAGTCCGGCCACCGGGCGGACGAGAACGAGGACGCGGTCGGGGCGAACCCGCCGGCCGGGCGGTTCGCCGCCGCCGACGGGGCGAGCGAGGGGTGGGCGTCCGGGGCGTGGGCCAAGCACCTGGTCGGCCGGTACGCCCGCACCCCGCCCGAGCCGGCCACGTTCACCGGCTGGCTCGCCGACGCCCGATGTACCTGGACCGAGCCGCCGGTCACCGCCGACCAGCCGTGGTACGCCCAGGCGAAGCAGGCGGAGGGGGCGTTCGCTACGCTCGTCGGGGTCGAGGTGCGGCCGGCGAAGTCCGGGACCGAGCTGCGGTGGAAGGCGGTGGCGGTGGGCGACAGTTGCCTGCTGCACGTCCGCGGCGGGGCGGTGGTCGAGAGCTTCCCGCTGACCCGCCCGGAGCAGTTCGACATCACCCCGGCCCTGATCCCGAGTTCTACGAGTCGCCCGGCGCCGGACCCGGACTGGCTGGCCGGCACGCTGGCCGCCGGCGACACCCTGCTGCTGGCGACGGACGCCGTCGCCGCGGCGCTGCTGGCCGCACCGGATGCGGTCGCGGCAGTCGTGCGGCGGATCGTGCCGGTACTGGCCGACACTTTCACCAGCCGGCTGGCGGTCGTAGACTTTCTGACGACCCTGCGGTTGCCCCGCGACGACGACGCCACCCTGCTCGTGCTGCACGCTCCCCCGGTTGAGGCGCCCCGATGAGCTGGCCGCTGCCGAACGACTTCAACGAAGCCGTGCAGACGCCGGCCACGGCGTTCGCCGACCCGGACCTGAAAGCCGGGCAGGCGGCGGTCGGGCCGACCGGCCTGCCGCTGCCGCGGTCGGGCAACTTCGCGGACGTGTACCAGATCCTCGGGGCGGACGGCCGCAACTGGGCGGTCAAGTGCTTCACCCGCTCCGTGCCGGGCCTGGACAAGCGGTACGACCTGGTGAGCAAGGCGCTGGCCGCGGCCAACCTGCCGTTCACCATCCCGTTCACGTTCCTCGGCCAGGGCATCCGGGTGGGCGGGAAGTGGTACCCGGTGCTGAAGATGGAGTGGGTGGACGGGCTGCAACTGAACCAGTTCGTGCGGGAGAACGCGGGCAAGCCGGCCACCCTGGACGCCCTGTTCGGCATGTGGGTGAAGCTGTGCAAGCGGCTGCGGGAGGCCGGGCTGGCGCACGCCGACCTGCAGCACGGGAACGTGCTGCTGGTGCCGGGGGCGAAGGCCGGCCAGTTCGGGCTGAAGCTGATCGACTACGACGGGCTGTACGCCCCGGCGCTGGCGAACACCCCGAGCGGCGAGCTCGGGCACCCGGCGTTCCAGCACCCGCAGCGGGCCACCGGGCGGGTGTACTCGCCCGACCTGGACCGCTTCCCGCACATGGTGGTGGCGACGGCGCTCAAGGGGCTGGCCGCCGCCCCGGACCTGTGGGAGCGGTTCGACACCGGCGACAACCTGCTGTTCACCGAGGACGACTTCAAGCAGCCCGGCGGGTCGAAGCTGCTGAAGGAGTTGTGGGCGACCGGGCATGCCGGGGTGCAGGGGCTGGTCGGCCGGCTGGTGCTGGCGCTGGGCAAACCGCTGCCGCAGACCCCGTGGCTGGACCAGTTCGCCCCGGACGGCAAGGTGCTGCCGCTGCCGCCGGCCGACGCCCAGCCGGTGATGAGCCGGCTCGGGTTCTCGCTGGCCGCGCCGCTGCTCGCCGCGAAGCCGCAAGCGGCTTCACCGGAGAAGCCGCTTGCGGCTTCGTTCGAGGAGAAGCCGCTTGCGGCTTCGCGGCGCAGAAAATCCCCCCTGGTGCCCGTCCTGGTCGCCCTCGGCGGACTGCTGGCGGTGGGCGGCGGGGCGGCCGCGGTCATCCTCCTGTTCGGCGACAAGAAGCCGGGCGAGGTGGCGCGAACGAAGCCGACCGACCTGCCGACCCCGCCGACGAGCAAGCCGCCCGAGGTGATCGAGAAGCCGAAAGAGCCGGACCCTGCGCCGCCGCCCGACCCGCCGCCGGCCGAGGTGCTGCCCCCGCCGCGGCCGGATGTGGCCGCATCCCCGCCGCCCCCACCGGCCCCGACGCCGGACCTGAAGGTGGTCGAGTTGAAGCCGCTGTGGAGCGTGCCGATCGACGCCGAACACCAGTCCGCCGCCCTCGACTTCACCCCCACCGGCCGACTGGTGTGGGCCGGGCGGTCCCGCGGCATCATCTGCTACGACCCGAAGACCGGCAAGGAGGCGGCCAAGGTGCCGGCCGACAGCACGAAAGACACGGTGGACGTGGTCAGCTTCACCGACAAGGGGCAGGTCGGCTTGTACCAGCCGAACACCGCGTCGCTGCTGACGTGGGACGCGGCCACCGGCCGGGCGGGGGCGGCGTTCGACCCGAAGCCGGTGCTGGCCGACCGCACCACCAACGTGTCGGTGCGGGTGTCGCCGACCGGCCGGTACCTGTCCGCCCGGTGGGCGGGCACGAACGCCCAGGCCGGATCCGCGCGGGTGTACGACACCGTCGCCAAGAAGCTGCTGGTGAACCTGTCCGGCCGGTTCGCCGACCTGCGGTTCACCGCCGACGGCTCCCGTGTGCTGGTGGTCGAGCGGGGCGGGCGGTTCCGCTGGTTCAAGCTGCCGTCCGGCACCGCCGACGGCGACTTCACCCTCGGGCTGGAGGAGAACGCGTTCCTCCAGGTGCTCGACCTGACCCGCGACGGGGACAAGGTGCTGGCGTCCGCCGCCCTGACCGGGGCGGGCGGGTTCGGCGCCCACTGGCTCGACGGCAAGACCGGCAAGCCGGACCACTCGCACCTGACCAACACCATCGCGTTCTCCGGCGTCACCGACCCCGGCGGGCGGGTGTACGCGCACCCGCACCTCACCCCCGCCGCCCAGAGCACCCTGGAGGTGCAGGTGTTCGACGCCACCGGCAAGCTGATCGCCCGCGTGCCGGTGCTGCCGCCGAAGGGCGGCATGGTGCCGCGGCTGAAGCTGGCCCTGTCCGCCGACGCCCGCCGGCTGGTGGTACTCAACCCGGAGGCGCTCACCTTGAGCGGGTACGACCTACCGGCGGCCGGCGGGCGGCTGGCGGTGAAACCGAAGGGGGACGAGCGGACGCCGGTGCCGGCGGACGACGCGGTGGCGAAGGCGGCGGCCGACATCCGCGAGCTGTACAAGGCGGAGTTCGCCAAGCGGTCGGCGGCGGACAAGAAGGCGCTGGCGGTGAAGCTGGTGGACGTGGCCGCCGACACCAAAACGCCTGCCGACCAGTTCGCCCTGCTACGGGAGGCCCGCGACCTGTACGCCGATGCCGCCGACATCGCCGAGGTCCGCGACGTGGCCGGGATGATGGCCGACCGCTTCGCCGTCGATCGGTTCGCGTTCAAGCTGCCGACGCTGGAGAAACTGGCCACCCTGACGTCCGCCGGCCCGCTGCGGGAGGTGGCCGAGTGGGCGCTGGCCGAGTGCGACGCCGAGTTCGCCGCCGACCGGCACGCCCAGGCCGCGAAGCTGACCGCCGTCGCCGCCGCCGCCGCCCGCAAGGCCAACTCCGGCCCGCTGCTAGCCGAAGCCACCGACCGCGCCGCCCAGGTGAAGAAGGCCGAGGAGCAATTCGCCCCGGTGAAGGAGGCGTTCGACACGCTGAAGACTACGCCGGACGACCCGGCCGCGAACCTGGCGGCGGGCCGGTTCCGCTGCCTCGTCCAACGGCGGTGGGCGGACGGCGTGCCGCTCCTGGCGAAGGGGTCAGACGCGGCGCTGAAGGCGGCGGCCGAACTCGAACTGGCCGCGGCGACGGACCGGGAGTTGGAGGCGAAGGTGGCCGACGCCTGGGCCGAATACGCCAAGACCGCCCCGGACGCCGACCGCCCGGCGGTCGAGGCCCGCGGCCGGTTCTGGGCGTTCCGCGCGATGGAGCTGCTCACCGGGCTGGAGCTGGAGAAGGCGCGGAACAAGCTGGTGCTCACCCACGGCAAGACCGAGTACCTGCCGGGGCTGCTGCGGGAGATCACGGTGAAGACGAGCGGGGCGGCGAAGGTGCCGCCGGAGGTGGCCGACCGGCTCGACTTCAACCCGCTCGACATCAAGGACCCGACCAAGGGGAAGCTGGACTTCACCGCCCGGTGGAGCGGGGTGCTGGTGCCGCCCAAACCCGGCCGGTACAAGCTGGAGGTGCGGACCGGGGCGGCGGTGCAGGTGCGGGTGAACAACACCAAAGTGATCGACACCGCCGCCAAGCCGCCGACCACGGTCGCCACGGTGACGCTCACCGACCAGCCGACCGCGGTGGTCATCGACGGCACGTTCGCCACCGACCCAAAACACACCCTGTCGATGCTCTGGCTGCCGCCCGGCAACGCCGACTGGGAACCCGTCCCGGCCGAACACCTGTACCACGCGAAGGGGCGGTGAGGGCACCATGCGCCCGACCTGGCTGGTCGAAGCCGGCGTGTACGGGGACGAGGCAACGCCCCTGTTGCGGGAAATCCGGCGGCAGGGGATGACCGCGGACGTGGTACCGCACACGGCGTTGAAGAAGAGAACCAAGCCGAGCATCGCGGGTCGATCGCTCGGCAGCGGGGAGTGCGTGATCGGGTACGGCACGTTCCCGTTCGCCCGCCAAATCCAACTACACCACGACTGGACCCCGGGCGCGTGGTGTTCGGTCGAGAACCTGGACTGCGGCACCTACTACGCCCACTTCGGCCGACACCTGCTGAACCAGCAGTACGAAATCCTGCCGGGGGTCGAGGCGATCCGGCAACAGGACCGACTGTTCGACGAGTACGACCGGGATGGTCGGGTGTTCGCCCGGCCGACCAGCGCGCACAAGCTGTTCGTCGGCCGGTGCATCGACCGCGACTCGTTTGCCACCGCCCTCGCCCCGACGCGGTACGACCCGACCACCCGCGTTGTCGTCGCCACCCCGCGGGCGATCGGCCGCGAGTGGCGGCTGGTGGTGATCGACGGGGTGGTGGTGTCCGGCAGCCAGTATGCCGTCAATGGGGAGAAGGCGATCACACCGGACTGCCCGCCGGGGGTGCGGGCGTTCGCCGAGTTCGTGCTGGCGGACGTGCTGTGGCGGCCCGACCCGGCGTTCATGCTCGACGTGTGCGAGTCGGCCGGCCGGTTGTGGCTGGTGGAGTTGAACAGCTTCAGCGCCTCATGGCTGTATCAGTGCGATCTGCCGGCGGTGGTGTCTACGGCGGGCGAGTTGGCCGGGCGGTGCTGGCGGGAGAGGTGAGACGGGTGACAGATAGCACCGGAAGTGTCCGGCGAGCCGGGAGCGTGAGCGACCGGAGGTGTGGTATCCTCCGGTCGCTCACGCTCCCGGCTCGCCAGAACACCGGCGGGTCGGTCGCTGAAAACACCGAACCCCCGCGGGGGCGGGGGTTCGTCGGGGGTCGGCTCGGCGACGTGCGGTCAGACGGTCTCGTCCGGCTCGGACACCCGCCGGCCGTACTGGGCGAGCAGCAGTTGCACCGCCTGGATGGTCTGCCACTCGGAGAACGCGATCTTCACCTCGGTGCCGTCGTCGTTCGCCTCGATGTTCTCCACCGACGAGGTGATGGCCCGGTGCAGGTAGTCGAACACCTCCGACAGGCGGGCGGCCTGGGCCGGGGACAGCTTGTTCGGCAGCGGCGGGATTTCCTTGTCGTTGTACTTCCACTCCGGGACGTGGACGGTCGGGTTCCGCACCGCCGCCGGCTTGCGGGCGGCGGACCCGGCCGCCGCGGCCAGCTCGGCCGCCTGGATGGTCTGCACCCCGTTCTCCACCACCGGGGCCATCTTGCCGCTGCGGCGGGCCTCGATCTCCTCCATGGTGCCGTACAGCAGCATGGTGCGGCCGATGGAGATCTGGTCGCCGGCCCGCAGCCGGCGGATCTGCACCGCCGCCCCGTTCACCCGCGTGCCGTTCGTGCTGTCCAGATCGGTGATGATGACGTCCGCGTCTTCCAGCTGGATCTTGGCGTGGTACCGGCTCACCCGCTCGTCGTTCAGCCGCAGCGCGTTCCCCTCCTCCCGGCCGATGGTGACGGGTACCGGCAGGTTCCGGTACACGCGACCCTTGTCGACTCCTTCCAACACCAGGAACGTGACGGTACGCATGAGGGGGCTCGGGGACGGGCTCGTCGCCCCTCACGGGGGCGGTTCAATGGATTCTCTTAGAACACACGGCCGGTGTCGAGTGAAAAAGTCGTCCGCGGATTCAGGTCTCAGTCGGATTCCCGGCAAAAGCCACCTGAATTCTCCGCTCACGCCTGAACCGGCCAGTTTTGCGCTATCCACTCGGCCAACCGCGGTTGGTTTGCCGCCACCGGCACGCACTCCGGCAAATGCCGGAACCAGGTGAGTTGCCGCTTGGCGAACTGCCGCGTGCGGGACTTGATTTCCGTCACCGTCGCGGCCCAATCCCCGCCGTTATTCAAGTGTAGGCGCAGCTCTCGGTAGCCGAGCGCCTGATTCGCCTCTTTTCCCATCCCCCGTGGGTCGGCGGCCAGCGCCCGCACCTCGTCCAGCCAGCCGGCGGCGAGCATGACGTCCACGCGGGCGTCGATGCGGCAGTACAGCTCGTCCCTCGGCCAGTCGAGCATCACACACGGGATGCGGGCGTGGGCTTCCGGAGTGTCCCACGTCTGCTGGAACGAGCTGATCGGCCGGCCGGTGGCGGCGAACACCTCCAGCGCGCGGACCACCCGCCGCACGTCGTTCGGGTGCAGCCGGGCGGCGGCCACCGGGTCCACCTCGGCCAGCCGGCGGTGCAGCGAGTCCGGACCATTCTGATCCGCTTCCGCCTCCAGATCGGCCCGGATTTGCGGATCGACCGGCGGGGCGTCGAACAGCCCGCACGTCAGCGCCTTCAGGTAGAACGGCGTGCCGCCGACGAACAGCGGGCGTTTCCCGGAGGAGCGGATTTGGGCACACGCATCCGCCGCGGAATTCAGCCACCACGCCACGCTGCCGGACTCCCACGGGTCGAGCACGTCGATCAGGTGGTGCGTCACCCGCGCCCGCTCGGCCGGCGTCGGCTTGGCAGTGCCGACGTCCATGCCGCGGTACAGGGTCATCGAGTCCATCGCCACGATCTCGCACCCCAGCCGCTCGGCCAGGTCGAGCGCGACGGCCGACTTGCCCGACCCGGTCGGCCCGGTGAGCACGAGGGCGTCGGCGAAGTCGGCGGGGGTGGGGGGCATCAGTCGAGGCGGTAGACGACGAAGGTTCCGACCCGGGCGACGGGCCGCTGGCATTTTAACCACTCTACCACCGCCAAAGTTCCAGGGCGACGGTCCGGACAGGCGCAAAGGAGCGAACTTCCGACGGCGAAGTACCCGCCGCCGACACGCTGCTTCACCGCCTCGACCGACGGCTCGGCGAGCTGGTTCAACTGGAACACATGGAACGGCGGCAGGAGGATGGCCGGGTCGGTGCCGTAGTACCAGACGTGCAGGGTCGGTTCGCCGGCCGCGGCGTGCCAGCGGGCGAGTTCGGGCAGTCCCTGGCCCCAGTCGTGGTTGGAATCGGTAAGGACTTCGGCGGCAGGGGGTGAGCCACCCCAGAAGCGGTTCATGTGCCGCAACCCGTGCGGCCAGACGGACACGGCGATGAGGAAGGAGCGGAGGAGCTTGAGAGCGGAAAGCGCCCCCCCCCCCCCGGCCCCCTCTCCAAAGTGGCGAGGGGGAGAAAAGCGCCACCGCCGCGGCCACGTTCAGCATCACCACCAGTGGGAACACCAACCGCACGCCGATCTGCACCCGGCAGGTCAGGCTGAACAGCAGGTACGCGACCGCGATCCACCCGGCCGGATTCAGCAGCGCGCGCGGGCGGAGGATCAGCAGCCCGGCGAGCAACAGCAACAGCGGCTCAGTCAGCTTGGCCGACAGCACCACCGGAAAGTAGTACCACACCGCCCGCGGGTGGTACTCGCCGATCACGTAACTGCCGTGCCCCCGCATGTTGTGCTTCACCTGCTGGACGATCCCCTCGCCGGCGTTCGGGAAGATGCGGAGGTGGTCGGCGGTGAACCGCATCGCGTCGGCGAACGAGCCGTCGGGCAGGCCGATCGCCCACTTCACGAACGATGGCTCGGTGGCCCAGTCGCACCCGCAATAGGCGAACAGCACGACCGCGGCGACGAGGGCGGATGCAAGTAGATCCCGAAGACCCCACCCCCCGGCCCCCTCCCCGACACGGAGAGGGGGGGGAAGAGGGTGTTGGATTTTCTCCCCCTCTCCACCTTGGAGAGGGGGCCGGGGGGTGAGGTTGATTACAACCCACGCCAGCGGCACGAACGTGACCGCCGACGCCTTGCACGCCACCGCCAGTCCGGCCGCCACGCCGGGGATCAGCACCCGCCTCCGCCACGGCCCGCCGCGGCCGACAGCGAAGTGGTACACCGCCGCCAGCACTCCGGCCGTGAGCGCGATGTCGGTGGTCGCCAGCGCCGCATGAGCGAGCAGGTTCGGCTCGCACCCGACCAGCCCGACGGTCAACCACCCGGCCCACGCCCCACCCCACAACCGCGCAAGCAACCCGGCGTACACCAGCAGCGGCCACCAGAACACCAGGTTCATCCCGCGGGCCGCCGGCAACAACTTCGGCAAGTCCGACACCGGGTCGAACGGCTCGCCGCGGACCCGTTCCCAGACGTGCAGCGGCAGCGTCTGCACGTCCACCGGCAGGGGCATGGTGCCGGCCCGCATGAGCGAGCGGTTGCTGCCCGTCCGCCACGCCTCCAGCCCCTTCGCCACGTAGAACGGCTCGTCGAACGTGGCCCCGAGTTCCCGCCCGGCGGTCAGGCACCACGCCGACGACGCCACGCCGACTAGCAGCAGCCAGAGGAAATCGAGCCGGGTCATGGGTGGTCCTGTATCACGAACCGGGCGACGTCCACAAGCGAGACTGCCGTGCCTCCGCCGACCGTCGAGCTGGTCAACCCGCACCTCCGCCGCCGGCCGTTCCGCGCCGCCGTGTTCGACTTCGACGGCACCGTGTCGCTCATCCGCGAGGGGTGGGCGAAGGTGATGGCCGGCATGGGGGTGGAACTGCTCGGCGATGTGAATCAGCACGAACGGCTCGAAATGGAGATGCTGAAGCTGAGCGGCAAACCGAGCATCTTCCAGATGCGACGGCTGGCGGAAGAAGCAGCGGTGGCTGGAAAGCCGGCCCCGCACCCGGATGAACTCCTGAAGGAGTTCGTCCGCAAGTTGGCCGCGATCACCGACGACCGCCGGCGACGGCTGGCCGACGGCACCGACCCGCCGGCGGCGTGGGCCGTGCCCGGCGCGCACGACCTGCTGGCGAACCTGCGGGACCGCGGGGTGCTGCTGGTGCTGGCCAGCGGCACGCCGATGGAGGCGGTGCAAGAGGAAGCAGAGTTGTTGCGACTCACGCCGTTCTTCGACAACCGGATGTACGCCCCGGACGGCCACACGCCGAACTTCAGTAAGCGGGACGTGATCGACGCCCTCGTCCACGACTTCGGCGAACAGGTGATCGGGTTCGGCGACGGGTACGCCGAGACGGTGGAGATGAAGCGGGCCGGCGGGGTGGCGGTCGGCGTCGCCAGCCGCGAGGCGGGCGAGGCGGGTGTCAATTCCCTGAAACGAGGGATGCTCATCGACCTCGGGGCGGACGTGATCGTGCCGGACTTCGCTGACCATGTGGACCTGGCGGCGTGGCTGTGGGGAGATGACTTGTAGGTCGTGGTCGAACGCCCCGAAGGGGAGTGAGGCCCGACGACAAACCACTTTCGCGCTGAAGGCGTTTCGCCGTCGGGCCTCGGTTCCCTTCGGGAACCTCGACCGCGACCTACACGAGAGGCGACTGATGCCCTTCCCCCTCTTCGACCGCTCTCGGCTGCTGGTGAAGCCGCTCGCCGAACGGCAGCACGACCTGACGCTCGATGTTCTCCTGCCCCTGAACTCGCCGGCCGATTTCGCCCACCCGTCCATCCCGCTCATCGCCGAGCGGCTGACTGAAGCCCGCGACCGCGGCGCCGCCCGCATCCTGATGATGGGCGCCCATGTGCTGCGGGCCGGGGTGCAGCGGCACCTCATCGATCTGATGGAACGCGGCCTCGTGTCGCTCGTCGCCATGAACGGGGCCGGGCCGATTCACGACTGGGAGTTCGCCCGCATCGGGGCCAGCACCGAGAGCGTGGCCCGGTACGTCCGCACCGGCGAGTTCGGCCTGTGGCGGGAGACCGGCGAGCTGAACGACGCCATCCGCGCCGGGGTGACCGACGGGTGCGGGCTGGGGGAAGCCGTCGGCCGGGCCATCGCCGAAAGTAACTTCCCGCACAAAGAGGTGAGCGTACTGGCGGCGGCGCACCGGCTGGGCATTCCCGTCACCGCCCACATCGGCATCGGGTACGACATCATCCACGAACACCCGAACGCCGACGGCGCGGCCCTCGGGCAGGCCAGCTACACCGACTTCCTGGTGTTCGCCGAACACGTCCGCAACCTGGAAGGCGGGGTGGTGCTGAACTTCGGCACGGCGGTGATGGGGCCGGAGGTGTACCTGAAGGCGCTGGCGATGGCCCGGAACGTGGCCCACCAGGAGGGGAAGCGGATCGCCAAGTTCACCACCGCCGTGTTCGACCTGATCCCGCTCGACGACGACTACCACCGCCAGGCGGCGAAGACCGACCCGCGGTACTACTACCGGCCGTGGAAGACCATCCTGGTGCGGACGGTGGCGGACGGCGGGGAGAGCTTCTACGTCCAGGGGGACCACCGGCAGACGCTGCCGGCGGTGTGGCGGGCCGCCGCCGGGTGCGACTGAGCAGGTGTCACCAGTCGGTGCGGACCGGGTACTGCCGGAAGATGGCGTCGTCGGTGAGCAACACGGCGTTCTCGAAGATCGCTTGGGCCGCCAGCAGCCGGTCGAACGGGTCTTTGTGAACCGGCGGCAACCCGCCCAGGGCGAAGACGTGATCGAGGGTGACGGGTAGCAGTCGCACCGGGTTCACCCGGAGTACGTTGGCGATGATAGTGGGTACATCCGCCCTCAGGATGAGCTTTCCAGTTTGGACCTTGATCGTCATCTCCCACGGGTTCACCACGCTCACGAATACCGTCCACATTGGGTCCGCCAGATAGCGGACGAGAGCGGAGGAGGCTCGGGCCGGGTTGGAATCGTGCCAGATGAGGGTGTGCGTGTCGGTGACGGCGATCAATCGAACGCCCCTCCCCACTCTTCGCTCGGCAACGGGTCGTTGAAGTCCGGAGCCATCTCCACCATTCCGGCGTGCAGCCCCAAGACGATGAGACGGCAGTTCGGGATCGACGGGTCCAGCGGCGCGAAGATCAACGGCACCCGGTGCCCGTTACGGTGCTCGATGAACACGTCCGTACCCGACTGAATCAGCCCGTGCAGTTCGGGGTAACGTGTCGGTGACACGTCGTCTATAGGGATCACGAGTTGGTTCATGTGTCGTCCTCCGGGCACACCGAATTGTACCACGCCTCACGCGTACAGCTCGATCGCCTTGACGATCTCGCTCAACTCGTTCGGCACTTGAACCGCACGATTCGCGAAGCTGGCCCGGCGGACGCCCCGCTTCCCGAGTTTGTCGGCGAACGCCTTCGGGTCGGCCGAGTGGTACGCCACCGTCGCGTCCGGGTCCTTCAGCACGTGCCCAGTAAGGATGCACACCGCCCGCTCGTTCGGGTCGATCACGCCCTCCCGCACCAGCTTGAGCAGCCCGGCCACGCTCGCCGCGCTCGCCGGCTCGCACCCCAGCCCGCCGGCCCCGATCTTCGCCTTCGCGTCCAGGATTTCACCGTCCGTCACCTCGCGGACGATGCCGCCGCAGCGGTCGAGCGTCCGCAGCGCCTTCGGCAGGTTCACCGGCCGGTTGATCTCGATGGCACTCGCCAGGGTGTCGGCCCGCTTGTCGGCGTCGTCCAGGTACTTCATGTACACGCCGATCTTCCGCTCATCCGGCCGCCCGCCGTTCCACCGCACCCCGTTCTTCTCGTACAGCTGGTACAGCGTGTCGGCGCCGGCGGCGTTGATGATGGCGATCCGCGGCGGCTTTGGGATCAGTCCGAGTTCGGTCAGCTCGATGAACGCCTTGCCGAATGCCGAGCAGTTGCCCAGGTTCCCGCCGGGCACCAGGATCCAGTCCGGCACCTCCCACCGCAGCGCCTCCAGCACCCGGAACATGATGCTCTTCTGCCCCTCCAGCCGGAACGGGTTGACGCTGTTCACCAGATAGATGCCGAGCTGCCGGCTCACCTCCTGCACCCGCCGCAGGGCGTCGTCGAAGTCGCCGGCGATCTGCACCGTCAACGCCCCGTGTTCGAGCGCCTGGCTCAGCTTGCCGTAGCTGATCTTCCCGCTGCCGATGAAGATGACCGCCCGCATGAGCTGACTGGCGGCGCAGTAGATGGCCAGGCTGGCCGAGGTGTTGCCGGTGCTGGCGCACGCCGCCCGCCGCGCCCCGACCGTGGCCGCGTGGGTGAACGCGGCGGTCATGCCGTTGTCCTTGAAGCTGCCGCTCGGGTTCATCCCCTCGTACTGCAGGAAGGTGCTGCCCGGCTTCATCCCGCAGTACGCCGCCACGCCATCCGCCCGCTGGCACAGCGTCTGCCCCTCGCCGATGGTCATCACCTTGTCGTCGGCGGCGAACGGGAACAGTTCGCGGAACCGCCACACCCCTGAGAAGTCGAGCGGGTGGGTGCGGTTCGACCACTTCGCCTCGAAGTGCTTGAGCGACTTCGGCACCGGCAGCCGGTCCCAGTCGTAGGCCACGTCCAGCAGCCCGCCGCATTTCGGGCACTGGAAGGCGGTGTCGGCCAGATCGACGGTGGTGCCGCAGTGGGGGTGGACACACCGCTGAAACGCGAGGTCGGACACGAGCAGCACCGCTAGAGTGGGGCAAGTTTCCAACTTGCCAAGTCGGGTCGGCCAGTTGGT
>JALHQU010000018.1:14496-60417 GCA_022841795.1 Fimbriiglobus sp.
ACAAACTTCCCATGCCGGGCCGCAAAGTTGGAAACTTGCCCCACTCCTAACGTACAACGTGAACCGGGCCGCGAGGATTACCCCCGCGGCCCGGCCGGAACGGCCCACGGCGTGTGCCCGCTACTTTGTCATCACCCGACCGCGATGCCGCGGTTGAACCCGGGGTCGTAGGCGAAGCGGTCGAACAGCCTCACCCCGCCGGCCGTCCACCCCTGGTACCGCGGGCTTCCGCCCGGCCCGGCCCCGACCACCACCTCGGCCCAGCCGTCGTCCGTCACGTCAGCCGCCGTCACCCGGCCCCCCCCGGTGAACCCGTCGAACGGGTCGAACTCGGACACCACCGCCAAGCTCCGCCCGTCGATCACCCGCACCCGCGACCCCTGGCTGGCCTGGCCGGCGATCAGGTCGGCCACCCCGTCCCCGGTCACGTCCCCGGCGGCCATGTTCAGCCCGCCGCCGAACCCCACGTCGAACGCGAACAGGCTCCGCACCTCGGCCAGGCTGATGCCGTCGAACACCTTGACGTGCGGCCCGCCACCGCTACCGGCCGAGGTGGCGATGTCGGCGATACCGTCCCCGGTCACGTCCCCGGCCGACGCCCGCACCCCGCCGCGGAACCCCGGGTCGTAGGCGAAGAAGCTGCGGACCACCGCCCCGGTGCGGCCGTCGAACACCTGCACGTGCGGCCCGCCGCCACTGCCGGCCGAGGTGATGACGTCCGCGATGCCGTCGCCGGTCACGTCCCCGGCGGCCACCTGCACCCCGCCGCGGAACCAGGCGTCGTAGGCGAAGAAGCTCCGCACCACCCGCAGGTCGGTGCCGTCCAGGATCTGCACGTGCGGGCCGCCGCCGGACAGGGCGCCGGTGATGATGTCTTCCACGCCATCCCCGGTCACGTCGGCAGTCGCCACGCTGATCCCGCCGGTGAACCCGGCGTCGTAGGCGAACAGGCTGTACCGCTCGCTCCCGTCGGCGTTGAACACCCGCACGTGCGGCCCGCCGCCCGGCCCGGCGGCCACCGCGAACAGGGTGGTCTTCTTGCCGCCCCCGCCACCAGGTGGCGGAGGAGGGGGCGGAGGCGGCGGCGGGGGAGGCGGAGGCGGGGGAGGCGGAGGCGGCGGTGGTGGGGGCGGAGGGGGCGGAGGGGGCGGAGGGGGCGGAGGGGGCGGCGGCGAGCCGGGAACGTACTCATCGTGCCCGATGTCGTACCCGCTGCCGCTCGGCCGGGCGCTGCCCTCGAAGTCGGTACTCGGCGCGCCGGTGGACGTGCCCGTGTCGATGGCCGCACTGCCCACCTGTAGGTGGTAGTCGCCGCCGGCGGCGTTCACGAACAGGGTGGTCGGGTCGGCGACGGCGAACGAGTGCGCGTCCTGCCCGGTGGCCGTCCGCCACGCGGCCAACGTGATGCCCGAACCGCCGCCGTCGTTCGAGAACCGATCCTCGACCGCGTTGTAGTCGCTGACGAACCCGCTCAGGCTGTCGGCCGACACGCTCACCGCCCCGCGGAACGAGTGGTAGCTGTACAGGATGTTGTTGCGGGCGGTGTTCCCGGTGCTGGCGTTCTGGATGTTCAGCGCCCACCGCGGCTTCGTCGCGTCGGCGGTGTACCGCAGGATGACCGTGTTGTTCACCACCAGGTTGCCGGTGGACGACCCGCCGCCGTCGATGCGGTACAGGGAGATGCCGCTCGCCCGCGAGTTGTAGATCAGGTTGTTGCGGATGGTGCTGTTCTGCACCCCGTCGCAGTTGATGCCCGACCCGCCGGCCACCCCGTTGTCGTACAGGGTGTTGTTCTCCACGACGGCGTTCGAGATGATGCCGTTCCCGTCCGACGCGCCGCCGCCGTCGCCGGCCGACAGGTCGCCGTTCATGTGGATGCCGTTGGCGTTGTTCCCCCAGCAGGTGTTCCCGCGGATGACCGTCCGGTCCCCGCTGTTCCCGACGTAGATGCCGTGTTCCACCTTGCTCCGGGTGGCCACGTTGTTCTCGATCAGCAGGTCGTCGCTGTGCCCGGTGAGGATGCCCCACATCTGGTTGTTGTCGAGCGAGTTGTTGCGGATGACGACGAAGTCGTTCAGCACCGCCCGGATGCCGGTCCGCGGCATGCCGTTCACCGTGAACCCTTGGACGGTGATGTAGCTCGCCCCCTCCAGGTTGATGCCGTCCTGGTTGGTTGTCGTGTTCGGACTTGTGATGTTTACCCCGGCCGCGGCGGAGAAGGTGATGCGGGCGGCGGCGGTGCCGTCGGTGGTCAGGTGGAACCCGGTGTAGTTGCCGGCGGCCACGTTCACCGTGTCCCCGGCGGCCACCTTGCTGGCCGCGTGCTGGAGGGTGAGCCACGGGGCGCCGGCGGTGCCGGCGTTGGCGTTCGACCCGGTGGTGGCCACGAAGTACGTGGCCGGCACCGCCCGGTCTTCGAGTTGCTCGGCGCGCAAGAAGGTACGCAGGGTGTTCACGGCACACTCCGGGGTGAGACAGGACAATTCGACGGAACCGCAAGACGGGTGGGCGACGAGGTGGAACGCCGGCGCCCGGCGGGTGTTTAGTAGGACAATCCACCGGAAGTGATGGCGTCGGCGGCGGGGATTTTCGGACGGCGGCGGTGGAAAACCCGACACCCGCACCGGCGGCGGGTGGTGGTGGGGTTTACGATTCAGCCGACAGGTGAGTCGGGAAAGGCGGGACGCGAAAAATCAGACGGCGGCGAGGGCGAGCGAGCAGTTGTGCCCGCCGAACCCGAAGCTGTTGCTCAGCACCTTCGACACCCGCACCTGGCGGGCGGTGTTCGGGATGTAGTCCAGGTCGCACCCGGCGTCCACGTCCTGGTTGTCCAGGTTGATGGTCGGGTGGACCGCCCCGTGTTTCAGGCTGAGCGCGCAGGCGATCGCCTCCACCCCGCCGCTCGCTCCGAGCAGGTGGCCGATCAGGCTCTTGGTACTGGAGATCATCAGCTTCTTGGCGTGGTCGCCGAACGCCCGCTTCACCGCCTTCGTCTCAGCCACGTCGCCGAGCGGGGTGCTGGTGCCGTGCGCGTTCACGTACTGCACGTCGGCCGGGTTCCACCCCGCCTCCTTCATCGCCTGCACCATCGCCTCGGCCGCCCCGCTGCCGTCCTCGTGCGGGGCGGTGATGTGGAACGCGTCGGCGGTGTTCCCGCACCCGCAGATTTCGCAGTAGATGGTCGCCCCGCGGGCCTTCGCCCGCTCGTACTCCTCCAGCACCAGGATGCCCGCCCCCTCGCTCAGCACGAACCCGTCCCGGTTCTTGTCGAACGGCCGGCTGGCGTGCGTCGGGTCGGCGTTGTTCTCGGACAGCGCCTTGCACTGGATGAACCCGGCCAGCCCGATCGGGGCGATGGCCGCCTCCGACCCGCCGGACACCATCACGTCGGCGAACCCGTCGCGGATCTGCCGCATGGCGTCGCCGAGCGCGTGGGCGGCCGAGCTGCACGCGGTGCTGACGGTGGTGTTCGGCCCGCGGAGGTTGTACTTGATGGAGATGTTGCCGGCCGCCGAGTTGGCGATCATCTTCGGGATGACGAACGGGCTGACCCGCCCCGGCCCCTTGGCGTTCAGGACGGTCACGCCCTCCTCGAACTCGGCGATGCCGCCGATCCCGCTGCCCAGGATCACCCCGGCCCGGAACGGGTCCAGCTTGCCCACGTCCAGCCCGGAGTCGGCGATGGCCTCGGCGGCGGCGGTCAGGGCGAAGTGGCAGAACCGATCCAGCCGCCGCACCTCCCGCGGCTCGATCGTCTTGGTCGGGTCGTACCCCTTCACCTCCCCGCCGAACTTCACCTTGAAGTGGGTGACGTCGAGCAGGGTGAGCGGCGCGATGCCGCTCTTCCCGGCCAGGAGACCCTGCCAGTATTCGGGCACCGACAGGGCGATCGGGTTGACGGTGCCCAATCCGGTGACGACGACGCGGCGGCGGGAGGACATGGGGAGGCGGTCCGTCGGGCGTTACGCTTTGGCCCCGGCGTCGGGGCCTTTCTCTTTCTGCTTCTTCTCGATGTAGTCGATGGCCTCGCCCACCGTCTTGATCTTCTCCGCGTCGGTGTCCGGGATCTGGATGTCGAACTCCTCCTCCAGTTCCATCACCAGCTCGACGATGTCCAGGGAGTCGGCGCCGATGTCCTCCTGGAAGCTGGTGCTGCGGGTGACGGTCTCCTTGTTCACCGCCAGGTGTTCGCACACGATCTCGATGACTCGTTGTTCGACGGACACGCTTCGACCCTCCGGGGGGAGCAAACGCGACAAACCGCAACCGGGACACCGGCCACGTCGGGGGCGGCCGGGGGTGTACGCGGGGGGATTCTATGAACGTCAACTGTATGAGGGGTGGGGAAAAAAGGAAGGGCGTTCCCGCCCGTTGTGTCTTCGTTAGCCCGACGCGCGAGCGAGGGGCGGGGGCGGTTGGCCCCTCGCTCGCGCGTCGGGCTAACACGCATGAAACGAAGGCCCCACCCGCCCGCCGGAATGCGGGTTCACCGCAGCAGCCGGCTGGCCTTCACCCCGTACTGGATGGCGCTGCCGACGGTGGCCGCCACCATCCCCACCAGCAGGACGAGGTAGACGTACCCGAGCGGCTGTCGCACCGCCGGCAGCCACTCGTACTGGTCCAGCGTTTTGAGCAGCAGCGCACCGATCAGCACCGCACACTGGAGAACCGTCTTCAGCTTGCCGAACCAGTCCGCCCCGAACGTCTTCCCGGTCGCCTCGATGATCCCCCGCAGGCCGGTGATGAGCAACTCGCGGCCGATCACCACCGCCACCACCCACGGGTGCAGGTACACCCCGTCCACCCGGATGAGGAAGATGAACACCGCCCCGATCAGCACCTTGTCCGTCAGCGGGTCCAGGTTGCGGCCGACGGCGGTGAGCGGGCCGTACCGCCGCGCCCACCACCCGTCCAGCCAGTCGGTGCTGGCGGCCAGGCAGAACGCGGCGAACCCGCCCACCCACCACTCGAACGACACGCACGCGCACACCACCACCGTCAGCGGCAGCCGGCTGAGCGACAGCAGGTTCGGCACGGACCACAGCTCGGACGGCACGGGTGCTCCTCGGGAGCGTCTGTTGTACGAGTTGGCCGGGAGTGTGGTCCGCACACGCTGTGTGCGGGTTCGAGAAGACCGCGCACGGCGTGTGCGGACCACACTCCGACTGACCAATAGACTGTCGCGGGTGTTCCTCCGAATCGAGCCGCACATGCCGACCGCCCCGTCCCGGTTCGGAAACGTACTCCCCCTGCTCGGGCTATTCGGCTGGGTGGCCGGGGCGGTCGCCCTGTGGCTAGTGGGGCGGCAACGGCAGTGGTCGCCGGGCGAGCTGGTGCTGGCTGGGTCGGTGTGGCTGCTGGCGCTGGCGGTGGTGGCCCGCGAGCCGGTGCGGCACCTGTTCGGCCCGGTGTTCTGGTACGAACTCACCCGCGTCGGCCGGCGGTTCGTCACCGTCCTGCTCCGCTTCCTGTACGTGGCCGGGGTGTGCCTGCTGCTGTTCATGCTGGGGTGCGAGGCGCGGGTCATCTCGTTCTTTTCGGACGAGAAGATCGATCCGGGCCGGCTGGCCGCGTTCGCCACCGACTTCTTCCACCTGTTCAGCGTGGTGCAGTACGGGGCGGTGCTGCTGCTCACCCCGGCCTACGTCGCCGGGGCGATCACCGACGAGAAGGAGCGGAAGACGATCGACTACCTGTTCACCACCGACCTGGCGAACCGGGAGATCGTGTTCGGCAAGCTGGCGGCGCGGGTGGCGGCGGTGGTGTTCTTCGTACTCGCCGGGCTGCCGGTCATCGCCTTCCTGCAACTGTTCGGCGGCATCGACCCGGACCTGGCGCTGGCCGGCACCGCCACGTCGCTCATCACCTTGGTCGGGCTGGCGGCGGTGGCCGTCGCCCTGTCGGCGGCGGTGAAGCGGTCGCGGGAGGCCATCCTGTCGGCCTACGGGCTGATGCTGCTGTACTTCTTCCTGTCCGCCATCGTGGCCGGGATCATGCGGGGGCTGTCGCGGGACGGGTACACCACGATCCACCTGCTCGACTGGAAGTTCGACTTCGCCGACGCGACCGATTGGCTGGCGGCCGGGAACGCCGTCTACGCCCTGCCGGCCGCCACCCGCTTCACCAACTTCGACCCGAACATCATCACCCCCTTGCTCGGCCGGTACGCCGTGTTCTGGGGGATCGTGTCGGTGCTGGCGATCGGCTGGGCGGTGACGCGGCTGCGGCGGGTGACGTTGAATCAGAGCTACGGCGAGTCGCGGAGCCGCAAGGCGGTGATCCGGCACGCCGCCGGCCGCCCGGCGATGGGCGACAGCCCGCTGGTGTGGCGGGAGGTGTTTGCCGCCGACCGCCGGGTCGGGTGCTTCGGCTGGGTGTTCCGGTTCGTCATCGTCGGGCTGGCGGCCGTCGTCCCCCTGTGGGCGGCGTACATGGTGTTCTTCCGCGAGCGGTGGTACGGGTACTCGCAGTCGTTCGCCAGGCAGTGGGAGGAGTACGCCGAGGGGATGAACATCTGGGTGCGGATCAGCACCGGGGTGCTGACGTTCCTGATCTGCTTCGGGGCGGCCATGCGGGGGGCGAGCGCGGTGGCCGGGGAGAAGGACCGCGACACCTGGGTGAGCCTGTGTACCACCCCGGTGTCGGTGGGCGAGTTCCTGTTCGCCAAGTGGCTCGGGGCGGTGCTGAGCATGCGGTTCGCCCTGTGGGTGCTGGTGGGCATCTGGGCGGTCGGGCTGGCGCTCGGGTCGGTGTACTGGTTCGCCCTGCCGGTGGTGGCCCTGTTCCTGGCGGTGTTCGCGTCGGCGTTCGCCCTGGCCGGCATCTGGTGTTCGATCTCCGCCCGCACCGCGCTGGTGGCGAACATCCGGGCGTTCTTCCTGACCGTGTTCCTGAGTGGGGGGTTCTGGCTGATCATCCTGTTCTGCTGCGTGTTCCCCATGTCGTTCGGCCGGGTCGGGGGCGGGCGGGAGGTGGCCAACCTGTTCGTGCTGCCGCTCGGCGCCACCCCGCCGCTGGTCACCGGCCTGCTACCGATCGGGTCGTTCGACAAGTACGGCGAGAAGGGGCCGGGGCCGTTCCACCCGGAGAACATCGACACCGGCCCGTGCGCGCCGGTGTTCGGCCTGTTCGTCTGGGTGGCGATCACCGCCCTGCTGTACCTGCGGGTGAAAGCCCGGCTGACGCAGGAGATGAACCGCGGGCGGGTGTGGCCGGACGAGCGGGGGTACGTCCCCCGCCCGCGGGCCAGGCGGGTGCGGGCCGAAGAGGACGACGTGTCAGACGACGTACCGGACTACGACCCACGCCGCGGCTACCAGGCCCGCCCCGACCGCGACGCAGACGAGGTCCCGTAGCCAGCGGCTCTTCGGCCGCACGGCGGCGAGCAGGAACCCCCACTTGGTGCGGGCGTCCGCCGGCCACCCCTTCGACCGCCCGTCGATGGCGTCGAGCAGCCGGTTCCCGCCCTTCTTCGCGGCGTCGGCGGCGATGGCGAACGCGTGCCCGTCCAGCCCGGTCAGCTTGCCGGCCAACTCCGGCGACTCGGTCGCGCCGAGGGCCACGCCCAGGAACGTGTGCGCCGCGTTCGCCCGCCGGCCGAACTCCGGCATCCGCCCCCGCACGTCCCGCAGCAGGTTCTCGAACAGGTCGGTCGGGTCGTTCGCCAGCGTGCCGCCCAGGTGCGTCAGCACCGCTTCCAGGTCGGCTTGCAGCGTGGGCGAATCGGCCCGCTTCGTCAGTTCCGCGGACACGGCGGCGAACACGTCCTGCCTGGCCGTCGGCGGCAGGGCCGACGGGGTGACGGCGAACGCCGCCGCCACCGGGGCCGTCGCCTCCGGGGTGAACTGCGGCGAATCCAGGTAGGCCCGCACCGCCTTCACCGCGTCGATGCGGGCGGTCAGTTCCGCGCTCAGGTTCGGCTGCTCGCGGAGCCTGTCCAGGAACGCCAGCACGGTGTGGTTGTTCAGCACGTCGGCCGGCGGCACGGCCAGGAACTGTGTGCCCAGCCGGTCCAGCCCGCTCTGCCCGGCGAACAGGTCGAGCAGCCGCCCGCCCTGCGTCCGCACCAGCCGGTCGGCGTCCAGCTTGCTCGCGGCCAGCGTCGCCTCGAAGAACTTGTTGAGCAGTGGCGTCGGGTAGTCGACCGCCGCCGCGATCACGTCCTCGAACCACGGCTTTTCCGGCACCGCCGCCAGGAGCGACTCGAACAGCTTCACCGCCCGCTCGTCGCCGTCCGCCGGTTGCAGCAGCGTCAACACCAGGTGCGGGTGCCTGGCGAGGGTACTGGTGAGTTCGGCGGTCGGCTCGTCGTCCCGCCGCAGGCATGCCCGGCCCGCTTCCAGTTGGTACGCCTTCGGCAGGTCCAGCCCGAGCAGTTCGCCCAGCCGCTCGGTCGGCACGTCCAGCCAACGGGCGAACGCCGGATCGACCCCGCTCGTCTGCTTCTGCTGCTGGCGGAACCGCACGAACCTCGGCAGCAGGTACCACCGCATCTGCCACGACAGGGTGGTCGGGTCGGCCACCACCGTTTGCAGCTCGCCCCACACCGTGTTCGCCTTCGCCGGCGAGGCCATCGGCAGCACCACCTCCAGGGCGGTGGCGGCGCGGGTCTTGTCCCCGTCGGTGATCGCCCGCACCCCGGCGTCGCGGACGGTGGCGGCCAGCTTCGCCAGCACGTCCGGCTTCTGGCGGACGGCCTGCACCGCCCGCACGAACGACGAGTTGGCGAACCCGCGGTCGTCCAGCGCCCAGTCCAGGAACTGGTTCAGCACGTCGGTTCGCACCGCCAGCCACGCCGCCAGCGGCGGGTGCTGGAGGGCGTCGGCTGCTTCGGCCTTCGTCAGAGTGCCGGTGCCGCGGGCCATGCGGTACACCAGGTCGAACTGCTTCGCGTCCTTTAGCCCGAGTCGCTGCCACGTCGCCTTCAGGTCGTCCAGCGGGGCGAGTTCGCCACACGCCAGCGCCCCGGCCGCGAACGCGGCGAACGGCACCTCCGCGCGTAGGTCGCTCCGCTTGCCGGTGGTCGTGTTGAACGCCGACCCGGTGCGGTAGCAGGCGTCCGGCAGGTCGTGCCCGTCGCCGCACTCGCACCCAACCAGCCGGGCGGAACTCGCCAGCGGGTCCGCCTCGAACGTGCTGAACGTGAACGCTTCCAGCAAGCTCGGCGGCAGGGCGCGGGTGACGGCGTAGATCACCTGCGCCACGTCGTCGGCGGGGGCGGCCAGGAACACCCGGCGGTCGGCCGGCGTGCCGAGCAGCGCGGTCAGGGCGAACTCCAGCAGTTCGCGGTGGGCCGGGTTGCCCAGCCAGTCCTTCACCGCCGCGTCGTCCAGCACGTCGGCCACCGGCAGGTACGGCAGCTCCGGCAGATCGCCGGTTGTCTCCGGTGCGGACTGCTGCCACAGCGGGCTGCCCCACGTCTGGATCGCCAGTTGCGCGTCGGCCGTGTCCGGCAGGTTCACCAGCGCGTGGGCGAAGTACGAGTCGCCGGTCGGCACGGCGTGGGTCAGCACCCGCCCGGTCGGGGTGTTCAGCAGGGCCAGCCGCACCGGCAGTCGTTCAGCCCCGCCCGCCGGCGGGGTGTACAGGGCGTGCGGCAGCACCGAGTGCAACAGGTCCGCCTTCAGCCCGCCGGTCGCGGCCGTGACCGCCGGCAGCCGCAGCCCCTTGCCCGGCGGCGGCGTCTGCACCCCGTCCGTGCGGTGGAGCGTGCCGGTGGCGTACAACTGCTGCATGGCGGTCCCTCGGTGGTGGCGGAACTTTCCGCCCGGACGGGAAAAAGCCCAACGGAACGCGGGTTCTGCTTGCACCATAGCACGCAATTCCGACGGCGAACGAAGCGGGTGTGAAGCGGCGGATACACGGCCGCGTGTGGCCGGGGTTTCGGCCGTGAGCTAAGAACACATCGCTCTCTCAACACGAGGCGGACGGCATGTCGGAACCTGTGGGCGTGGCCCTGCTCGGGTGCGGGACGGTCGGCGGCGGGGTGGCGAAGCTGCTGCTCGAACACGGCGACCGGCTGGAACAGCGGTCCGGCCGGCGGCTGGAGTTGCGGCGGGTAGTGGTGCGAGACCCGGCCAAGCCGCGGGCCGTCGTTATCCCCCCGGCTCTGCTCTCGACGGACATCGCGGCAGCGCTCCACGACCCGGCCGTTCACGTCGTGGTCGAGCTGATCGGCGGCACCGACCTGGCCCGGCGGGTGGTGCTGGACGCGCTGGCCGCCGGCAAGCACGTCGTCACCGCGAACAAGGCGCTGCTGGCGGCGCACGGGCCGGACGTGTTCGAGGCGGCGCGGAAGGCGGAGCGCACCGTCTGCTTCGAGGCGGCGGTGGCCGGCGGGGTGCCGATCATCCGGGCGCTCGGCGAGAGCCTGGCGGCCAACCAGGTGACGGCCATCCAGGCAATTTTGAACGGCACGTCGAACTACATCCTGACGGCGATGGCGGACGGCGGGAAGAGCTACGCCGACGCGCTGGCCGAGGCGCAGCGGCTGGGGTACGCCGAGGCCGACCCGACGCTCGACGTGGACGGGTCGGACGCCGCGCACAAGCTGGCCGTGCTCGCCCAGATCGCGTTCGGGGTGACGGCCCAGCCGCACGAGATCGAGCGGCAGGGGATCGAACGCATCGACGTGACCGACATCCGGTACGCGACCGAGCTGGGGTACACGATCAAGCTGCTGGCGGAGGCGTGGAGCAGCCCGTCGCAAGTCGGCAAGTCGTCAAGTCGTCAAGACGCGGGCGACCGTCCTGACGACCTTCGACCTGATGACTTGAAGACCGTGGCTCTTCATGTCGCCCCCGTCATGGTCCGCAAGACGGACATGCTGGCCCAGGTGCGGGGGGCGTACAACGCCATCCAGATCGTCGGCGACGTGGTCGGCGAGACGCTGTACCAGGGGCCGGGGGCGGGCATGATGCCGACCGCCAGTTCGGTGGTGGCCGACCTGATCGACCTGGCCGTCGGGCGGGCGCAGAAGACGTTCGCGGCGGCCCGGCTGTGGTCGCACCGCGACCGCGGGTTCACCGTCGAGCCGTCGGAGAAGGTGCGGAGTCGGTTCTACCTGCGGCTGGCGGTGCGGGACATGCCGGGGGTGCTGGCGGACGTGTGCCGGGTGCTGGCGGACGAGGGGATCAGCATCTCCAGCGTCATCCAGCACGAGGCGGTGGAGGGACACCCGGAGCAGTCGGTGCCGCTGGTCATCATGACCCACTACGCCGAGACCGGGCGGTTCAGGTCGGCGGTGAAGGCGATCGACCGGCTGGGCACCGTCGCCACCCCGGCCGTGTCGTACCCGGTGGACGACTGACCGCGATCGGGTGAACCCCCGACCGCAAGGTCGGTGAGTGCGAGCCGTTCCCTCACGCACCCACCGACCTTGCGGTCGGGGTTCACCAATTCGCTACTTCCCGTCGCCGGTCGGCCGCTTCGGCGGCAACGTCAGCGTACCGTTCTGGGTGAACCCGGGGGCCGGCGGCTGGGTGTTCGGCGTGATCTTCGGGATGGGCGGCAGGTTGGCCGGCAGGCTGCCGTTCCCGCCGGGCGCCGTCTCCCACTTGTCGTACGGCTTGATGACGCTGATCGGCGTCTTGCCCGGATCACCGGCCGGCGGCGGGGCGGTCGGAGCCACGCCCGGACCGGGGGCGGGGGCCGGGATGGACGGCGGCAGCGGCAGGCCGGGCGGGGCCGGGGCGTTCATCACGTCCGCCGGGTGCGGCATCTGCTCCGGCTTGAGGAAGTCGAACCCGCCGGTCGGGCCGTCCGCCGGGTGTTCCCGCAGTTGCAGGGCGACCTGCCGGGCGCGGAAGTGGTCGGCCGCTTTGGTCTGCACGAACCCGGGCAGCGGGCCGTCGGCCACGCTGATGTTGTTGTACCGCTGGCTGGTGCCCTTCGCGAACTCGATGCGGGCCAGCGCGGCGTTGTAGTCGGCCACCGCCCGGAACTCGGCCGCCTGGGCGGTGGCCAGGTTCTGCTGCGCCTGGGCCAGTTGCAGGTACTGCCCGCTGTCGGCGATGGCCCCGGCCCGCACCCGCTCGTTGATGATGTCCACCTGCCGGCGGGCGGCCGCCTTCGCCCGCCGGTTGGTCTCGATCAGCACGTACGCCTGGTCCTGCTGCCGCTTCGCCTGCACCAGCCCCTCGAACACCTTCCGCTCGGCGTCGGACAGGGTGTGCCACGACCGCCACAGGGCGAGCTGCGCCTGCCGCACCAGCGCGTTCGCGTCCCGGAACCCGAGCGGCACGTCCAGCCGCAGCCCCACCTGCCACGAGTTGAACTGGTTGGACGACAGGCTGCTCAGGGCGTTGCTCTCGCTGCCGGTCAGCCGCCCGCCCAGCCCGTTCACGTCGTAGCTGCTGAACAGCCGCAGGTCGGGCATACGGCCGATCTGCTGGGTGCGGTAGTTCAGCTGCTGCACCTTCAGGTCCTGGCGGGCGATGATCACCTCCGGCTTGGTCTGCAGCCCCTCCCGATACGCCGACGAGTAGTCGAACGTGAACGGGGTGCGGACCGGCTCGTCCGTCGGGGTGAACACGGTGCCGTCGTCCGACCGCAGGCCCATCAGCCCGCGGAGCACCCGGTCGGCCTCCAGCACCCGCCCGCGGGCCTCCACCACCCGCTGGTAGAACTGGTGGTACTGCCCCTCGTACAGCGGCAGGGTGGTCCGCTGCACCTCCACCCCGGCCAGGTCCCGCTCGCGGATGTACACCAGCGCCTCGAACGCCGCCAGCAGTCCGTCCTGCTGGGCGGCCAGGTTGGCGTACTCGGCGTACAGGTTCCAGTACGCCACCTCCACGTTCACCAGCAGCTGGTTCAGCACCACGTCGAACTGGGTGCGGGCCTGCTCCTGCCGCAGGCGGGCGATGAGGATGCCCTCCGTGCCCGCGCCGGTGGACCGGAACCCCTGGATGAGCTGGCTGCCCGGGTGGTTGTTCAACAGCTGGTTCGCCTCCACCCCGAACCCCTGCAGCAGCGGCTGCTCGAACACGAACTGCACCCGCGGGGTGTACGACGTACTCAGGGCGACGAACCCGGTGTTCGCCGCCGGCGGGTTCGCCAGGTTCAGGTAGTTGATGCTGGTGGTGATGCCGACCGCCCCGCCGGAGGGCAGCGGCTTGGCCAGGGTGGTGTTGAACGCCGCGTTGTCCCCGTTGCTAAAGCTCTGCTGCAACGTCAGCGTCGCCTGGTCCTGCTTGCTCCAGCTCATGCTGGTGATCCACCGCGCGTCGAACTTGGACAGGCTCCGCTCCACCTCCGCCGCCGCCGTCGCCGGGTCCAGCACGAACGCCTTGATGGTGTCCCCGGAGATGGCCCGGCCGGTGCTCGACAGGAACAGCGCGTCCTGCCCCTGCGCCCCGCCGCCGCCCACGTTCCCCTGCTCCGACGCCACCGCCACCGCCTCCTTCAGGCTGAGCGGCCGCGGCTTCCGCTTGAAGTCCAGCACGGTGGCCGGGTCGGTGCCGGCGACCGGCACGGGCGGGGTGATCGGGTCGTGCGGGCGGGTTTCCAGCGGGGCGGGGATGTTCGGCCGCCGGAGGACGTCGGCGTCCGCCGGCTCGGTGAACAACTGGTGCTTACACCCGACCATGCCGAGGCCGGTCAGGGCAATCAACCCGCCCGCCAGCCTCGCCTTCCACTTGCGCATCGTCCGCGTCATGGTCGCCCCCGTCGCGCCCGCCGCCGTCGGTCAATTCCCCCAACGGACCGACACCGGCGGTGTGTCGTCGTCTGGTATCGACCGTCGAGTTGAGCGAATTGAGAGGATTTGCCGGTTGCACGGCCGAAAAATTGGTGATCTTGGAGGTTCGGCGGAAATGGATTCAAGTTGGGAGAACGGGGCGGTGTGGGTCGCCGGCAACCCGCGGCGAACCTGTGGCCGTCTGCCGTACCATATCCGCACCCCGTTACCCTCCCCGGTGCCGCCCATGACCCCGTCCGAAGCGACCGCCAAGTACTTCCACCGCGCCGCCGACCTGCTGCGGCTGAACGACCGCCAGCGGACGTCGCTCATCACCCCGTACCGCGAGATCAAGGTGGAGTGCGGCATCGTGCGGGACGACGGCACCCTGGGCACGTTCGTCGGCTACCGGGTGCAGCACGACAACAGCCGCGGGCCGATGAAGGGCGGCATCCGCTACCACCACCAGGTGGACATCGACGAGGTGAACGCGCTCGCCCAGCTGATGACGTGGAAGACGGCGGTGGTCGATCTGCCCTACGGCGGGGCGAAGGGCGGCATCAGCGTCGATCCGAAGACGCTGAGTGCGGCGGAACTGCAACGGCTGACGCGGGTGTTCACCCAGAAGTTGGCGGACGTGATCGGCCCGTACTCGGACATCCCCGCCCCGGACATGGGCACGAACGCGCAGACGATGGCGTGGATCGTGGACGAGTACAGCAAGTTCCGCGGGTACGCCCCCGGTGTGGTGACGGGCAAGCCGGTCGAACTCGGCGGGTCGCTCGGCCGGGACGCGGCCACCGGCCGCGGGGTGCTGTTCGCGGCGGAATCGCTGTTCGCCGACCTGGGCAAACAGGTGAAGGACTTCACCTACGCCGTGCAGGGGTTCGGCAACGTCGGGTCATGGGCGGCCCGGCTGATCCACGCGGCGGGGGGAAAAGTGGTAACTGTGTCGGACGTGACCGGGGCGGTGCGGAACCCGGCCGGGCTGGACATCCCCAAGCTGTACGCACACGCGCAGCAGGCGAAGGGGGTGAAGGGGTTCGCCGGCGGGGAGGCGTTCCCGGCCGAGGACATCCTGGCCGACGCGGTGGACGTGCTGGTGCCGGCGGCGCTGGGCGACGTGCTGACGGCGAAGAACGCGGACCGGGTGAAGGCGAAGATCATCCTGGAGGGGGCGAACCACCCGACCGACATCGAGGCCGACGCCATCCTGCAAGCGAAGGGCGTGACCATGCTGCCGGACATCTTCGCCAACGCCGGCGGGGTGACGGTCAGCTACTTCGAGTGGGTGCAGAACGTGCAGATGTACCGCTGGGACGAGGACAAGGTGAACGCCGAACTGAAGCGGACGATGACGAAGGCCTACGCCGACCTGAAGGCGACGCGAGCGAAGCACGGGTGCGACTGGCGGACGGCGGCGTTCGCCCTGGCCGTCGAGCGGGTGAACCGCGCGTCCGACCTGCGGGGGCTGTGAGGCGACACCCGTTGCCCGGACGAGCAGAGGCGCGGCGGCGTCACTTCTTGTCTTTGGCGGCGGGCGGCGGGTTGGCCTTCTCCCAATCGGCCCATTTCTTGAATGCCGCCTCCCGCTTCTGCTCGGCCGTCCGCTCCTTGTCTGTGCGGAAGAAGTAGTTGTTCGAGATGTACTTCATGCCCGGTTTCTTTTTCGTGTCCGCCTGCACCGAGAACCCGTACTCGGCCACCTCCTGCCCGGTCAGTTCGATGGCGTATGCCAGGGCCATGTCCCGCACCTGGATGGCGGGAATTTTGGCTTGGTCGATCGGGTCGGGGTTCAACACATGCTCCTCGGTGAAGAACTTGGTGAGCGTGAGCAGGTACTTTTTCTGCCCGGAGCCGGCCAAGTCGCCCAGGCTCATCACCCCGACAAGCCCGAGGTCGATCAGCCGCTCATGGCACCGCAGCCGCAGGCTCTCCTCGAACTTGAACAGCCGACATGTACTCTCAGCTTGCTGGAGGCCGTAGAACTGGGTCTGGCCGTCGATCCAGTAGCGGGCCAGTTTGACCACCGCCCCACCGTACTTCCCCTCCCCAGCCTTCGCCAAACGTCCTTCGTCCGTTTTCAGATATTGATCCGTGGCCATGTGTCGGAAGTAGCTCAGATAGTCCCGTCCGGCTAGCAGGTCACCGAGCCACCCGGCCACCAGGAATTGGATCGGCTCGTCCGCCTTGATCCAATCGGTGCGATTCTGCTGACGCCGAGCGGCCAGCCACCCTCTCACCTTCACCTCCCACCGCTTCTCGAACGTCTTCCGCCCCTCCGGGGTAGTGTCGAAGGCGGCGAGCAATACCTCCCGGCACTCGTCGTCGGCCAGGATGTCCGTGAACAGGGTACGACTCTCGGGCGTGTCCCCGGCCGCCTTCTTCAACTCCGTCCACCCGACCAGGTCGTGTTCGAACTTCCGCTCCTTGTCCGCCAGGAACAGTTGGGCGCGGGCGTCGAAGTCCTCTTTACGTGCGGCCGGCAGCAACTTCTCCACCCGCAGAACGACCTCGTTCGACGGCGTCCCCTTCGTCGCCTCTAACAGCGAAGGGAGGGCAAGTCGGCCCATCGCTTTCAGGTCGGCGGACGCCTTATCCCGCACGTCCACGTCGTCGTCGTCCAGCTTGCGGACCAATTCCTTGGCGAGCGCGTGTTTCTCCGGCGGTACGGCCAGCGACTTGGGATCACCCGGTTGGGCCGGAGCGGGCGTGGAGATGAGAACCGCCAGAATCAGCGTGATCGTCGCGCGCATCACTCACCCTCGGGGCCTCACACCGAGTATAACCGAGCGGAACCTCCTTCGCCCTCCGGGCGAAGGAGTAGGATGGGCCGGGCGGAAGCGAAACGGGTTTGGGACGAGTACCCGACTCTCGGGTACGGGGACGGGTGGGACGTGTTTGAACCGGCGTGTGAATCTGGAGCCGGTACACCAACCCGGCTGGTGTCCCGCCTTTAGGCGGTTCTTTGTTGGTGTCCCGCCTTCAGGCGGTTCGCCGATCAGACGTAGTGGAATTCGGTTGCGACGAATGACGGAGAAGAGTAGTTTGCGCGTCAGGTCGACCGGGCGGCCGCGTCCGGCGCATTTGGTCGGTCGGCCAAAATACGAGTTCGGTCACAGAGGGCACGCGAGTGACAGGCTTGGGCACAGGCAAGCTCGCCGCGGTCTGCTCTCACTGCCTAGCCTACCGCGAGGAGATCACGCCGGCGGTACTGGCTCGCGCGTGTGAGGGACTTCGCCGCACGCAGATCGACTGCGGCGACGACATCCTCTTCCCCGGCATACCCGTTCCTGAGCTGCACGCCGGCCCTTGCCCCGCGTGCGGGTCCGAGCGATATGTGATCGCCGTGTGGCCCGAGGTCGCCCGGCGGTTCGGCACGGAGGGGTTGGGGCCGCCGAGTCTGGGGCCGCAAGACTGAGGTGGTCTGCGACGGGCGCTGAGTTCCGGCACGAGTTGCCGAGGCTGAACCGAGCCCTGCACCGGACCGGCGGGAGTGTAGGCTTTTCATGACGTGTCGCTCACTCGACCCCCGCCGCTGCTGTGCTGTGGCCGGCTAAAGCCGGTACACCAACTCCCAGCCCGCTACTTCCGCGGGGGGTGCTGTTTGAGCAGTGCGCGGAACTCGTCGGTGTCGCGGAGCGGGTCCAGGTCCGGGTCGTCGGCCAGGAACGTCGGGTCGAACCCGTCCTTGATCGACGCTGCGAGCAACTCCACCGCCTTGAATCTGTCCGCCGGTTCGACGCGGGATGTTTGGGCGTACACGCACCCGATCTGCGCCAGGTTCGCCCCGCGGGCGTTCAGCAGCAGGGCGGCCTGGGCGTCCGCGATCGCTCCGGTGCGGTCTTTGCCGCGGGCCTTCATCACCGCCCGCCCGGCCAGGCACTGGATGTGTTCGGGGTAGTGTTCGAGCGCCCGGTCCAGCACCTTGATCGAGTCGGCCGGGCGGTCCAGCTTCTCTGACAGCAGGTGCGCCTTCAACTGGAGGGCGGACACCTCCAGCGGCGACAGATCGAGTGCCTGATCTACATATTTCAGAGCGGCGGCGGGGTCGGACTCGGCCACCCCTTCGGCCCGAGCCACCCACCCGAGCGCATCGGTCGGCTCCCGCTTCTCGCCCTCCCCACGGTCCGATTTCGCCCCAGGCTCGTCCTTCAGCACTTCCCGCTCGGCCGCCCGCCACAGGTACACCCGCGGCGGGCAGTCGGCACACGCCAGCGCGTCGGTGTACCCGCGTTCGGCCTCGCGGTGTTTGCCCACCTGGCTGAGTGCCCCGGCGCGCAGGAAGTGGTACTCGGCCCGGTCCGGGTCGTGCTTGAGGGCGGCGTCGAAGTCGTCGATCGCCAGTTGCGGCTTGCCCAGGCGGACGAACGCCAGCCCGCGGTTCAGCCACGCCGGGGCGAAGTCGGCCCGCAGGGCGACGCAGGCGGTGAAGCACATGGCTGCCAGGTCCGGCTGCTCCAGGTTCAGGTGGGTGGTGCCGAGGACGAACCAGGCGGAGAAGTTGGTCGGGTCGTCGGCGGTGGCGGCGGCCAGTTCGGGCAGCGCCTTGCGAAGGTGCCCCCGCTGGTACCACCAGAAGCCCAGCAGGAAGCGGTCCCGCGGCCCACCGGGGGCGACGGCGGCGGAGTCGGCCGCCAGCTTGTCCGCGTCGGCGGGGCGGCCGGCCATCCGCAGCAGGTCCGCCCGCTGTTCGGCCACCGCCCGCGCCAGCACCGCCCCGCCGAACGCCGCCGCCTGCCGGTTCCACCGCTCGGCGTCGGCGACGGCGGCCGTGCGCTCATTCACGTCCACCGCCATCTTCGCCCGCTGGAACGCCGCCCGCCCGAGCAGGAAGTACAACTCGGCCGTCTGCTCCCGCAGGCGGTCGCGGTCCGCGTCCGGCAGGTATCGCACCAGCAGGTGCCGATCCCACTCGGCGGGCGGGGTGTCGGCGTCCGCCCGCAGCCCGTACCGGGCCAGGTTCCGCTCGCACTGGCCGAGCGCGTCGTCCAGCCGCGGGCGGCTCAGCCCGCGGTCGTCGAGCAGGGTTTGCAGTCCCCGCAGTTCGCGGCCGTGGTCGTCGAACGCCACCCGCGCTTCGAGGGTGCGGGTCCGCTCGCGGGCCACCAGACCGGCCCCGAGCGCGAGTACGGCGACCGCCCCGATCACCCCGCCGACGGTGCCGGACGACACCAGCCGCGGGTGCCGCACCGCCCAGTTCGTCGCCCGCTCCCGCCACGACGGGTTAGGGGCGTGCTTCAGTGGCAGCCGGCCGAGGTAGCGGGTCAGGTCTTCGACCAGGTCCGCCGCCGTCTGGTACCGGGCGGCCGGGTCGGGAGCGAGCAACTTCATCACCAGCGCTTCGAGCGACGGGCGGACGAACGGGTTCCGCTGGCGGACCGGCGGCGGGGGTTGGGTGCGGTCGTGCTCCATCATCGCCACCACCACCCGCGGCGGCCCGTGCCGGTCGGGGAACGGGCGGACGCCGGTGAGCAGCTCGTACAGCACCACCCCGAGCGAGTACAGGTCGGCGCGGGCGTCGGTCGGCAGCAGCTGCTTGCCGGCGTACACGGCGATCTGCTCCGGGGCCATGTACGGCAGGGTGCCGCCGACCGCGGCGGACTGCAGCTCGCCGGTGGCGTTCGCGTCGTCCGCCAGGTTGAAGTCGAGCAGCATGGGCACGCCGTCGTCGGTGAGCAGCACGTTCGCCGGCTTGATGTCCCGGTGCAGGATGCCCCGCTCGTGCGCGTGCGCCAGCCCGGCGGCGAGTTGGGCGGCGGTCCACACGGCGGCGTCCGCCAGGGTGCCGGTGGTCAGCCGGTCCCACACCCCGCCGTGCAGGGCGGCGACCGGCAGGTTGGAATCGGTCGTCAGCAGCGGCTTGGCGGTGACCGGGGTCAACCCGCCCGCCACCTCGGTCGGCGGCGGCGGGTCGGACGGGCGGTTCTTGTGGGTGGATTCCGCCTTCTGGTGGAACGTCTCGATCAGGTGCCGCACCGACTCCGGCATCACGTCGCTGCGGATGCGGAACAGCAGGTGCGCCAGGGTGGTCCGCCCGAGGTACGGCATGCACACCGCCGTCAGTTGGCCGTGCCGGTGGGCGGAGTAGATGGGCACGATGTTGGTGTGCTGCAGGCGAGCGAGCGTGTGCGACTCGCCGACCAGCCCGGCCCCCACCTTCACCGCCACCGGCCGCCCGGCCAGATCCCCCTGCCGGGCGAGGAACACCCGGCCGAACGCCCCCTTGCCAAGTTCGGCGGTGAACAGGAACCCGGCCACCTTGTCGCCGATCACCGGCAGGGTCGCCGCCGGCGGCGGGGTGCCGCTGCTACCCGGCGTAGACACGCCGGCGACGGACGGCTTGACGGCGACGACGCAGGTTGGCTCCGGGTTGGTGAGGTGGTCGGACGGGGCAAGCACCACACGGGAAACGGCGCTCGTCGGCGGCGGGTTGCCGTCCGGCTGGCCGCCGTGCAGTTGGCGGTACCCGTGCTCCACCCCGGCCGCGGCGACGGAGTCCGCCGCCAGCTCCGGGAACCAGGCGAAGTACCGCTCCGGCGGGCGGGTCTCCCCGCGGCGGTGGGCCAACTCCATGTCCAGTCGGGCCAGTTCGGTGAGCGCCTCGCGGTACGCCGGGTGGTCGGACGGCGGCAGGAAGTGGGTCAGGTCGGCGGCCGGGTCGCGGCGGGCCGCGGCCTCGAACCGATCCAGTTCCGTCCAGCACCAGTCGGTTCCCGCGGGCGCGCTCATGGTCCGTTCCGGGTCAGGTGATTAACAGCTCGGCCAGCCGGTCGCGGGCGTGCCGCAGCACCCGCTCGACCGTCCGCACCGCCCGCCCGGTGTGGGCGGCGATCTCGTCGATGGTGTGCCCGAGCATCCGCAGGGCGACCACCTGGCGGTCGGCGGCGGTCAGCCCGGCCAGGTGTTCGTCCACCGTCAGCCGCAGGTGCGTCTCGGCCGCCTCGTCCCCCCAGGCGGCGGTGCGGTCCGGGTTCTCCCCGCCGGCCGTCTGGTACACGCTCCGCTTGGCCGCCTTGTGGTGGCGGATCTGATCCCGCATCTTGTTCGCCGCCAGCACCGCCAGCAGCCGCCACAGGTCGCCGTCCGCCGGCACCTCGTACCGCCGGCTGGCGATCCGCTGGTACATCACCCGGAACACCGACTGCACCACGTCGTCCGGGTCGAACCGGCTGGCGAAACTGGTCGGCCGACGGGCCGTCACCAGCCGGCGGATGCGGCCGGCGTACCGCTTGTACAGCGCGTCGGCCGCCGCCTGGTCGCCGTTGCGGATGTGCCGCACCAGGCTGCCGTCACTCGGCGGCGGGGCGTCCGGCAGGGGGTGCGGGCTCGCAGGCATTCGGGCCGCCCGAACGAGACAACGGGAAAAGCCAGGGCCGTCCGCCGCGCCCGGACTCCGGAATCGTAGCTCACGCCGCCGTGGTTTGCTGTGGGAAAGAAATTGTGGTCGGGTGTTCAGTGTCGCGAAAGCGGACGGCGTGCGGCCCGGACGGAAAACTGCGGGGTGGTGTGAAGTCCGGGTGTGATCTAGAAAAAAGTGCCCGCGGGTTGAAGGATTCTCTGGCGCCCGGCCGGTGAGAACGGCGTTCGATGGGGTGTACCCGTGGTGCGACCCGCCGCGGACACGCCCTCGCCCCTTGCGTCACAGGTTTTGCCATGCCGACGACCACCCCGGCGCTCGCCGTCACTCGCCTCGAACCCCGCGACGTGCCGGCCGCCGTCGCCCTCGGCGACGGGTGGACCGACCCGGCCAGCCTGACCATCGGCTTCGCCCCGGACGGCACCCTGATCGGTCAGCCGCCGCCGAACGCCGTCGAGGTGCACACCACCGCCACCGCCCTGTTCGGCACCCTCGGCCTGAGCGCGGTGAACGCCCTACTCTCGCCGGTCACCGGCACCGTGGACGGGCTGACCGGGTCGCTCACCAGCGGGCCGGACTCGCGGTCGAACGCGAACACCGCGTTCGGCGGGCTGACCGGCTGGCAGCGGGAGATCCTGCGGGCGTTCCAGACGTGGGCGGCGGCCACCAACGTGAACATCGGCCTCCGCGGCGACTCCGGGATGAACTTCGGCACCAGCGGGGCGTACCAGGGGGACTCGCGGTTCGCCGACGTCCGCATCGGCGGCACCCGGCTGGACCCGTCCGCCCTGGCGAACGCCATGATCGTCTCCCCGGACAACGGCACCTGGTCGGGCGACGTGCTGTTCAACACCGCCATCCGGTACGCCGTCGGCGGCGGGTCCGGCGGGTACGACCTGTTCACCGTCGCCCTGCACGAGGCCGGGCACGTGTTCGGGCTGGAGCACTCGGACGACCCGCTGTCGGTCATGTCCGCCCACTACTACGGGGCGCGGACCGGCCTGTCCGCGTCCGACCTGGCGACCGTCCGCTCGTACTACGGCGGGGCGCGGCGGGCCGACACGTTCGACCGGCTGGCGGCGAATAACACCCGGTCCGCCGCCACCGGGGTGACGGTGTCCGGCAACTTCAGTCTGACCGGCGACCTGACCACCACGACCGACGCCGACTGGTACTCGTTCCGCCTGCCGGCCGGCGGCCGGTCGTTCGACGTGCGGCTGCTCACCACCGGCCTCAGCCTGCTCACCGCCCGGCTGACGGTGGTGGACGCGAGCGGGCGGGAAGTGGGCACGGCGGTGGCCACCGACCCGACCAGCGGCGACCTGCGGCTGACCGTGAACGCCGACGCCGGCGGGCAGTACTTCCTCCGCGTCACCTCCGCCTCCAGCGACGTGTTCGGCGTCGGCCGGTACAAGCTGGTCGTGTCCGGGCTGGGCGGGGAGACGACCGTGATCAACCCGGACGGCGCCGCGTCGACGAACATCGCCCCGCCGCCGGCCGACTCGCCGGTCCTCGCGGCCGGCACCCTGACGAAGTCGGTGAACCAGCACCAGTTCAGCCTCAGCCTGGCGACGAGCGGGCTGCTCGACCTGTCGGCCGAGTCCACGGCGAACGTATCGGGGGTGGAGCTGATCGTCGAGGTGTTCGACGCTAGCGGGCGGAAGGTGCTGTCGTTCACCCAGTCGGCGAACGGGCCGGCCGCGTCGAAATCGGCGTACCTGGCGGCCGGCAAGTACACGGTGCGGACGACGGCGGTGTTCCCGCTGCTGTCCCCCCGCGGGGCGAGCGTGGACTTCGTCATCCGCGGCAGCGTCGATTCCGACCCGATGGGCACGTACAAGCCGGGCACCTCGACCAGCCCGTACTCGGGGACGGGCACCAGTTCGGGAACGGGGACGGGGACGACCGGATCGACCGGCGGCTCGCAGACGAACACCACGACCACCTCGAACACCAGCACCCGGCCGTACTCGTACTGACCACGCCCGCCGCCCACCTCCGCAGCGCGAACCTCGGGTGAGGTTCGCGCTGTTCTCTTTTCCGCCGACCGTGTCGTTAGCCCGACGTGCGAGTCAGGGAAGCGGATGCGTTGCTCCCCCCGCCCGATCCGTTACAATTGGCGGAACGAACCTCCCGCCGCCGGCCGAGGTCCGTCCTACCCGCCCCCGTAGCTCAGGGGATAGAGCATCGGTTTCCTAAACCGAGGGTCACAGGTTCGAATCCTGTCGGGGGTAGTCTCCTCTCGCCCTCTTATGCCACGTTTTCATGGCTTCCGGCGTCTGGTCTTTCGGTCGGCTCGCACTGCAAGCGGGTATCCCCTACTCCGCCAGGACGACGACGAACTCGCCCCGCTTGCCCGCCTCGGACACCACCACCCCGCCGGGCGGTTCCTCGGTGACGGCGAACACGGTCGGGGTGCGGACCGCCAGGGCGGGCCGGACCGGCACCACCGCCGTGCCGTCGGCGGCCACGTCGAACACCCCGCCGTCCACCGGCTCCTTGTGCGCCCGGCCGGCGTCCACGATCCACAACTGGTACTGCATGCGGGCCGGGTCGTTCGGCGTCAGCCCGGTCAGGGTGAGGACGCCCTGCTGCGTCGTGCCGTCCCACACCACGTCCCCGCCGCGGGGTTGCTTGTCCTTCGACTGGAACCGCTTCGCCCCGCGGGCCAGCAGGTCGTCCCGCTGCTCGGCCGGGGTGCGGGCGTCGGGCGGCGTTCGGCCCCAGCGATCCCAGACCAGGAACCCCGTCGCCAACAGCAGGCAAGCCGCCACCAGCCAGCCGCTCGCGGCGAGCCAACCCCGCCTCGGCCGGTCGGCTCGCTCCCGCGGGGTCGCCTTCGGGTCGAAGTGCGCCGCCGCATCCGCTTCCAGCCGCCGCATCAGGTCCGGCGACAGGGCCGGCAGCGGGCCGGCGAGGGACGCCAGGTGAACGAGCGCCGCCGCCTGGTCCAGGTCGTCCACGTCCACGTGCGGCCACTTCACCTGCAACTCGCGTAACTCCTGTTGCTCGGCGGGCGTCAGCGGCTCCGTCGCCTGCTGGGTCAACAGATCGTACAGCCGCTCGATGCTCGGCGGGGGCGGCGGGGTCATCGGGCACCTCCCCGGTTGAGTTCGCCCAGCCGCTCGCGGACGAACAGCAGCCCGCGGCGGATGTGCGTCTTCACCGTGCCCAGCGGCAGGCCGGTGGTCTCAGCGATCTCGGGGTGGGTGGCGCCGTCGCTCACCGCCAGTAGCAGCACCCGCCGCTGGTCGGCCGGCAGTTCGGCCAGCACCGCCCGCACCGGGGTCAACTCGTCCTCCACCTCCCACGCTTGCACGGCCTCGTCCACCTGCGGGGTCAGGTCCACCAGGGGTTGTTCGGCCGGCCGGCTCCGCCGGCGGCGGTGGCGGTCGATCAGACGGCGGCGGGCGACCAGGGCGACGAACGCGAGTTCGGGCGACGCCCGCGGGTCGTACCGGCCGGCCTGCTTCCACAGCTCGATGAAGATGTCCTGCACGGCGTCGGCGGCGTCCGCCCCGCCGCCCAGCCACTTGCGGGCCAGGCCCTGCACCAGCCGGCCGTACCGCTCCAGGCACTCCCGCACCGCCGTCGTGTCCCCGCGGGCGACGCGGGGCAGGACGGGCGGCGGGGCGGGTGGGGCGTCCGGGCGCGGTGGCGGCATATCCGGCCTGGGGGCGGGGGCGGGGAGGTCGAACCGTTCGTCGGGTTCCGGGGGCGGGAGGAGGGCCGCCCACGTCCCGGCCGCGGTGGCCGGCACACTCATGTTTAGTGGCCCGGCATCAGGACGCGGTCGATCACGTGGATCACCCCGTTGTCGGCCCCCACGTCCGACCCGAACACGTTCGCCTGGTTCACCGTCACCCGCCCGCCGCTGATGCCGACCGTCACGCTGCCGCCCTGGAGGGTCTTCGCCTTCTCCGCCTTCACCAGCTCCTTCGCCGTCAGCTTGCCGGCCACCACGTGGTACTTCAGCACGCCGACCAGTTGCTTGCGGTTCTCGTCCTTCAGTAGCTTCTCGACGGTCCCCTTCGGCAGCTTGGCGAACGCGTCGTCCGTCGGGGCGAACACGGTGAACGGCCCGTCCCCGCCGAGCACGTCGGCCAGCTCGGCCGCGGTGAGGGCGGCCAGCAGCGTCTTGAACTGCCCCGCCTTCTCGGCCACCGCCGGGATGGTGTTCGCCTTCGCCTTCGCCTTCATCGGCGGCATCAGCACGCGGTCGATCACCTGCACCGACCCGTTGCTGCACGCCACATTCTGGGCGACCACCTTCGCGTCGTTCACCCGGATCACCCCGTCGCCCTTCACCACCGTCACGCTCGCCCCGTTCACCGTCTTGTACTCGTAGGGCTGGTCGGGGGCGGCGGTGCCGAAGTCGAACCGATTCTTCCCGGCGATCACATGGTAGGCGAGGATCGACGTGAGCTTCGCCTTGTTCTCCGGCAGCAGCAGGGACTCCACCGCGCCCTTCGGCAGCTTGGCGAAGGCGTCGTCGGTCGGGGCGAACACGGTGAACGGCCCGTCCCCTTTCAGGGTGTCGTCCAGGTCGGCGGCGACGAGCAGGGAGAGCAGCGTCTTGAACTGGCCGGCGGTGGCGGCCGTCTTCACGACGTTCACCGGGCGGGACTTGGCCGCGTCGTCGGCCCAGGCAGGAGAGGCGACAGCGAACGCGAGCAGGGCGGCCAGCAGCAGGAACCGTTTCATGGGACACCGGACGAATGGGGGTGGGGTGGGCCTGCGAGCACCCGCCGGAGCAGGTACTCACCCCACCATTCGCCGGCGTGCGGGACGCGGATTCAGAAACCGTGGATCACGGGAAGAAACCCTGTCGGGGGTAGTTCGGCGTCACTTGTCCTTATCCGCCCGCACCCGCCGGTACATGATCAGGGTGTGCCCGCTGTCCGGCCTGCTGGTGAACGCGGTCGGCCGGTCCTTCTCGTTGTCGGACAGGCAGTCCACGAACACGTCACCCTCCAACAGGTAGATGCCGTACTCCAGCTTCCCCGCCTTGCCCTTGTACGTCACCCGCTTCGGCGACTGGGTCGGGTCGATGTCGTCGATCGCCCCGCTGCCCAGGTCGGACGAGAACGTGTACTCCCGGTCCTTGAACGTCACCACCTCGCCGACCAACCGGAGTGCCGCGGCCCCCTCGGCGTCCCCGTCCTTCTGGTACGCCACGATCTCCCACTCGCCCTCCAGCTTCGCCAGGTCGGCCTTCACCAACTCCTCCTTGTTCCCCTTCGGCACCGGCGCCCCGGTGGTGGCGACGGGTAGCAAGAGCAGGGCCGCGAGGAAGGCGGTGAGGAGAACGGGGCGGCAGGTGGTCACGGGCGTCTCCGGGCGAGTGCGTCGGACGCTTGATGGTACCACCCCGCGGCCGCCGGGACCAGACGGCCCGCGATTCGCTGGCGGGTGCCGACCAGTCGGTTCTACCATACACACATGTCTTCCCACCCGATTCACCGCGGGCGGCCGCTGCCGCTCGGCGCCTCCCGCGCCCCGGACGGCGTCAACTTCGCCGTCCTGTCCCGGCACGCCACCACCGTCGCCCTGGTCGTGTACCCCGAGGCCGGCGGGCGGACCCCGCTGGCCGAAATCCCGCTCGACCCCCGCACCCACCGCACCGGCGACCACTGGCACGTCCGCGTCGAGGGGCTGCCGGACGTGTTCCAGTACGGCTGGCGGGTGGACGGGCCGAAGGGCGGGGACCACCGCTTCGACCCCACCCGGCTGCTGCTCGACCCGTTCGCCAACACCCTGTCGAACGGGGCGGTGTGGGGCGGCACGTGCGAGGTGGACCCGGAGCGGACCTCCCGCCGCAGCCTGTTCACCCGCCACCACGCCTACGACTGGGCGGACGACCGGCCGGTGCGGACGCCGGCGGAGGACGGCATCGTGTACGAGCTGCACGTCCGCGGGTTCACCGTCCACCCGAGTTCGGGGGTGAAGTGCCCCGGCACGTTCCGCGGGCTGATCGAGAAGATCGACTACCTGAAGTGGCTGGGCGTGACCGCGGTGGAGCTGCTGCCGGTGTTCGAGTTCGACGAGTGCGACTGCCCGTTCGCCGACCCGAAAACCGGCGACCCGCTGGTCAACTTCTGGGGGTACAACCCGATCGGGTTCTTCGCCCCGAAGGCGTCGTTCGCCGCGTCGGCCGGCGAACACGGGCAGGACAACGAGTTCCGCGACCTGGTGAAGGCGCTGCACGCGGCCGGCATCGAGGTCATCCTGGACGTGGTGTTCAACCACACCGGCGAGGGGGACGACCGCGGGCGGACGTACCACCTCCGCGGGCTGGACAACGGGCTGTACTACCTGATGGACGCGGACGGCCGGTACCTGAACTATTCGGGCACCGGGAACACGGTGAACTGCAACCACCCGGCGGTGCGGGAGCACATCCTGACGTGCCTGCGGTACTGGGTGACGGACATGCACGTGGACGGGTTCCGGTTCGACCTGGCGAGCGTGCTCGGGCGGGACCGCACCGGCAAGCTCATCCCCAACCCGCCGGCGGTGGAGATGATCTCGGACGACGGCATCCTGGCCGGCACCAAGCTGATCGCCGAGCCGTGGGACGCCGGCGGGGCATACCAGGTGGGGCGGTTCCCGTTCGGCCACCGCTGGGCGGAGTGGAACGACCGCTTCCGGGACGACGTGCGGCGGTTCTGGCGGGGCGACCCCGGGTTCGCCGCCCTGCTCGCCAGCCGGCTGGCCGGCAGCGCCGACCTGTTCGGCGGGAACGGCCGCGGCCCGCGGCACTCGCTCAACTTCGTGACCTGCCACGACGGGTTCACCCTGCACGACCTGGTGAGCTACAACGACAAGCACAACCTGGCGAACGGCGAGGGCAACCGCGACGGGCACAACGACAACTGCTCGTGGAACAGCGGGGCGGAGGGAGAAACGACCGACCCGAAGGTGCGGACGCTGCGGGAGCGGCGGGCGAAGTCGATGGCCGCCACCCTGCTGCTGGCCCAGGGCACGCCCATGCTGCTGGCCGGGGACGAGATGCTCCGCACCCAGCGGGGGAACAACAACGCCTGGTGCCAGGACAACGACCTGAGCTGGGTGGACTGGACGCTGAAGGACACGAACGCCGGGTTCGTGCGGTTCATGCGGGAGCTGATTTGGGTTCGGCGGAAGCACCCGGTGTTCCGGCGGAAGGACTACCTGAAGGGCGAACTCACCCCGCTGACGGCCGACGTGCGGTGGCACGGGCGGCTGCCGAACCTGCCCAACTTCGGCCCGGATTCGCGGTTCGTGGCGTACACCCTGGACGGCCGGTACCACGGGCGGGACGACCTGACCGCCGCCCCGGACAACGATTTCTACGTGGCGTTCAACGGCGGCACCGAGCCGGTGTCGGCCACCGTCCCGGCGTCCCCCACCGGCCGCCGCTGGCGGCGGCTGTTCGACACCGCCGCCGACAGCCCGGCCGACATTTTCGCGGATTCGGCCGGCCCCGTCGTGAAACCCGGCAGCGTGATAACCGTGGCCCCGTTCGCGGCGGTGGCGCTCAGGTCCGAGGCGTAATTCTTCACTCCAGGCGTGACCCGTTGCCGGCGGTCGGCCGCCCCCAACCCGGCCGTTCGGGCCGGAATAATTGCCCTCCGGCGGGCGTGAGCTAGGCTTGCCCGCGCGGTCGGCTCTGTCCCCGGCCCGTGCGGCGGGTGTTGCGATGAACGTGTGCCCGATTTGCCTGTACGTGAACCCGGCGGACGCCGGCGGGTGCGCGCGGTGCGGGAAGTTCCAGTTCCCCCGCGGCGTGGCCGTCGCCGAACTGCCGGTGGACACGTGCGAGGCCGCCACCCGCACCAAGTCGGACACGTCGTCGTCCGTCATCACCAAGCCGTCCGGCACCGTCTCCCTGCACGACACCGGCCGCCGCGGGGT
This sequence comes from Fimbriiglobus sp., assembly GCA_022841795.1. Classification (GTDB taxonomy): domain Bacteria; phylum Planctomycetota; class Planctomycetia; order Gemmatales; family Gemmataceae; genus JALHQU01. The sequence continues at coordinate 43,428 of JALHQU010000018.1, forward strand.
GGACGAGCACACCGGCGACGTGGCGTTCTCCCTGCCGCGGAAGGAAGAGAGCAGCGGGTCGGCCAGCACCAGTCGGCTGGTCATCAAGCCGCGGCTGGAGGTGGTCCGCGGGGAGAAACTGGGGGTGGCGTTCCCGCTGCTGGAAGGGCGGAACCTGATCGGCCGGATGGTGAACGCGCCGGTGGACCTGGACCTGACCGGGCAGGAGCCGGCCGAGCGGGTGTGGACCTCCCGCCACCACGCGTGCGTCATCTTCGACGGCAAGACGGTCATCCTGGAAGACCTGAACAGCCTGAACGGCACGTTCGTCAACCGCCAGCGGGTGTACCCCGGCCAGCAGCGGGTGCTGATGCCGAACGACGTGGTGCAAGTGGGCACCGTCCAGCTCCGCCTGCTCATCTCCGCCGACCGGGTGGACGCCTGATTCTCGTGTTCTGCTCGCTCCGCGAGCGGTCTTCCGAACCCGCTCGCGGAGCGAGCAGAACACATCCGCCACACTCCGGTTGACCGCAAGTTCCCCTGCCGGCTACGTTGAATGGTGGAACCCCGACCCGAGGTCACACCATGTTCACCGTCCTGGCCCTGTCCGTCGCCCTGTCCGGCGGCCCGATCCGCGACAAACTGCGGGAGCTGAAGCCCACCCCGCCGGCCCCGGAGAAGACGCTGGCGAAGGCGACCGAGGTGCTGGTCGAGACCGAGCAGTCGCTCAAGACCGGCATCCCCGAGCACCTGATGGCGAAGGCCGAGGGGGTGGTGGTCATCCCGGACACGGTGAAGGCCGGGTTCATCGTGGCCGGCCGCGGCGGGCACGGGGTGGCGCTGGTGCGGGGGAAGGACGGGCTGTGGGGCGACCCCACGTTCGTCAACCTGGGCGGGGTCAGCTTCGGCCCGCAGATCGGGGTGCAGGCGACCGACCTGGTGCTGGTGTTCAAGACCAGGAAGAGCCTGGAACGCGTCCTGGACGGCAAGGGCAAGCTGACGCTCGGGGTGGACGCCGGGGTGGCGGCCGGGCCGGTCGGCCGGCGGGCGGAGGCGGGCACCGACGGCCAGTTCAAGGCGGAGGTGCTGTCCTACTCCAAGTCCCGCGGGCTGTTCGCCGGGGTGTCGATGGACGGCGGGGTGCTCGACCACGCGGACGAGGCCAACCGCCGGTTCGCCAAGGAGCCGACGAAGGAGGCGCTGCAGGCGGCGGAAGACTTGAAGGCGAAGCTGCTGGAGATGGGCGGGGTGAAGCCAGCCAAGGCGGACAAAGAGAAGCCGGCCATTCCGCCGGCCGTGATTCCGGACGCCCCGCCGGTGAAGAAGGACAAGTGACTGTCCCCGCCCCGCCCCCGCCGGTCCGGGCCACGGGCGCCCGCCGGCTGGTGTACGTTTCCCTCGGCCTGCTGTTCGTCGGCGTCGGGTTCCTCGGCGCCGTGCTGCCGGTGCTGCCACACACCCCGTTCTTCCTGCTCGCCAGCTACTTCTTCGCCCGCTCGTCGCCGCGGCTGGACCGCTGGCTGCGGCGGTCGCCGTACATCGGCCACCTGATCCGCGACTGGCACGACCACCGCGGCCTCCGCCCGCGGGTGAAGGCGACCGCGGTGTGCCTGGTGGCACTCGTGATCGGGTACACGGTCGGGTTCAGTTCGGCCCCGGTGTGGGCGAAGTGGGCGGCGGCCGGGCTGGCGGCAGTCGGGGTGTGCGTCATCCTGTTCGTCGTGCCGACGGTGCGAACCCGGGGTGCGGAAACGAAACCGGGCGGGGACACCCTCACCCGCGATCCGACCCCCGCCGCGGAGCGGTCGTCGGATGTAGCCCAGGGCGGAAGCCCTGGGTAAGAATCGCACGAACGAATCCGCCCCGGAGGGGTCGGCGGGGTTGGCTCCGCCGGCCCCTCCGGGGCGGTTCTGTATTCCCCTCGCATACCCAGGGCTTCCGCCCTGGGCTACATCCGCGGGCACCTCCGGTGCCGAGGCGGTGTCACTTCCCTTCCAGGTCGGTCTTGCCGCCGGTGCCGCGGTTGTACAGCGGCAGGTGGCGGTAGTACACCTCCAGCGTGAGCAGGGCCAGGCAGGTGGTGCCCAGCCGCCCGGCCTGCGGGCCGAAGTGCCCGTCCCTCTCCGCGTCCCAACTGCCGTCCACCTCCGGGCGGGCCGCCTCCTTCCGCTGCTTGCCGGTCAGCAGGTCCCGCATCTTCGGGTTCCACTCCACCTTCCACACCTCCCCCTCGTAGAAGTGCATCACCTGGGTGGCGTAGTAGTAGTAGTACATGTCGAACTTGGCCGACTCGCCCGCCGGGTGGTCCTTCAGCAGGTACGCCACCCCGTCCTTCATGCCCGGGTTGTTCGACCCCCACCCGTTCAGGTAGTACCGGCAGAGCAGGCCGATGGCGGTGCGACCGGGGGTCGGGCTTTTGGCGTTGTCGTACCCGTACTTGGACTTGGACGACCCGCTGGCGATGGTGTCCAGGAACTTCATCGCCTTGGTGATGACCGCCGGGTTCACCTTCAGGTCCTTGCACATCTTGGCGCTGTGCAGCGCCTGGATCTGCCAGCCGGCGATGGAGATGCACCAGTCGCCGGGGTTGTCCAGGTTGTACCCCCAGCTGCCGCCCGGCCCCTGCGCCCGCTGGATGTAATCGACCGCCGCCTGCGCCGGCCGCAGCAGCAGCGCCTTGTCCGACGTCATGCCGAACGCCTCGCAGATGGCCACCGTGGCGATGCCGTGCTGGTACGCGTTGTTGGCGAACGACCCGTTCGTCTTCTGCTGCTTGATCAGCCAGGCCAGGCCGGCGGCCACCGTCTTCTGGTAGTCGTTCCCCTTGAACGGCTTGTGCGTCTGCCCGGCGGCCAGGAACGGCAGCAGGGCCAGCCCGGTGGCCGCCACCCGCGACTCCTTGTTCGACCCGTCGAACGTCCACCCGCCGTCCGGCTTCTGCTGCTTGGCCAGCCACGTCAGCCCCCGCGCCACCGCCTGCTGCGACGCGGTGGAACCGCCGGTGGCGACGGCCAGGTTGTCCCGGCTGACCTGCGACCCGCGGCCGCGGAACGAGTCGTTGGCGATGGCCAGCCCGTTCTGCCCGGTGCCGATCGCCCCGATGCCCGCCCCGTCGGTGATCGCCCCCTGCATCAGCGCGTTCGGGTTGTCCGCGCCGGCGTTCAGCAGGCTGTCCACCTTGGTGTCCAGCTTGCCGTCCGGGTTGCCGACGGCGTCCGGCTCGTTCAGCTTGGCCTGGATGGTCTTGGTGTCGAGCGGCGCGTCGTCGATGGACGTGGGCGGGGCGGTGTCGTCCAGCTTGTCGTTAAGGGTGGTCAGGTCTTCCGGCTCCGGCGCGTCCGGCCGTTGCTCGACCGCCACCGCCACCTCCTGGATGCCCGACGCCTTCGCCTCCGGGGTCGGGTTCAGCCAGGCGTACAGCCCGACCCCGCCGGCGAGCAGCAGGTGCAGCCCGGCGCTGGCCACCCCGGCCGGCAGGATGCGGTGCAGGAACCGCTCGCCGGCGGACGGCTCGGCCCCGCGGATGAGCTGGATGACCGGCGCCTTATCCGCCTCACGCTTGCTCATGGTCGTCCCTCAGCAACGGGTTCGGTTCGAACGGGTTCCGAGTCGATCGGTCGGTGTACCGCCTGGCCCCGGCGTCGGTGCGGCGGTACCAGACGGACAGGCCGAAGATCAGCAGGGCCAGCACGCCCGCCCCGCCCAGCACCGCCGGCAACAGGGTGAGTACCCAGGTGCCGGTGGCGTCGGCCGGCGGGTCGGCCGTCACCTCCAGCCCGCGGCCGATCAGCATCGGGGCGCGGCGTATCAGGCTCTGCTCCGGCTGCTTCGGGTTCGGCTCGGCCGAGCGGTACGCCCCCACCTTGAAGAAGTACCCGGCCACCCGCACGCTCTTCGCCGGGCTGATGTCGTCCGCCGGTTCCACCCCGGCCGGCGGGTCGGTCAGGTGGACGCACACCGGCTCGGCCTTGTCCGTCGGGAACACCCACGCCTCATACACCTGCTCGATGCCGGCCCGCTGCAACTCCGGGAACGTGCCCACCCGCTTCAGCCGCTTCAGCCGGCCGTCCAGCCGGACCAGTTCGAACCGCACGTCCTCCCGCAGCCGGTCGTCGGCCGCCATCAGGTTCGGGTAGCCCACGTCCTTCCGCGCCACCGCCAGCAGTTCGGCCGTTGAGAACCCGGCGGCGTGCAGCACCACGTCGCAGAACGCCTGGTGTTCCACGTCCCGCTCCCCGCCGCCGATCCGCAGCGGGGTGAAGTCCTTCACCTGGTACAGGTACAGCCGATCCTTGTCGAACTTCGTACCCCGCTTCGCCGGGGCCGGGTCGTCGTCCGCCACGGCCGGTGTACCCGCCACCAGCAGGGAAACTATGCACCAGATTCGGACGGGAGGAACGGACATGCGAGTCTCCCTCCCGTTCGGACGCGAAAGCAGCGGCCCCAGTTCCAGGATACCCGATGGCGGCGGCGGCGGCAAACGGCCCGCGAAGCCGCAAGCGGCTTCTACTTCGCCGGCGGTTTCGGCTTGTCGTACACCAGCAGGGTCGGCACCACCTTCTCGAACTTGGCCTGTTTCGCCTCGTCCAGTTGTCGGATCACCAGTTGATAATTCAGCGTCTCCGCGAACTGGTACTCCAGCTTCGGCACCGGCTGCTTGGCCGCCTTCTTCTCCTCCACCCGCTTCAGCAGCTCCTCACGGAGCTTCAGCTCTTTCGGCCGGTTGTCCCCGTCCGGCTTGTCGTCCTCGAACTTGATCGGGTCGGCCACCTTCGGCACCACCAGCTCCAGCCCGGAGATGTTCCCGTCCCGGTTCGCCTGCACCCGCACCACGAACACCTCCTCCGGCTCGTCCGGCAGTTTGGTCGGGTCGGGCGGGGCGGTGAGGGTGGTGTCCTCGCCGGACTTGGGCAGGGTGAGGGCGAGCTGCCCCTCGGTGCTGGCCGGCTTGAACGTGATGATGAAGAACGCCAGCAACTGGAACGACATGTCCAGCATCGGGGTGATGGGCAGGTCCGGCTTGGTGTAGTCCTTGTGCGGCTCGTGGTGGCGGTGGCGCATGGTCGGGAACCCGTTCGAGCTCTAAGTGGGCATCTTGGCACCCTCTCCCCAACGGGGAGAGGGTCGGCGGCGGCGACAGCCGACGACGGGGAGAGGGGTGATTGTCAGAACCCCCTCCCGCGCTCGACTCCGTCGCGCTTGCCCTCCCCCTGGCAGGGGGAGGGGTTCCAACACACTCAGCCGCCGGTCGTCTGCTTCACCTCGGCCCGCAACTGCACCTCGCCGTACCCCACCTCGCGGGCGGTGGTCATCACCTCGTACACCTGCTTGAAGTTGCACCCGCGGTCCGCCCGGATGATGACCAGCGACCGCCCCTTGCCGGCGTCCCAGTCCGCCTTCGCCGCCGTCGCCTGGTCCATCGCGATCTGGTTCCGCATGTAGTTCTTCAACTGGTCGCGGGTGGTGTACTCCCGCATGGTCATCCCCTCGAACACGGTGTAAGTCGCCTTGTTCGATTTCGCCCGCCCGGTCTGCGAGTCCTCGTCGATCGGCGGCGGCAGCACGTTGATGAACAGCACCTTGCTGTGGTCCTTCGTCAGCCCCTTCGCCACGCTCGCCAGCGGCAACTTCACGTTCTCGTTCTTCTGCTCGTTCTCGAAGTGGGCGATGAGCATGAAGAACATCACCAGCTGCAACACCAAGTCGAGCAGCGGGGTGAGGTTCGGTTCGTCGTGGCTTTCACTGGGGGCGGACATACCGAACCGGGGGTCAGGGGTGAGCGGACCGGATCACCGCGGCGGCTGGGCGTTGACCGGGGCGGCGACGACCGGCGCGGCCACCGCCGGGGCGGCCGGGGTGGACGCCGGCGGGGCCGGCTTCTTCGAGTTGTGGAACATCTGCGTGAGCAGGTCGTCGGCCACATGCCCGACGTCCATCGTCACCTGGTTGATGCGGTTGCGGAAGAACGTGTTCAGCGCCAGCGCCGGGACGGCGATGCCGACGCCGATGAGGGTGACGGCCAGGGCGTGGGCGATGCTGTCGGCCAGGGCGTTGGGGTTGCTGTTCGCCCCGGCCCCGAGCGCCTTGAACGCCCCGATCATGCCGTACACCGTGCCCACCAGCCCGAGCAGCGGGCCGAGGGAGGCGATCACCGCCAGGTAGTTGTTCCACCGCTCCTTGCTGCCCTTGATGGCGTCCAGCGTGTTCAGCGCCGCCTCGCGGGCGTCCTCCAGCCCGTACTGCAACCGCCCCATCCCGGATGTAAGCACCCGCCCCAGGTACGACGGGTCCTCCTTGGCCATGTCGAACGCCTCCTTGAACTTCCGCTTGTTCACCGTGTCGGCGAACTCGTCCACGAACCCGCTCGGGATGGCCGCGCTCCCCCGCAGGTCGAGGAGCAGCCACACCACGATGCCGATCAGGATGAGCGACGTCGGGCCGAGGATGCACCAGAACACCCCGACCGACGTGGCGATGTGGGTGAGCATCTTGCCCAGCCCGAGTTCGCCGCCGGCGGCGGCCGGCTTCGGGGCGTCCGCCGCCGGCTCCTGCCCGAACGCCAGGGTGGGGAGGGCGAACACCACGGCCACGGCCAGCACGGCCATCAGGCTCCGACCGACGGGGGTGCGCCAGAACGGCATTCGGGTCATGGCGGGTCCTGAGAGGGACAGACGGGATCGATCGGGTGAGGCCGGGGCGAACTCCTCCCCCGCCTCACTGATAGTCAGCATAGAGCGTGTTCCGTTCAGAGAACGCGATCGGCCCGGTCGGGTCAAGGCGAAAACGGCCCGTTCCGCCGGTTCTCGGTCCGGTTGTGCCATCCGGGTGTCGGACTTGTCGTCTACCCCCTCTGTCGCACAGTCAGCCACCAGAGTTCCCGCTACACTAGTTTCAGGTTCTGCCCCTGTCCGGATTCACATGACCAGCCCCGCACCCGCCCGCACCTCCCTGCCTGTGTTGCCCAGCGGCGGGCCGAACATCGACTACGAGCTGATCCTCGACTGCGTCCACTGCGGGCTGTGTACCGCCGCCTGCCCCACCTACGTCGAGACGGGGAACGAGGCCGACTCCCCCCGCGGGCGGATCTACCTGATGCGGCAGGTGATCGACGGCAAGCTCGACCTGGACGACACCGTTAAGGGGCACCTCGACCTGTGCCTGAACTGCCGGGCGTGCGAGACGGCGTGCCCGAGCGGGGTGCAGTACGGCAAGCTGATCGAGCCGTTCCGCGAACACATGGAACACGCCGACCCCGGCCGGTCGATGGCGATGTTGGCCGGCTGGCAGCGGTGGATGCTGAACCGCATCTTCCCCAGCCGCCTCCGCACCCGGCTGGCCCTGGCCCCGGCCCGTCTCGCCCAGTGGACCGGCCTGGACTGGCTGGCCCGCAAGTCCGGCCTGATGGGCCTGATGCCGAAGTCGCTGCGGACGATGCACGGGATGCTGCCGCGGCTGAAGCGGCATTACGGGTCGCTGCCGGAGGTGCTGCCGGCGGTCGGCCCGAAGCGGGCGCGGGTGGGGCTGTTCCTCGGGTGCGTGGCCGACGGCCTGTTCCCGCAGACGAATTATGCGACGGCGAAGGTGCTGCAGGCGAACGGGTGCGAGGTGTGGATTCCGAAAGCGCAGCAGTGTTGCGGGGCGCTGCACTACCACACCGCCCAGGACGCCGAGGCCCGCCGGCTGGTGGCGGCCAACTGCGAGGCGTTCGGGGCGAACGGGCCGCAGTGGGATGACCTGGACGCGATCGTCACCAACGCCGCCGGGTGCGGGGCGATGCTCAAGGATTACGCCCACATGACCCACGGTCACGACGGGCACGAGGCCGCGGCGGCGTTCAACCGGAAGGTGAAGGACGTGTCCGAGTTCCTGTACGAGCTCGGGCCGGTGAAGCCGACGCACCCGCTGCGGGTGAAGGCGACGTACCACGACGCCTGCCACCTGCGGCACGCCCAGCAGGTGCAGAAGCAACCGCGGGCGCTGCTGGAGATGATCCCCGGCCTGGAACTGGTGCCCCTGAACGAGACCGAGCTGTGCTGCGGCGCCGCCGGCAGCTACAACCTGACCCAGCCGGACATGGCCGAGAAGCTGGGCGAGCGGAAGGCGGCGAACATCCGGGCGACCGGGGCGAAGGCGCTGTTCACCGGCAACGTCGGCTGCCTGATGCAGATCGTCCGCCACCTGCGGGCGGCGGACGTGTGGTGCGCTCACCCGATCGACGCATTGTGGGCCAGCTACAGCGGCGAACTGCCCCGCGAACTACAATAGCGGTTGTCCCGAACACCTGCCCAGGTGTGCCATGCCCGCCCTGTCGGTGAACCTCCCGGACGACCTGGCCGCGTTCGTCACGCAGGCGGTGGCCGACGGCCGGTTCGACACGACCGACGAGCTGTTCGCCTACGCCGTCGGCCGGGTGCGGACGGAGAGCGTACTCGGCGGGCAGATGGCACCGGAGACGCTGCCCGAAGTGGCACGGTCGGCCACCCCCACCCCGTCGAAGATCCCCGCCACCGCGGTGGACCTCACCCGCCAGACGTTCGACAGCCCCAACTTCATGGCCGGCCTGGTGGACAAGCTCGGCAGGCGCACCCCCGATGCGAAGTAGCGCCTTCGTTAGCCCGACTTCGTTAGCCCGACGCGCGAGCGAGGGACAGGTGGCTCGGCCCTCGCTCGCGCGTCGGGCTAACAAAACACCGCTGCCCGCAACCCGTCTGGCCCGCCCAGCCCGGATCGGCTACCCTCGGGCGAAAGGAGCCGCCATGTCCGCACTGCTCACCCCGCCGCCCGTCGGCCCAAGACCATTCCAGTGGGACCGAGCGTTGTTCATGCGGGTCGGCTCGCTCCCGATGTTCGAGGGCCGACGCCTGCAACTGATCCGCGGGGAGTTGTGGGAACTTGGTTCGATGACCCCCATTCACGCCTGCGGGCTGACGCTGGTTCATGACGAACTGCACCGCCGGTTGTCGGGCGCGTGGATGGTCCGCAACCAGTGCCCGATCGACTTCGGCCCAGAAACAATGCCGTTGCCGGACCTCGCTGTCGTCTCGCCGGAATGGGATGTTTTCGTCAAGCGGCACCCGTTCGGGAACGAGGTGCGGTTGATGGTCGAGGTCGCCGACGATTCCCAGCAATTCGATCTGACCACGAAGGCCGAACTGTACGCTACCGCGGGCATTGCCGAATACTGGGTGGTGGATGTGCTGAACCGCGTCGTCCACGTCCTCCGCGACCCCGGCCCGTTAGCCGCCGGCGGGACGGCGTACCGGGACGCGGCGGTGATCGACGCCGCCGGGTCCGTCGCCCCGCTCGCCGCCCCCACCGCCACCGTCCGCGTCGCAGACTTGTTGCCGTAATCCCCGTCGAACTCGGCACAACCCGCCGGAACTGTTGGTCGATCCGCCCGCTGCCGACTTTGCCGAACCCCGCGGCGGCCGGACAATACCCTCATGCGAATCCTGCACACCGCCGACTGGCACCTGAACGACCGGCTCGGCCGCATCGACCGCACCGACGACCTGCGGAAGGCGGTCGAGCGGGTGGCGGTGCATTGCCGCGAGCAGAAGGCGGACGTGTTGCTGGTGGCCGGCGACCTGTTCAGCGAGCTGGCCCGGCCGGACGCCCTCCGCGAGACCATCCGCCACTGGCAGGCGGTGTTCGCCGACTTCCTGGCCCGCGGCGGCACGATCCTGACGTGTACCGGCAATCACGACAACGAGAACTTCTGCCAGACCCTTCGGCACGCCATGGCGTTGGCGGCGCCGGCGGTCGAGCGGATGGGCGAGGTGGTGCCGCCGGGTCGGTTGTACCTGGCCGCCGAGCCGACGTTCCTGAAATTGGCCGACCCCCGCGGCGGGGCCGACGTGCAGTTCGTGCTCATGCCGTACCCCACCCCGACGCGGTACCTGAAGGGCGAGGCCGGGCAGAAGTACGCCAACCCGGACGAGAAGCTGAAGCTGCTGGTGACTGCGTTCGAGTCCACCATCCAGGAGTTGCGGACGCACCCGAGCTACCGGCCGGACGCCCCGAGCGTGCTGATCGCCCACGCCAACGTGTTCGGGGCGGTGGTCGGCGAGTCGTTGTTCCGCATCAGCCCGCAGGAGGACGTGGTGGTCAGCGGGGAGAAGTTCGCCGACCAGTTCGGGTACGTCGCCCTCGGGCACATCCACAAGGAGCAGTTCCTCGGGCACGAACACATCCGGTACTCGGGCAGCGTCGAGAAGCTGGACCTGGGCGAGAGCCGGGACGTGAAGTCGGTGACGGTGTTCGAGCTGCGGGACGGCAAGGCGCACGACATCACGCTGCTGCCGATGCCGGCCACCCCGGTGTACGAGCTGGAGATCACCGACCCGGACGCCGACCTGCCGCGGCTGAAGGCGGAGTACGCCGGGGCGGAAAGTGATTTAGTGAACCTGCACATCCGGTACACGGCGGGCAAACACAACCTGGAAGAGGTGCTGCGGGAGCTGGAAAAGATCTTCCCCCGCTGGTACGCCCGCGACTGGTCCGAGACCACCCAGGCCGGACCGTCGCTGGTGGTCGGCGAAGCCGACCGCAGCAAGAGCTTCGGCGAGACCGTCCGCGGGTACCTGACGCAGGAGCTGACCAACCACCCGGACGACGAGCGGGATGCCCTGCTCGCCCTGGCGGACGAACTGATCGTGAAGTGCGAGTAAGCAGGACTAACCACAGAGACACAGAGGCACAGAGAAGACAAGAAATTGGTTCAAGACAGACTCGGTCTTTGCTTCTCTGTGCCCCTGTGTCTCTGTGGTTCAATCTTTCAGGCCCCCATGATTCCCCATCGCGTCAAGCTGTCCGGGTTCCTGTCGTACAAGGACGACCAGGAGGTGCTGTTCGGCGGCGCCCCGGTGTGGATGCTCGCCGGGTCGAACGGCTCCGGCAAGTCGTCGGTGTTCGACGCCGTCACCTACGCCGTGTTCGGCCACCACCGCGGGGGCAGCCAGAATGCCGCCGAACTCATCAACAAGGAGTCGCCGGCCCTGGCCGTCGAGTTCGACTTCAAGCTGGACGGCAAGCTGTTCCGCATTAAGCGGACGCTCCGGCGGAGCAACAAGGGGGCGGCGGCCGGTACGCAGCAGGTGTTCGCCCAGGTGGCGGACGCGGCCGACGGGTGGGCGGCGGTGCCGGACACCACCAAGAAGGCCGACTTCGACCGCTGGATCGGCGAGAAGATCGGGCTGGACTACGAGACGTTCACGTCGTCGGTGCTGCTGCTGCAAGGGAAGGCGGAGAAGCTGCTGGACAGCAAGCCGAGCGGGCGGGCGGAGGTGCTGGCCGGCATCGTCGATCTGGCCCGGTACCAGCGGCTGCACGAGCGGGCGAACGCCCGCAAGCTGGAGCTGAAGTCAAAGCTGGACACCATCTCCGCGCAGACGGAGGGCGTGCCGGACGTGCCGGACGAGGTGTTCGCCCAGGCCATCATCAAGATCGACGAGTGCGAGCGGACGAAGGCAACGGCGCAGGCGCAGATCGACGCCGCGCAGATTCTCGAACGCCAGGCCGGGCGGTGGGCGGACGCCGAGCGGCGGCGGGCCGACGCCCGCACCAAGCTGACCTCCGCCGAAGCGGTGCTGGGCGACGCGGTGAAGATCGAGAAGGAACACGCCCGGCTGACCGAACTGCGGGGCGTGCTGCCGGCGGTGAACACCGTCGCCACCGTCCGCGGCAACCTGAAGATCTCGAACGACGCGCTCGACCGCCTCCGCAAGGACAAGGACGACGCCATCGACCGCAAGCAGACGGCCGAATCCGCGCTCGACAAGGCCCGCCGGCAGAAGACACAACTGTCGAAACAGTTGGCCGACGACGAGGAGCTGTTTACCGAGACGGTGAAGCGGCTCCGCGAGTTGTCGGCGGTTCTGCAAACCGTGCGGCTGGTGGAGGCGGAAGAGGCGAAGCGGAAGCAACTGGCGGACGACCGCGGGCGGCTGCCGACGGACCCCGACGCGGCGGTGGCGACGGCCAAGCAGGACGAGGCGAAGCTGGTGGTGCTGGAGCGGGTGCTGCCGATCTTGGAGCGGTTCAACACCGAGCGGCACGACCTGGAGCAGGCGACCCGCAAAGAGGGCGAGTCGAAGAAGCTCCGCGACGACACCGGGAAGCGGGGCAAGGAGGCGAAGGCCGAGGCGGACAAGCTGTCAGCCGAGTTAGAGTCTGCCCGGCAGCAGAAGGCGACGGCCGACGGCGAGGCGGCGGTGGCGAAAACACTCGCCGAACAGGCGGCGGCGGCGGTCGCCGAATTCAACACGCTCAGCGGGGCGAAGAACTGCCGGGCGTGCGGCCAGCCGCTCACCGCCGCCCACTTCCAGGAGGAGAAAGCCGCCCGTGAGGCCGCGTTGACACGAGCCGAACAGCGGGTGAAGGCGGCGGCGGCCGACGCCAAGTCCGCCGCCGAGCGGGAGCGGAAGCTGACCGACCAGCAGGCCGCGCTGACGAAGCAGCTCGAAACCCTCCGCGACGAGTACAAGGACCACGACGCGGCGTTCAAGCAGGCCACCGCCGACATCAAGCGGCTGACCGACTCGCTCGCCCTGCGGCACGCCGAACTGCCCGACCCGTTCAAGTCGAACATCGCCCCGAGCAAGCCGGCCGACTGGACCGCCACCCGCTACCCGGAGCGGGACGAGCTCGCCCGCCTTCGCCGCGACGTAGACGGGCTGGGGGCGGTCCGCGTTCGCCTGCGGGAGGCCGAGGCCACGCTCAAGAAGTGCGACGACCTCCGTACCCGCATCGAGACGGTGGAGCAGAACATCACCAAACTGCGGGCCGACCTGGACGGCGAGGACGTGGCCCGGCTGCGCGGCGAGCAAGCCTCGACGCAGAACACCGAAACGTCGCTCACCAACTCGATCAAGGGGCTGAAGCTGTCGCTCGAAACCGCCGACCGGGACATCGACCGGCACGGGCGGGAGGCGCACGCCGCCGTCACCCACCTGACCGACGTGGTCGGCCGCATCAAGGCGGAGGCGGACAAGCAGACGATCTTCGGCGGGCAGTTAGAAATGGCGCTCGGCCAACTGCCGGAGGCGTGGCGGGCGAAGACGGAGAAGGCCGGGCTGGCGGAGTACACCACCTGGAAGTCGGAGTTGGAGGAGTTGCAATCGAAGGGGATCGAGGTCCGGTTCAAGCAGTTGGAGCAGGCCCGCGGCGGGCTGCTCTCCCTCCGCGACGACCTGTCCAAGCTGGACGCCGAGGCCGAAGCGTTCCCGCCGGACGTGCGGAAGACGGCCGACGAGGTGCGGTCGGCGGTGGTCCTCGCCCGGCAGGAGTTCCAGACACGGGAGAAAGAGCTGGGCGAGGCCGAGCGGCACAGGCAGAAGCTGGAAGGGCACCGCGAGCAGCGGGCCAAGCTTGGCGAGGAGTTCAAGAAGGCGGACGGGCTGCACGCCAAGTACAAGCTGCTGGCCGAGCTGCTCGGCCGCGATCGGCTGCAGCGGCACCTGGTGAGGCAGGCCGAGCGGCAGATCGTGGATTACGCCAACGCCGTGCTCGACCGGCTGAGCGGCGGGCAACTGTACCTGAAGCTGATCGGGGCGGACGACGGGGCGGACAAGGCGCTCGACCTGGAGTGCTACAACCGCGTCACCGGCGGGGCGCCGATCAACGTCACCTTCCTGAGCGGCAGCCAGAAGTTCCGGGTGGCGGTCGGGCTGGCGCTGGCCATCGGCCAGTACGCCAGCCGCCAGCACCGGCCGATCGAGTCGGTCATCATCGACGAGGGGTTCGGGTCGCTCGACCGGCAGGGGCGGCAGATGATGATCCAGGAGCTGCAGAACCTCCGCGGGCACCTGCACTGCATCCTGCTGGTGTCGCACCAGGAGGAGTTCGCCGACGCCTTCCCGGACGGGTACCGGTTCGAGCTGCACGACGGGGCCACGCGGGTGAGCCGGTTCCAGCGGTAGTGTGGTCCGCACACGCCGTGTGCGGTCTTCTTCACCCGCACACGGCATGTGCGGACCACACTCCATACACTTCTGCTTGTCCCCCATCCCAGAGGCATCTCCCGCCATGACCCGCCTGCTGCTCGCCGCCGCCGCCGTTGTCCTCGCGTCCGCCGCCCCCGCCGCCGACCCGCTGCTGTACGAACTCCGCATCTACACCGCCGAGAAGGGCAAGCTGGACGCGCTGAACGCCCGGTTCCGCGACCACACGCTCAAGCTGTTCGAGAAGCACGGCATGACCAACATCGGCTACTGGGTGCCGGTGAAGAACGACGAGAACAAGCTGTACTACGTCATCGCGCACAAAGACAAGGCGGCCCGCGACAAGTCGTTCGCCGACTTCGGCAAGGACCCGGCGTGGCAGGCGGCGTTCAAGGAATCCCAGAAGGACGGGTCGCTGACGACACGGAACGGGATCGAGGCCATCTTCCTCACCGCCACGGACTACTCCCCGCCGATCAAGGCGGGCAAGGGGGACGGGGACCGGGTGTTCGAGCTGCGGACGTATACCGCCAGCAAGGGGAACCTGGACAACCTGAACGCCCGGTTCCGCAATCACACGCTCAAGCTGTTCGAGAAGCACGGGATGACCAACTACGGGTACTTCACCTACCCGAAGGGGCTGAACAAGACGGGCGAGGACACGACGCTGCTCTACCTCCTGGCGCACAAGAGCGAGGACGCGGCCAAGAAGTCGTTCGACACGTTCCGGGCCGACCCGGACTGGGTGGCGGCGAAGAAGGCGTCGGAGGACAAGGCCGGCGGGCCGCTGACCGAGAAGGAGGGCGGGGTGAAATCGCTGTTCCTGAAGCCGACGGACTACTCGCCGACGAAGTGACCCACGGTTTTGTTAGCCCGACGCGCCAGCGAGGGGTGCGTGGTTCCCCTCGCTGGCGCGTCGGGCTAACAGGCAGGCACCTCCCATGTGGCTCCGCGTGTTCAGCCCGACCGAGACGGAACCGCCGCCGGCGGCGCTGGCCGAGCGGCTGCACGCCGCCGGCGTGCCCGTCGTCCCGCACTTCAAGGGCGACGACCTGGGGTGGACGGTGGGCGAGCTGCACCTGCCCGGCGGGGGCACCCCGCTCATGCTCGCCCGCTACCTGACCAAAGCGGACGACCTGCGGGACGACCTGAACGCGTTCGCCGCCGAGCTGGAGACGATGACCCACAGCCCGCACGCCGTGCCGCTCATGGAGCGGGTGATCCAGACCCGCCAGTTGTTCACCGTCCGCAAGCCGATCGACCACCCGAACGAGCCGCTGGTGGAAACGGCGTGCGGGGAGACCGTCCGATTTCTCGCCACCCACACCGGCGGGTTCTACCAGATCGACGGCCGCGGGTGGTTCGCCGCGGCCGATGTGCTATTGGTGGAGGAGTTCTGATCGTCCGGGTGAACCGCGGGCGTCCGCCCGTCGGGTGTGATCCCACCCAGGCGGCTCACGCCGCCGGTTCACCGGGGTCTCTCTGGGGTTGACACCCCGGCGGATGCGTGCGGTAATTTCACCCCGCCACGGAGGGCAAGGGATGACCACGCGACTGCTCCGCCTGCACGCCCCGACCGTTCCGGTCGAGAACTCCCCCCGCCTCGACCTCGGGTACTCCGCCCTCACGTTCCTCGCCAAACTCCGGGATGCCCTCCGCTCGGCTGCCAAACGGCTTGACGCAGAGCGGTCCGGGGAACCCCGGCTGTTCTTCTTCGACCGCGACGCCCAGCGGGAACTGGCCGCCGAGCCGGCGAAGCCGCGGCTCGATCCCAAAGCGGCCGACCTGCTCGCCGACGCGCTCACCCTGCTGCCGGCGTCGGTCGAGGCCCGCCGGGCGGCACGGGCCACCGACGGGTTGCGGGAAGCGGTGGCGGCCGTCGCCACAGCGTACAAGCCGGCGCGGGAGTTGGTCGAGTTGCTCGACGTGCCGGACGACCAGGTGGTGCTGGCGGTCCACCCGGCGGCGCGGGTCGGGGTGCGGGTGCTCATCCGCGGGGTGGCGGACGTCCACCAGCTTCACGTCCTGCTCGCCGACCTGCTCCCCGGCCGGCGGGTGGATCCGCGGATCGTGGACGCCTACCTGGACGCCGACCCGGCCCCGGACGCCGACGTGATGTCCGCCCGGTTCCAACTGTTCCGCCCGACCGCCCTTCTGCCGGACGGCACCCTGCCCCGCGGGTTCGCCGGGTCCGGCCATTGGGTGTGGGGCGAACAGTCGCCGGCGGCGCTGCCGCTGGAGAACGGCGAGCGGGTGGTGCTGCTCGGCGAGCCGGCGTTCGCCGCCGAGTGGGACGTGGGGCGGAAGTTCCCGCGGCTGCCCGCCGAGGTCGAGCGGATCGAGGCGCTCGGCCGGGCTGAGGTGGAGCGGTGGCTGGCCGCCCGCTGCCCGGCGTTCCACGCGAATGTTCTCGTCCGCCACGCGGCGTGAGTGCCGCCACCCCCGCCTACAATGGGGCATCCAACGGGGGGGGGCGATACCATGTCCGAGAACTCTGCCGTTGCCACGTTCGGCGGCGGGTGCTTCTGGTGCCTGGAGGCGGTGTTCGAGCAGGTGCGGGGCGTGACCTCGGTGGTGTCCGGGTACGCCGGCGGGCACGTCGAGAACCCGAGCTACGAGGAGGTGTGCGGGACGAAGACGGGGCACGCCGAGGTGGTGCAAACCACGTTCGACCCGGCGGCGGTGAGCTACCGCGAGCTGCTCGGGGTGTTCTTCGCCACCCACGACCCGACCACCCCGAACCGCCAGGGGGCGGACGTCGGCCCGCAGTACCGCTCGGCGATCTTCACCCACGACGACGAGCAGGCGCGGACCGCCGCCGAGTACGTCGCCGAGCTGACGGCCGAGCAGGTGTTCCCGAACCCGATCGTCACGGAGGTGGCCCCGCTGACCCAGTTCTACCCGGCCGAGGGGTACCACCAGGGGTTCTATCGGAGCAACCCGATGCAGGGGTACTGCATGGCGGTGGTGTCGCCGAAGGTGGCGAAGTTCCGCAAGCAGTTCGGGCGGCTGATGAAGTAGCCATTCCGGGTGAACCGGCGGCGTGAGCCGCCTGGGTGGGATTCACCCAG
>JALHQU010000019.1 GCA_022841795.1 Fimbriiglobus sp.
GGCACCGGCCACACCCCGGTGCCGGGCGCGCCGCCGGCCGCCGCCCCGGTGGTGAGTGGAGTAGTCACGGGGGGTTGCGGACCGGCGGTCGGCGGTGGTGGGGTGGTCGGCGGCGGGGTGACGTACCAGACCATCACCGTGACGGAGATGGTGCCCACCCAGGTGCAGGAACAGCGGACGGTGATGAAGCCGGTGCAGAAGACGGAGACGTACACCGCCTACCGCACCGAGACGGTGCCGGAAACGCGGACGTACCAGGTGACCACCAACAAGATGGTGACCGAGACGGTGATGGAGACCCGCCAGGTGTCGCGGCCGGTGACCGAGACGGTGATGGAAACCCGGCAGGTGTGGAAGACGGTGCCGGTGACCAAGACGGTCACGGTGAACGAGACCCGGTGGACGACCGAGCAGGTGACCGAGATGCGGACGCGGACCGTCCGCAACCGGGTGAGCGTGCCGACGACGGTGGACCTCGGGCCGTCCATCACCGATCGGTTCAAGAAGATCTGCGACCCGTGCTACACCCCGTGCCCGCGGTCGGTCACGTTCTGCAAGAAGCAGACGGTGTGCGAGACGGTGTGCGAGCCGGTGACGGTGTGCAAGAAGGTGGCCCACTGCGTGCCGGTGTGCAAGACCATCACCACCTGCGAGCGGGTGTGCGAGACGGTGCAGTGCCCGGTCACCCGCACCCGGCACGTGTGCGAGACGGTGCAGTGCCCGGTCACCCGCACCCGGTGCGTGCCGGTGTGCGAGACGAAGACGTGCACGGTGAACGTGTGCAAGCAGGTGCCGTACCAGGCCACCCGGTGCGTGACCGTGTGCGAGCCGGTGTGCGAGACCGTCACCGTGTGCAAGCTGGTGCCGACCCAGGTGCAGAAGCAGGTGGCCGTGTCCACCGGCGGGAGCGGCGGCTGCGGCGACCCGTGCGGTAGCGGCAACGCCTGCGGCGACCCGTGCGCCCCGGCGTGCGACCCGTGCGCCCGCCCGCGGCTGGGCGACCGCCTCCGCGGCGTGTTCGGCAAGTTCCACGGCCTGTTCAACCGCGGCGGGTGCGGGTGCGACGCCGGTTGCGCCGCCCCGGCCCCGAGCTGCGGCGGCTGCTAAGCAGTACAACGGGTTGAGGGAACCATTCCCCGACCCCACCCCGGCCGCGGCGGACCCCCCCAGTCCGCCGCGGCCGGGGTGTTTTTATGGGCGTAGCAACCAGCCGTCGGGCGGGGTAAGATAGCGGGGAGGAGACCCACATGACCGCGATCGACACCGCCGCCGTGTTGAAACTGCCCGCCGAGGCGAAGCGGGCGCTGCTCGACGCCCTGCTCGCCGACCAGGGGGCGCACGGGGTCGTCCACCTCCAACTGCCGGACGGGCCGGTTCACATCTACCGCCCGCCGCCGAACGCCCGCGAACTGGCGGAAGAAGCTGCCCGCAACGCCACGCCGGAAGAGTTGGCAGAAGCGGTGCGCCGGGCGAACGCGCCGGACAGCGAGTTCATGAGCTTCGAAGAGGTGCTCAGAATTGGGGAGGAGGATGAAACGCCTCGGTGACGACCACCTTCCGGGTCACGAGTCGAATCCAACGACTTATGACCCGCCCCACGTCCCACCAGCCGCGCGGGCGTCTCGGTTGCTCGGTGACGACGAACTTGATGAGCAGCGTGTCGGTGAATCGCCACCAGTAGACGGGGCCGTCATCGACCGCCCGCCGAGCCGCCAACGGCGGGAACCCGCCGGACCTCTGGAACTCTTGTCGCATTGAGTCCATGAGCGTGCGGAACATCCGCCGTTGTTCCCGTTCGTCTGCGCCGAGCGTCAACCGCCACTGGTGAAGGGCGTCTCGCGTCCGGTGGTGGAACTTCAGTATGATTCGCATGGCGGGCGGACCCGACTCCGTTCGTTCGAGCTGTCAGGATACGACCCGTGCCGCACCTGCACCTGATCGGCGCCCGCGGGAGCGGGAAGAGCACAGTCGGCCCGGTTCTCGCCGCCCGGCTGGGGCGGGCGTTCGTCGATGCCGACGTGGTACTCGAAGCCGACGCCGGCCTGAGCATCGCCGACATCTTCGCCGCCGAGGGGGAGGCCGGGTTCCGCGCCCGCGAGACGGCCACCCTGCGGAAGCTGGCCGGCGGGCCGCCGGCGGTGATCGCCACCGGCGGGGGGATTGTGCTGCGGGCCGAGAACCGCGACCTGCTCCGCGCGTCCGGGTTCGTGGTGTGGCTGACGGCCTCACCGGAGGTGCTGTGGGAGCGGATCGCCTACGACCCGTTCACCGCCGCCCGCCGGCCGAACCTGACCGCGGTCGGCGGGTTGGCCGAGGTGCGGCAGCTGCTGGTCGCCCGCGAACCCCGGTACCGCGGCACCGCTCACTTCGTCGTCGATGCCGCCCGGTCGCCGGAGGAAGTGGCGGCCGATATCCTGCCGGAGTGGGAGGCGTGGCTGCGGTCTCAGCCGTCGTCCGCGGACTGAGGGACGGTTCTGGAGGTGGTCCGGCCCGGCCGGACCACGGGCCGCCACAGAGGGCGGCCCCTACAAAATCAGCCGCTCTGTAGGGGCCGCCCTCTGTGGCGGCCCGCCGACCGCCGCCGGCGGTCGGCATTTGGAACCGCCTCTGAGTCCCGCTTCATGCCCTGGCTCGCCCACGTCCCGTACCTGTTCCTGATCGGGTGCGCGTTCGTGTTCGGGCTGATGGTGGGCAGCTTCCTGAACGTGCTGGTGGTCCGCCTGCCGTTCGAGAAGAGTATCGTCTGGCCCAGCTCCCGCTGCTTCGTCTGCTTCACCCCCATCCGCCTGCTGGACAACGTGCCCATCCTCGGGTACCTGCGGCTGCGGGGGCGGTGCCGGGCGTGCGCCACCCCGTTCTCCGCCCGCTACCTGTGGGTGGAGGTCGGCACCGGGGTGGCGTTCGCCGCCCTGTTCGCCGTCGAGGTGCTGCCGAACGCGCTGAACGGGCCGGATTTCCTCCGCCCGTGGCTGCCCACGCCGGGGCTGAAATTCGAGTACATGAACCCCGGCACCGCCCTGTTCTGGGCCGGGGTGTACTGGGCGGTCCACGCCGTCCTGCTGGCGGCGCTGATCGCGTCCGCCGTGATCGACGCCCGCCACCGCATCATCCCGCCGCAGATCACCTACACGGCCACCGCTGTCGGCCTGCTAGCGTCGGTGCTGTTTCCGTGGCCGTGGCCGAACGTCGATCCGCAGTTCACTTCGACGGACTGGATGACGCTGAACAAGACCATCCCGGTGGGCGTGTGCTTGTGGCCGTACTGGGTGCCGCCGGACTGGGCGCCGCCGGGGTCGCCGCAGCTCGGGCTGCTGAACGGGCTGGTCGGGGCCGGGGTGGGCATGCTCATCGCCCGCGGGGTGCGGGAGCTGTTCGGGGTGGGGTTCGGGCGGGAGTCGCTGGGCATGGGGGACGCCGACCTGCTGATGATGGCCGGCGCGTTCCTCGGCTGGCAGGCGATCGCCCTGGCCCTGCCGGCCGGGGCGGTCATCACCCTGGTGGCGCTGCCGGTGGTGTGGGTCGGGGCGAAGCTGATCGGCCGCAAGTTCGACGTGCGGGAGATGGCGTTCGGCCCCGGCATCGCCGCCGGGGTGGTGGCGTGCTGGCTCGGCTGGCCGTGGCTGAGTACGCTGGTGCGGGCCGCGTTCTTCGACCTCACCCTGCTGGCGGTGGTCGGCGGGGTGTTCTTCGGCGGGCTGCTGGTGTTCGGGTTCCTCCTCCGCCGGCGGGGGGAAGTGGAATGAACCTCACCCCCCGGCCCCCTCTCCGAGCCGGAGAGGGGGAGAACGGCGACCTCACCCCCCGGCCCCCTCTCCGAGCCGGAGAGGGGGTGTTCAAGCGAGGTGCCGGGTTGGTGTGAGCGATGGCTTGCCGTCGGCCGACGGGGAACACTGAAACGACCTGTGGTTGAACACCCCCTCTCCGGCTCGGAGAGGGGGCCGGGGGGTGAGGTTCTGACATGACCGCGGACATCGTCATCATCGACTACGGCATGGCCAACCTGCGGAGCGTCCAGAAGGCGTTCGAGGCGGTGGGGGCCGCGGCCGAGATCACGTCCGACCCCACGCGGGTGCGGGACGCCACCCGGCTGGTGCTGCCCGGCGTCGGCGCGTTCCGCGACGCCATCGCCCGCCTGCGGGACACCGGGCTGGCCGACGCGGTGGTCGAACACATCGACGACGGGCTGCCGTTCCTGGGCATCTGCCTGGGGTACCAGATGCTGTTCACCCGCAGCCACGAGGACGGGCTGCACGCCGGGCTGGACGTGTTCCCCGGCGAGGTGGTGCGGTTCACCCCGACGCCGGGGCTGAAGATCCCGCACATGGGGTGGAACCCGCTGCGGCTGACGCAGCCGGACTGCCCGCTGTTCGCCGATCTGCCGGCGGACCCGGCGTTCTACTTCGTGCACAGCTACTATCCGGCGACAGAGGATGCGTCGCTGGTGGCGGCCGAGGCCGACTACCCGGACCCGTTCCCGGCGGCCATCTGGCGGGGGAACGTGTTCGCCACCCAGTTCCACCCGGAGAAGAGCCAGGCGGTCGGGCGGGTGCTGTTCGCCAATTTTGCGAAGTTGTGAGCTTCTGTTCTTCGTGGCACCGGCGGCCCGCCGGTTTTCGGTGAACCCCGACCGCCAGGTCGGTGGGTGCGAGCCAGCTTGGTTGCACCCACGGCCCTCGCGGGCCGGGTTCGCCAAGAGCTGTCGGGGCCGCGGGTGCGAGCCAGCTACCACGCACCCACGAGCCTTGCGGCTCGGGTTCACCTCTTACTGAACATTTTTTCGCCAATTTCGCGCCGGCGCGCTTGACACCGGCCGGTTTGAAACTTATATCCACTAAGTAACGCAATTACAGTATCGGCACGCGCCGGTGTGGGGTCCGCGTCGGACCACCTCCCGCTCGCCGGGCGGGGGTGAGGCCGCGGGCGCCCGAGCCCCCGCCCGGTCACGTTCCGCCGCCCCAGGGAGGGACACCGATGCGCGAGCCGAACGTGCCGATCGCCGTGTCGCACGCCCACCCCGGCAGCGAGATCGAGGGGGACGCGCTCGAGTTCGTTCGGGCGATGGCCGCGTACCAGAAGCGGTACCGGCGGCGGTACCCGGCGTGGACCGAGGTGCTGTACGTCCTCCGCACCTTGGGGTACGCGAAGGTGGTGCCGGGGGCGACGTGGTACCCGTCCGAACAAGAGTTAACCACAGAGGCACAGGGACACAGAGAAATCGAGACCAAACCCGGTTCTTCCGACTGACTTCGGCCCTCTCTGTGTCCCTGTGCCTCTGTGGTTAGTCCGTCTTCATCCACCCTTTCACCGAGGACCACCATGACCGTGTTGCACCGCCTCGGGGCGTGGTTCAAACAGATGCGGGCGAAGCCGCTGCCCGCCCCGGACCGGCGGGCGGCCGCCCTGTTCAGCCCGCCGTACCCGCCGGCCGGGTGGTGGCAGAACGACCCGACCGAGCAGCTCCGCAACTACAGCTCGTGGGTGTACGCGGCGGTGAACGCCGTCGCCCAGGAGGTGGCCCGGCAGAAGCCGTTCCTGTTCGTCAACACCGGCCAGGCCGAGCACGAGCAGACCCCGCTGCCGCACACCCACCCGCTGTGCCGCCTGTTGAGTGACCCGAACCCGTGGCTCACCGCCTGGGAGATGTGGTACCTGACGGTGGTGTACCTGGAGTTGACCGGCAACTGCTTCTGGTACGTGGCGCGGCGGCGGGCCGGCGAGGCTTTCGAGGCGCCGGCGGAAATCTGGATCGTGCCCACTCCGTGGGTGAAGGTAATCCCGGACCCGCGGGAGTACGTGCGGGCCTACGAGGTGGCGGCGCCCGGCGTGCCGACCGAGACGTTCGCCCCCGGCGAGATCGTCCACCTGAAGTACCCGAACCCGCTCGACCCGCACTACGGCCTGTCCCCGCTGCAAGCCAACGCGCTGACGGTGGACGCGAACACCGAGCTGCTGCGGTCGCGGTACCACACGTTCCTGGCCGGCCCGCGGCCGGGGGTGGTGCTGCACACCGACCAGGCGCTGACCGACCAGACGGTCGCCCGGCTGGAGGAGAAGCTGGACGCCAAGTACGCCGGGCGGGGGAACTGGCACCGGCCGATGGTGCTGGAGCAGGGGCTGAAGGCGTCGCCGTGGACGCTCACCCCGGCCGAGATGGACTTTCTCAACTCGTCCAAGATGACCCGCGACGAAATCCTGGCCGTGTTCCGGGTGCCGCCCCCCATTACCGGGTTGGTGGAGAACACCGGGCTGGGGGCGGACATCTGGTTCGGGGCGCGGGTGATGTTCTGCGAGGGGACCATCCAGCCGAAGCTGGACCTGATCGCCCAGGCGCTGACCCGCGACCTCGGCCGGCGGTACGGGCCGGACGTGGCGGTCACGTTCCCGGACTGCTCGCCGCGGAACCACGAGCAGCGGCGGCGGGACGACGAGCTGGACGCGAAGACCGGCCTGCGGACGTACAACGAGATCCGCAAGGGCCGCGGGCTGAAGCCGCTGGCCGACCCGAAGTTCGACGTGCCGATGCTGCCGACCCAATTTGGTGAACCGCGGGCGTAAGCCCGTGGGTTCGACAACCCAGGCGGCTGACGCCGCCGGTTCACCAAAACCTCGACAGCGTCAGGTAACAACCGCCGAGGATCACCAGCCCTGGGGCACGCCATGTGCGGCACAGCGACAGCCGGCGAACCTCTTCCCCGATCGTCCACCCTGTGACGGTCGGTTGTCGCACAACCCCGGCGGGTCAGAGGCCCCAATTCTGGGGGGGCCGTGGGAGCGGAGCATAGGCCGTTCCTGCTGATCCGCCGGGGTTTTCCCTTCGATCGCTCGACCGCTGAGCGGCCTCGTTCCCACTCGTTCGCACTCGGTTTCTCAGGCTGCTCACCCCCCGACATGGGGTGTTGCAGAACCGCTCACCCGCGTTCGATTCCGCACCCCTTTCTTCCGTGGCACCGGCGGCCCGCCGGTGATACCCCACCACCGGCGGGCCGCCGGTGCCACGGACTTCTTTCGGAGCTTCCTCATGGACCCGTCCATCCGCGCCGACCCGACCGCCGCCACCCTGACCGTTGACGCCGGCAAGATGCTCGTCCGCAGCGTCATCACCTCCGACCAGCCGGACCGCTCCGGCGACGTGGTCGTGCCCGCCGGCCTGCGGAACGCCGAGGAGTTCCTGCTCAACCCCGTCGTGCTGTGGGCGCACAACCGCTCGGCCGTGCCGCCGATCGGCACCTGCTCGTGGCTCGACATCCAGCCGCACCGGGTGGTGGCCGAGACGCGGTTCGCGCAGAGCGTGCCGTTCGCCGAGGACGTGTTCCGCCTGTACGAGCAGCGGGTGCTGAAGGGGTGGTCGATCGGGTTCATCCCCCGCAAGGCGTTCCGCATCCCGCACCGCACGGGTGACGGGCTTCGGATCGACCAGTGGGACCTGCTCGAATACTCCGCCGTGCCCATCCCGGAGAACCCCGGCGCGCTCACGCTGGCCATCCAGAAGGGGTGGGTGAAGGACCACACCCTGCGGGAGTGGCTGAGCGGGGTGCCGGACGACCGCGGCGGGCGGTGGTGGCGGGCGCACCCGGCGGACGTGATGCAGGAGCTGGTGTGTTGAAGTGATCAGAAATGAACCACAGAGACACAGAGGCACAGAGAAGAATGAGTTGAAACTGAAGACAGAAACGCACCCGACCGGGCGCTCTGTTCCCACACATCTTTCTCCGCTTCTCTGTGCCCCTGTGTCTCTGTGGTTAGTCCCCAATCCTTACCTGGAGGTGTTCCCATGTCCGCGATCGTGACCGACAAGTTCCAGACCCGCGACGAGCTGGTGAAGTTCATCGACGACACCGCGTCGTCGGCCGTGGAGAAAGCGGTCCGCACCGCCGGGCGGGTGGAGCGGCGGGTGCCGTGGGCCACCTCCGGCCCGGTGTGCCAGGACTCGGCCGGGTACAGCGTGCTGAAGGCGGCGGCGTTCGCCCTCGGGTACGTCGGCCCGGAGCAGGCGAAGGAGGAGATCCACACCCACCACCAGTTGCGGGACCTGTACGCCGGGTACGGGTTCCTGCCGCACCACGGCGCGCAGTCGTTCCTGGTGCCGCTGGCGTCGGCGCACCTGCCGGTGTTCGAGCCGCAGGGGCAACGACTGCAAGCCGAGTTGCGGCAGAAGATGACCGCCCAGGCGGACAAGTACGACCCGGACGAGGCGGACTGGATCGCCCGCCGCGCGCCGGGGTTCGTCCGCAAGGCGCTGGGCACGACGGTGGACACGGCCGGCGGCACGCTGGTGTCGCTGCCCATGCTCGGCGAGCTGATCGACCTGCAGCGCAACCTGGAGGCGTTCGCCGCCGCCGGGTCGCAGGAGATCGCCCTGCCGCCGAACGGCCGGGTGCAGTTCCCCAAGCTGACCGGCGGGTCCACCGCCTACTGGGTGGGCGAGGGCAGCCCGATCACCGAGACGCAGCCGACCACCGGCAACCTGGACCTGCAGGCGAAGAAGCTCGGGGTGTTCGTGAAGATGAACAACGAGCTGCTGCGGTTCGCGTCGCCGAGCGCGGAGGGGCTGGTGCGGTTCGACATGGCCCGGAGCGCGGCGGTGAAGGCGGACCAGGCCATGCTGGAGGGCACCGGCGGCACGCAGATCAAGGGGGTCATCACGTACTCCGGCATCGGCACGCACACGGCCAGCACCACCGGGGCGAACGGGGACACGTTCCAGCCGGAGGACGTGGCGAAGATGGAGGCCAAGCTGCCGGACGCGGTGGACGCGCCGACCGCGTGGGTGCTGCGGAAGACGCTGTTCGCCGCGCTCATGAACCGGCGGGCGGACGCGGTGAGCGCGGCCGACGGCAAGGGCGGGTTCCTGTTCCGCGACAACCGCAGCGTCGGCACCAACCGGCCGAGCGAGCTGTACGGCACCCCGGTGGTGCGCTCCAGCCAGGTGAGCGGCGCCCGCACCAAGGGCAGCGGCACCACCCTGACGTACACCCTGCTCGGGTACTTCCCGGACTGGAGGGTACGGGGCCCGCCCCTACGCCGTAAGTTCCTGCATTTTCAGCCGCTTGCGGCTTTCCACACTTTGCACACTTCGCACATATCGGCTTGGTTTCCACCCCATTCCGTGCACGATTCCGTGCAGCTCTTTCACTGCGAATTGACACGTGGACCAGGCGCTCGGCACACGCCCCTGATCAACGCGGTGGGTCGGCCCGCAGCAGGCAAGGTCACCTACTTCACAGGCCCAAATCCCTGCACATCGCCGACCTCAGCATTCAGCGCCTCGTCACTAGTTCGGCGGCGGGACCCCGGCAAGACTTACGTACCGGGGTTCCGAGGGTGGCGGGTTAGCGGATGGGGGTCAAGCGGGTGGCCCGCACCGCCTCGCCGAACGACCAGACCGCGGTCGCGAGCAGGGCGACGTCCTTGATCAGGAACTGGCCGAGGACGCTGATGGCCGGGAACCCGCCAACCTCACCGGCCCATGTTCCCGGGGTCGTCACCAGGAAGCTGAGGGTGCTCAGGAACATCCCGACCGCCATCAGGCTGCCGACAGCCGATGCCCGGGGGAGCCACGGGCGGGCGGCGATTAGGAGCCCGACCAGGATCTCGATCGCCCCCAGAATGTTCGACAGTCCCTGGACCCCGAACACCGGGTATGTCCAGGCGAACAGCGGGCTGTTCTCGACGAACGGGCGGATGCCCTCGGCCTCGTAGGCGGTGAACTTCATCCCGCCGATCCACAGCAGGATCAGGACCAGACCGTAGCGGAGGGCGTGGCCCCCCAGCGCCTCGGCCCGGGCCCCGAGGCCGGCCAGGACTTGATCGAGCCGGAAGCCGGGGGTCGTGGTCGTCGTACGGGGGTTGGTCGTGGCGATCGCGGTCATGATAATCTCCTGTTAGAGGTTCTCGTTGCCGGCCGGCGAGTCTCGCCGGCTGGGTTCGCCCCGTCAGACGACGCGACGGCGACCGCTCTTACCCCGGCGCTGCTAACTTTTTTCGGAGCCTTGCCGTTGACCGAGCGGACCAACGAGGTCTGGTTGCAGTCGCTCGGCGGATCAGGTGCCGCCGACGAAACGGCCGTAGCCGAGCTGCGGGAGGTCCTCCGCCGCGGGCTGCGCCGCGCGCTGGCCGGTCGGGCCGCCGCGGACGACGGGTTCATCGAGGACATGACCCAGGAGGGGGTTTTGAAGGTCCTCGACGGCCTGGTGACGTTCCGCGGCGACAGCCGGTTTACCTCCTGGGCCATCACCGTGGCGGTGCGGGTGGCGTTCACCGAACTCCGCCGGGCCCGGTGGCGGGACGTCTCCCTCGACCGGCTGGTCGAGGACGCCCCCGCCCGGCTCCCGACCGCCACGCCCGCCGACGATCCGTCGCAGGACGCGCGGCAAACGATCCTCGCGGTGATGCACGGGGTGATCGAAACCGGCCTCACCGACCGGCAGCGGCAAGCCCTGGTGGCCGAACTCCGGGGGATGCCACAAGCCGAGATCGCTGCCCAGATGGGGCTGACGCGGAACGCGCTGTACAAGCTGACGCACGACGCCCGGCAGAGTCTGAAGCGCGGGCTCGAAGCAGCGGGGATCAGCGGGGACGAGGTAAGGGTGACGTTCGACCTGTAGTCTCACAGGTGGAACCAGTTGAGGAGAGTCGCATGAGCCTGTCTCCGGAAGAGCTTCGTGAGTTGGCCCGGTTCGTTCTGCTGACCAAGCCGGACGAGATCGGCTGTGACGACTGGCTGGGGTACGCGCCGAGTTACGCCGAGATGGTCGCCGCCCGCCAGCCCGTCCCGGAGCCGCTGCGGAAGGCAGCCGAACACCTCGACGTGTGCCCCGAGTGTGCCGAGGAGTTCCGCGCCCTGCTCGCGGCCCTGACGGAAGACGCCGCCGGTTGACGAGGCGAGCCCGCTGCACACATCGATCGCCCCCACATTCCTCGCTTGCACTTCAATCGACGTTCCTACCGCGATTCTTCCGGTCGCTGGGGTTCACCACGAGTCCGCGCGCCTTCGCTCAGATAATCACGAGCGTGGGGGTAAGATCGGTCTCGGCCCTGTCGTCAGACGTGACGAAGCGGGGCGGCGAAGGTCGCCGCCCGGCCACGCGGGAACCCCCGGCACTCGAACAGGAGGCTGTCATGTCCGCGAACGGTGCCCTTGGTACGCGACAGAAGGCCCTGGCCCTCAACCTCGACGGGACGACTTACGGCACGCTCGCCGAGATCGGCGGCGGCCAGGAGGTGGCCCGGTGGTTCTTCTCGGCCGGCGGCGCGGCCGGGACGGTGGCCAAGACCGTCTCGGCCTACGACATGGCGGTCAGCGACGCGCACTACGGGCCCACCAAGCGGTACGTCAGCCGGCAGCGACTGGAGGCCATGCTCGCCTCCGAGTTCGCCCAGGTACGCGACCTGCTGGGGCCCGGCCGCGGCGACGCCAAGCGGTTCTTCGCCTTCGCCGACACAGTGGCGACGGGCGGCCACAAGAACCCCGGGCCCGGCCGCGGCTGGGTCGGCGTCCGGTTCCAGGCCCGCCCGCACGAGGAGCCGTCCGAGGTCGTCGTCCACGCCCACCTGCTCGACCCGACCCCCGCCGGCCAGCAGGAGGCGCTGGGCGTGCTCGGCGTCAACCTGATCCACGCCGCCTTCTTCCGCCGGGAGGACCCGGCGGACCTGATCGCCGCGCTCATGGATGACCTGTCCCGGGCGCGCGTCGAGGTCGACATGATCAAGCTCTCGGGGCCAGCGTTCCCGGGGGTGGACAACCGGCTCCTGAGCCTGCAACTCGTGCAGCAGGGGCTGACCGACGCGGCCATGTTCACGGCGGCCGGCGAGGTCGTGCAGCCGTCGGAGGTGCTCTACAAGCGGCCGGTTCTGGTCGAGCGGTGCACCTTCCGCCCGGTCACGAGGCTCACCGCCGACCTGCTCGACCGGGCGCTGGAGCAGTTCCTCGAGATGCCGGGCGTCCGCGGCACCCGGCCCGTCGTGCTGGCCGAGATGACCCTGCGTAGCCTCGACCCACAGCCGGACGTCGGGCACGCGGACTTCCTCGCCCGGGCGGACATCCTGGGGGCCCTCGGGTTCGACGTGCTCGTGTCGCGGTTCGGGGCGTTCCACGAGCTGGCCGAGTACCTGGCCCGCTCCACCGACGCCCCGGTCGGGATCGCGGTCGTGCTGCCCGCCCTCCGGCAGCTCGTGGACGAGGCGTCCCACCCCGCCCTTCCGGGCGGCGCACTCGAGTCGATCGGGCGGCTGTTCAAGCGGTCCGTGACGGTGTACGCGTACCCCACCCGGGACCCGGACACCGGCCGGGTCCAGACGGCGATGGACGTTCCGGTGCCGGCCCCCTGGCACTACCTCCGCGACCTGCTGCTCGACCTCGGGCGGGTGGTGCCGATCCGCGGGTACGACGAGTCCCTCCTGTCGATCGACACGCACGACGTGCTGGCCCGGCTCCAGCGGGGGGATCCGTCGTGGGAGGGGATGGTGCCGGCCGCCGTCGCGGCGACGATCAAGGCCGGGGCCCTCTTCGGGTGGCGCCCCGGGCGAGCGGTGGCGACAGCCTGATCTCGGACGCCGGCGCGCCCGCGTGCGGGGTTGCCGTCCCTCGCGAAACCCGCGAGCTTCGTGGCCCCTCCGCGAATCGAGAATTTAGTTGCAATATGCAACCATACAACCGGTATCTCCATCAGTTGCGAATCAGAACTATCCGGGTGAAGACCCGGCACTCGAACAGGAGGCCCACAGATGAAGACGGTTGTCACGTACCGGGCGGTCCTCTCGCTCACCGTCGGCATCGCCATCGGTGTCGGCGGGATGGCCCTGGCCCACCACACCGGGGAGGGCCAGGTGAAGGTGACCCAGCTGTCCCAGCGGGACATCATCGAGAAGCTGGACGGGAAGGCTGCCAGTGCGACGGTGAAAGAAGTGACCTTCGAGCCCGGCCAGAAGGATTCGCCGCACCGCCACGCTGGCCCGGTGTTCGGCTACGTCCTGGAGGGCGAATACGAGCACGCCATCGACGACGAGCCGGTCAAGACCTACAAGGCCGGGGACACGTTCTACGAACCGTCGGGGTCTGTGCACCGGGTGGCCCGGAACCCGAGCGCGAAGACCAAGACTCGCCTCCTAGCGGTGATCCTGCACCCCCGCGACGCCAAGGTAGTCACGGTCCCGGAAGCGAAGAAGTAACACAGGCCCCCAACGCGGGAGAATCACCATGAACGTTTTCGTCGCCGGTGCGAGCGGGGCGATCGGCCGTCCGCTCGTCGCCGAACTGGTCCGCCGGGGGCACGCGGTCACCGGCATGACCCGGTCCGACACCGGAGCCAAAGCCCTCGCCGACCTCGGAGCCGTCGTAGCCAGAGTCAGTGTGTTCGACGCGCCGGCGGTGGAACGGGCGCTGCGGGAGTCGCGGGCGGACGTCGTCATCGACCAGTTGACGGCGCTGCCCCGGCACCCGTCGGAGATGGCCGCAGCCGCCGCCGGTGACCGGAAGTTGCGCCTCGAAGGCGGTGGGAACCTCCACCGCGCCGCGCGGGCAGTCGGGGTACGGCGGTACGTCCAGCAGTCCAGCGGCTTCTTCCTCCAACCGGGCCGCGGACTGGCGGATGAGTCCGAGGGTTTCGCGGTCGATGCCAGCCCGCGCGTGGCGGCACACGCGCGGACATACGCCGAGCTGGAGTCGCGGGTGCTGGACGCGGACGGGATCGAGGGGGTCGCCCTGCGGTACGGGTTCTTCTACGGGCCGGGCACCTGGTACAACCCCGACGGCGCCGCCGCGGACCAGGCGCGGGAGCAGGAACTGGCGATCATCGGCGCGGGGGAAGGCGTCTGGTCGTGGGTCCACATCGAGGACGCGGCGGTCGCGACGGTCGCCGCCCTGACGGCCCCACCGGGCGTGTACCACGTCGTGGATAACGACCCGTCCCCGGTCAGCCGTTGGCTGCCGGCGTTCGCGCGGTGGGTCGGGGCCCCGACCCCGCCCCGGGTGACCGAACAGGAAGGGCGGGAACGGGGCGGTGAGGACGCCGTCTACTACGGCACGAAACTCCGCGGGGCGTCGAACGCGAAGGCGAAAACGGCACTGGACTTCGCGCCCCGCCGGCTGGAGTGGTTGGATTCGTGACTCGATTGCCGGAGCGTCGCGCACTCCCCCCCGGCGCTCAGGTACTCATCGCCTCCCGAGTCAGCCGCGGATGAAGGCGAGCAGGTCGGCGTTGATCGCGTCGGCGTGCGTCGTGCACATGCCGTGCGGGAACCCCTCGTAGACCTTCAGGCTGCCGTTCTTGAGGAGCTTCACCGACAGGAGCGCGGAGTCGGCGATCGGCACGACCTGGTCGTCGTCCCCGTGCATGACGAGCGTCGGCACGTCGATGACCTTCAGGTCGTCGGTGAAGTCCGTCTCCGAGAACGCCTTGATCCCGTCGTAGTGCGCCTTGGCCCCGCCCGTCATGCCCTGCCGCCACCAGTTCTCGATCACCGCTTCGGACGCCTTCGCGCCCGCTCGGTTATACCCGTAGAACGGCCCGCTCGCGACGGCGCGAAAGAACTCCGTGCGGTTGGCCGCGAGCTGCTTGCGGAAGTCGTCGAACACCTCGATGGGCGTGCCGGCCGGGTTGGACGGGCTCTTCACCATGATCGGGGGCACGGCACCGATCAGGACGAGCTTCGCGACCCGGCCCTGACCGTGTCGGGCAACGTAGCGGGCCGCCTCGCCGCCACCGGTCGAGTGGCCGACGTGGACGGCGTTGCGCAGGTCGAGGTGTTTGACGACCGCGGCGGCGTCGGCGGCGTAGTGGTCCATGTCGTGCCCGTCGCCCACCTGGCTCGACCGCCCGTGGCCGCGCCGGTCGTGGGCGACGACGCGAAAGCCCTTCCCGACGAAGAACAACATCTGGGCGTCCCAGTCGTCGGAACTCAGCGGCCAGCCGTGGTGGAACACGACCGGCTGCGCGTCCTTCGGGCCCCAGTCCTTGTAGAAGATGCGGGTGTCGTCCGCGGTAGTCACGAAGCTCATGGTGTTGACTCCTAGGTCAGTTTCCCGTCGTGAGCACGACCCGGAACCGGGCCTTGCCGCTCAGCATCCGGTCGTACGCCTCTGCCGCCTTCTCCAGCGTGTACGCCTCGTTCATCGACCGTACCCCGGCCTGGACGCTGAACGCCAGCGTGTCCTGCGAGTCGATCGACGTCCCCGAGTACCAGCCCTCGATGGCCCGGCGGCCCATGATGAGCGGGATCGGGGACACCTCCATCGGCCCGGCGGCCCCGAGGACCATCAGCCGCCCGTGCGGGGCCAGCCCACCCACGGTGGCCGCCATCGCCGGGCCGTCGGTGACCGTGGCGAGCACCACCTTGGCCCCGCCGAGCTTCACCAGCTCGGCAGCGGGGTCGGTGGCCTTGCTGTCGATGTACTGGGTCGCGCCGAGTTGCCGGGCGAGCGGCTCCTTGTCCGTCCCCCGGGCGATGGCAGCCGTGCGGAAGCCCATCCTCGCCGCGTATTGCACGCCGAGGTGGCCGAGCCCGCCGATGCCCAGGACCGCGACCAGGTCGCCCGGCCGGGCCCCGCTGTTCCGCAGCGCGTTGAAGGTGGTGACGCCGGCGCACATGAGCGGGGCCGCGTCTGGGGAGGCCAATTCCTCGGGCACCACCGCGAGGGCGGCGGCCGGGGCAACCGCGAAGTCGGCGTACCCGCCGTCGAACGAGATGCCGGTCACCTGAACGCCGGTCTGGCAGGCGAAGAAGTCGCCGCGGCGGCAGGTGTCGCAGGAACCGCAGTGCCAGGCGTGCCAGCCGACTCCGACCCGCTGGCCGGGTTGCCAGCGCGCCGGAACGTCCCGGCCCACGGCGTCGATCACGCCGATCACCTCGTGCCCCGGGACGCGGGGGTACTCGATGCCGGGCCAGTGCCCCTCCTTGGTCATGGCATCGCTATGGCAGATGCCGCACGCCTGGACCTTGATCCGCACGGAGCCGGCCCCGGGGTCGGGGACCGGGCGTTCGACGAGTTCGAGGGGGCCGCCGGGACGGGAAACCTGGACGGCGCGCATGGTCGGCATGGCGGGGCTCCGAGAGCCGAGTGAATGAAGCGGGCCGCTCTTGGGCGGATCCCATGAGGAGAGGATACTCCGTTCGTTATCCGTGTCCGTCACGCATTGCTGCTCGGGACCGGATCGGCTTCACGGGGCCGGTTGCCGGGCACGCTTCGATCGCGGTTCCGCGTGAGACACGGGCACCAGTTGCACGTCGTCGGGCGCGAGCGTGCGGCCGTCCTCGGAGCGCAATACCAGCCTCACCGACTTCCCCTTCTTCCGGTCAACCAAGTGGACCTCCGATCCCCCGCATCCCCACTCGCCCAGTGCCGCGATGACCAGCAACAGCCCGCACCCATTCTCGGTCAATGCGTACTCCTGATAGGCGCTGCCGTCCGACGCCGGGACGAGTTTCAGCACCCCGTCGGCGACGAGTTTCTTCAGCCGCACTGTGAGGACGTTCTTCGCCACCCCGAGCGACTTCTGGAACTCGCCGAACCGCCTCTTGCCCGCGAACGCGTCGCGGACGATGAGCAGCGACCACCAATCCCCCACCGACTGCACCGACCGCGCCACCGGGCACGCGTCCTTCGTAAAACTCGTGCGTTTCATGACCCACTCCGCGAATTTCGCAATGTAGTTGCAAGATGAAACCGCATACACAGTATATCCGGTCAGTTGCAAATCGCAACCACCCGAAAGGAACACGACCATGTTCGCAGCATCCACAGTCCCCACCCGGCGCAGCGTACTCGCCGCTTCGGTGGTCGCAGCGGTCTCCGCGCTGGTCCTTCTCGCCGCCGGCGGGCAGGCCCTTCCGTCCGCAGAACCCCAGGGCCCGGCCGCGCGGGAGGGCCACGCCACCTACGCACCGAACCCGGCCCAGCCCCCGGCGAAGATCATCGCCGATCCCCCGAAGCCGGAACTGCTGGCGGAGGGTGTCGCGATCGTCCCGTTCCGCACCGAGAACGTGCAGATCGTCCCCGTGTTCGGCCCCGCCGCGGCCAAGGTGTCGCCGCGGATCGGGCACCTCCACGTGACCCTCGACGACGCCACCTGGCACTGGGCCCACACGAGCAACGATCCCGTGATCGTCGCGCCCTTACCCCCCGGGCCGCACAAGATCCTGCTCGAACTGGCGGACGCCGACCACAATGTCCTCGCGAAGGAAGTCGTGAAGTTTGAAGTGCCGCGGCGGTAAGATCCGGTTCCGACGGCAACACCTCTTCGGACCCACAACCGGCCGGCGCGGGTCACCCGCGCCGGCGCTCCCCGCCCGTGTTCAGGAGAAACGTCATGAGTGCCGAACGGACCGGACCGATCCTCGTCACCGGGGCCGCGGGTCAGCTCGGAGGCGTCGGGCGGACCGTGGTGGACCTGCTCCTGGCCCGCGGGCTCCCGGTCCGCGCCCTGGTCCGCCGCGAGGACGAGCGGGCAACGGCCTTGCGGGCCGCCGGGGCCGAGGTGATGGTCGGGGACCTACTGGAACCGGCCGACGTGTACCGAGCCGTCCGCGGCACCCGGCGGGTGTACTTCGGCATGTCCGTTTCGCCCGAGTACCTGGAAGCCACCGTGACCATGGCGGCGGTCGCCCGGGAACTCGGGGTGGACGCGCTGGTCAACATGTCCCAGATGACAGTTTCCGAGATGAGCGTCCACGACACCACCCCGAGCCGGCAGCAGCGCCAGCACTGGCTCGGCGAGCAGGCGCTGGCGTGGTCCAGCCTGCCGGTCGTCACGATCCGGCCGACCATCTTCCTGGAGAGCTTCCTGACCCTCGCCGCCGCGGGCGTCCGCGACCGGGGCCGGATCGAGCTGCCGTTCGGGGCGGGCAAGACCAACCCGGTCGCCGCGGCCGACGTGGCCCGGGTGGTCGCCGAGCTGCTGGCCGACCCGTCGCCGCACCTGGGCCGGGTCTATGAACTCACCGGCCCGGGGTCGCAGGACATGCACGGGTTCGCTCGGGAGGCCTCGGACGCGCTGAACCGCGAGGTGACCTACGCGGACATCCCCCCGGAGGCGTTCGAGGCGGGGCTGAGGCGGGCGGGGCTGCCGGAGCACGTCGCCCAGCACGTGGTGACGATGGGCGAGTTGCACCGGGCTGGTCGGTACGACCGACTGGCGGACGGGGTGGGGCGGGTGACCGGCCTGCCGGCGATGGGCGTCCGGGAGTTCGTGTCGCTCCACGCGGACGAGTTCGGCGGCCGCCGATCCTGACAGAGGGTGGATAGATGAGGGTCACCTCGAACCAGGGTGGCGAGACCCCTTCAGCCCGGGATACTTCCCGCCAACCCATTCAGTGCAGTGTGGCGTGCATTGAAGAGCGTAACGTCTTGGTGAATCGTGTCTTTGGGAAAAATCCTCCTACCCGGACTGGAGAGTCCGCGGCCCGCCGGTTTTCCGCAAGTTGCTGTAGTTTGAGCTACTTGTGCGTTCGCATCTTTTGCACGGATTGCACAAACCAGCCCGCTTTCCACGTCATTCCGTGCACCATTCCGTGCAGAGCTTCCATCCCGAAGAGACGCGTGGTGGTCTGGGCTCGCTTGGTGCTCGGGTCCGGTTCCCGTCTTGTGCTCCGCCACTTCGCGACTCGGAGCGGATTGTCGGTTGCCCTGATCAACGCGGTGTGTCGGGCCGCCGCGCGCAACCCTCCTTGATGGCCGCCGAAGTCGCATGGCTTGGCGACCATCGACACCTTTGGGCTACTTGAACCCTCTCGCTCGCTTGAGCACGGCATCGAGGTCGCTCCAGAGAGCCCGACAGTCCTCGCGTTCGACTGGCGGCAGCTTTTCCAGGTCACTCGCTTCGCGCAGACCGGCCAGGTCGGGATCCTCCAGC
Source organism: Fimbriiglobus sp. (assembly GCA_022841795.1). Taxonomy (GTDB): domain Bacteria; phylum Planctomycetota; class Planctomycetia; order Gemmatales; family Gemmataceae; genus JALHQU01. Next base: position 18,846 of record JALHQU010000019.1, read on the forward strand.
CAGTGCATCAACACCCTCTTCGCGACATCACGCTCTACCCGGGAATCACCGTCCAGCATCTTGGCCCACATCGCCAGGTCGGCCCGGAGCCACTCGCGTGCCTGCTTGCGCCAGCGTGTCCGTTCATCCTCGCTGAGCTTATCACCGTCCTTGCCGAGACCGCACCCGGCCAGGGCCGCGCAGCGGGCGGCGAGGTATCGACAGGCCGCGTTGAAGACCTCGACCGGGTCGCCAGGGTGTTCTGCTCTTCGGTTCCGGCGAAGGCATTCCGTGGTCAGGTCGTCGGCGAGATGCGGGTCGGCCGCGAAGGCGTCGGCGTACAAGCGGGCCGCGGTGGCGTAGCGGCGTTGGAACTGACAGATCCCCAGCAGCGCCAGCCGCTCATCGTTCTCCCGCGGCTGATAGTCTCCCCGAAGAAACGCCGGCAGGTGCGGGAGTATCGTGGCCTCGGCCTCCCGGCGGAGTACGTGGCTCGCCCACACGGAGGGGGGGTCCGTGTGGGACGCCAACGGGGACTCGCTCCAGTTATAAGCCCGGACGGCTGCCGCCAGGGTCTTGCGTGCTTCCTTTGGGGAACCGGATTGGAACTGGGCCAGGGCCAACACCAGCCGCGGTCCGGGGCGGTTGGGGAGTTTCTCGGCCGCATCCTGCAACAAGGCGACGGCCTGCTGGGGTCGGCCCTGGCGATACTCCGCCAGCCCCTTCACGAACAGGACGTACGGATTGCGAGGTTCAGGGGACTTCTCTGCGAGTGCCACGGCCCGGTCGGCCAGCGCGACAGCGCGGCGTAACTCCTCCCCGGACGCGGGCAGGAGCAGGCAAGCCGACCCGGTGCGCTCGGCAGTGATCCAGTCGTTGGCGGTTTCTCCGAAGCGGTTGAGCAGAGCCCCGCGGGCTCGGCGGTACGCGTCCTCGTTGCCCAGGTACAGGCACAACTCAGCGTAGCCGTACCAGGGGTCGTGATCGGGCGGGGCTCGTTCCACGACCTTTTCCCAGGCGACTCGGGCCTCCTCCAGCCCGCCCCTGGGGGCCAAAGCCATGGCCAAGTCCTTGCCGACGGCGCAATTCGGATTCAGTTGCAGGGCCTTCCGGAACGCGGCAATGGCAGCGTCCGTGTCCCCCGTGCCGCGCAAAGCCCTGCCCAGCATGGCGTAGGCCTGGTCGCTGCTGGAGCGGATGGCCACGGCCGCGCGGAAGTAGCCGACCGCCTCGTGCGGGCGCTCTCGCTCCCAGTAGTGACCGAGCAGGTAATTGATCCAGAAATCGGCCGGGTGACGCTGCTGGGCCTCGCGCAAGAGCGCCAGCGCTTCCTGCCGGTGGTTCGCGCCGAGCAATCTGCCGCACAGTCCGGAGAGAACCACCGGCGGCTGGTCTGCCGCCTCCGGCGCGGTTGCCAGCACCTTCAGCTTTCCGATGTCCTGGGCCACCAGCGCCTTCCGGTACTCTTGCCGCCATTGATCATCGTCCGCCCGGTCGAGCACGGCCCACAGCCGGTCACGGTTCGCGTCCGACACCCAGTAGAGCCAATCGTGGAGGAACGTCAGCAGCGTCTCGCGGATGGTCGAGTTGCGTACCCGCTCCGCCGCCTCCGCCGGCTCATGTGTGGTGAGAGCAATCCCGTAGTCCCGAAATGCCGCGGCGTACAGTCCCTCCGGGGAGATCGTCTCGGAGCCCTTCCTGCCTTCCGACAGGCGCAGTCGGATTTCCTCCAACTCGGCTCCCATGGCCACGTCGGCGCGCGCCTGACGGACTCGTTCTCGAAGTTCGGCCGGAGCCGAAGTCTCCAGCAGACTCGGCGCCGCCTCCAGCGCGGCCCGAGCCTCCGGCCAGCGGCCCTGTTTCTGGAAGGCTGTCGCCTGTTCCAACGAAGCTTCCACCGCCTGCCACTCGCGCCCCTCCTGGCGTGCCTTCTCCTCGCGTCGCTCGGCCCGCTGCCGTTCCAGCCACAACCCGCCACCAAGGGCCAGCCCGAACAGGGCCAGCAGCATCACCACCACCGTCGCCGCCGCGGGCCGCCGCCGCGCCCACTTCACGGCGCGCTCGGCGGCCCCGACCGGCCGCGCAAGGACCGGATTGCCTTCCAGAAAGCGGCGGAGGTCGTCGGCCAGATCTTGGGCGCTGGGGTAGCGGCGGGCGGGGGTTTTGTGGAGGCACTTGAGGCAGATCGTCTCCAGGTCCCGCGGCACCTTGGCGTTCAGCCGCGACGGCGGGGCCGGCTCCTCGGCGATGACCTGCCGCTCCGTTTCGGCCGCAGTCTCCGCCTTGAACGGCGGGCGCCCGGTGAGCATCTCGTACAGGATCGCCCCCAGGGCGTAGACATCGACCGCCGGGCCGATCGCGTTCGCCTTGCCGAGCGCCTGTTCCGGGGCCATGTAGCTCGGGGTTCCCACCCGGGCGCCGCTGGCGGTGAAGTCCGGCCCGCCCTCGACACGCTGGGCGAGTCCGAAGTCGGTAATCTTGGGCGTCCCGTCGGACGTGAGGAGGATGTTCGCCGGCTTCAGGTCGCGGTGGATGATCCCACCACCGTGGGCGACCTGCACAGCCCCGGCCAGGATAGTGACCAGTTCCGCCGCCCGCCGCGCCGGCTGGGGACGACCCGCCAGTTCCCGGGCAAGGTTCCCGCCATCGACGAATTCCAGCGTGAAGAACGGCATCCCTTCCAGATCCCCGACCTCGTAAACCTGTACGATGTTCGGGTGCCGCAGGGCCGCGACCGCCTCGGCCTCCCGGGCGAACCTCGCCAGATCCTGACGCCCGGCGTACGCGCCGGCGATCAGCATCTTGAGGGCGACCGTGCGGTTGAGCTTCAGGTGCCTCGCACGGTAGACGATCCCCATGCCGCCGTGGCCGAGCACGGACTGAATGTCGTAGCCATCAATCCGGGGCAGCTTGTCCGGCGGGCGGAGCGATCCCGCACCGGCGCGGGCCGCGGAGCCCGGCGTCGGGAAGAGCGCTTCCACCTGACCTTCGAGGCGCCGCACTCGCTCCCAGCGCGCGCGAACCTCCGCCAGCAACTCGGGGTCCCCCGAGCACACCTCTTCGGCCGTGCCGTTCGAGTCCAGCATCTGTTCGAGTAACTGCCGTATCCGCGCGTTGTCTGGCATGACCCCGACTCCTACGCCCCGCCGGCCGAGCCCCCACCCGGCCGCAGATCGGAGAGGGCTTCCTCCAACAGAAGCAAGCCGCGGTTGAGTCTCCGCTGGACCGTCTTGGCGGACACGTCGAGCAGCTTCGCCACCTCGGCGTGGGTCATCCCCTGGATGCGGACCAGGCCGAACACTTCCCGCTCGTCCTCGGGGAGCGCCTCGATCGCCTCCAGCATCCGGCGGGTGTTCGGGCTGAGCCCCGAGTCGGTGCTCTCGGCCGGCGCGGGACAACCCTCGGGCGTTTCGACTGCGGGCGTCCGTTCATCTAAGCGGCGGGCCAGGTCATTCAGCTCCCAGCGGATGTGCTGGTTGGCGAGCGCGAAGAACTGGCGGACGGATTCCGGGCGTGCCTCCCGCATGGCCTTGATGAGCCGTTCGACCACAGCGCCGAGCAACTCGTCCGCCTCCACGTTGAGCGGCGGTCGGGTCAGTCGCGGGTAACTGCGGTGAAGGAGGGACGCGCAGGCCAACTGGAGCCGCTGCACGGCCCGGGCGAGCAACTCCCGGACGACCGGCTCGGCGGGCGTATCCCCGGCCAGTTCGTCCAGGTAACGCTGCACGACAATGGTGGTGTGTTCCTCGGGCATTTCGGACACCCGGTGGAATGCGGCAATCCCGTTGGTTCTCGGATGGTATCCCGCCCGATGTCCACCCGCCACGCTCAGGGGTGTAAAGGAGGCGAGACCGAACCTTGCCGTCGAGACAGATATAACAGACTCCGCCCGTCCGTTAGTCTCGTCTCCACGCTTACCTTTCCCGAGGACTCCGGCGCATGACCATGATCGCCATGAAGGACGGCACGCGGATCTACTACAAGGACTGGGGCGAGGGGCAGCCCGTCGTCTTCAGCCACGGGTGGCCGCTGAGCGCCGACGCCTGGGAGGACCAGATGCTGTTCCTCGCGTCGCGGGGCTTCCGCTGCATCGCCCACGACCGCCGCGGCCACGGCCGGTCGAGCCAGCCCTGGGGCGGCAACGACATGGACACTTACGCCGACGACCTCGCGGCGCTCGTCGAATCGCTCGACCTGAAGAACGCGGTCCACGTCGGCCACTCCACGGGCGGTGGGGAGGTCGCCCGCTACATCGGTCGCCACGGGACGAAGCGCGTGGCCAAGGCCGTGCTGATCGGCGCGGTGCTGCCACTGATGCTGAAGACGGCCGCCAACCCCGGCGGGCTGCCGATGCAGGAGTTCGACAAGATCCGCGCCGGCGTTGTCGCCGACCGCTCGCAGTTCTTCAAGGACCTCACCGGGCCGTTCTACGGCGCCAACCGGGCGGGAGCCAAGGTCTCGCAGGGCCTCCGCGACTCGTTCTGGCTCCAGGGGATGCAGGCCGGCTTCAAGGGCGTCTTCGACTGCATCAAGGCCTTCTCCGAGACGGACTTCACCGGGGACCTCATGAAGTTCGACGTGCCGACCCTGATCCTCCACGGCGACGACGACCAGATCGTGCCGATCGGCAGCTCGGCCATGCTCTCGTCCAAGTTGGTCAAGGGCTCCACGCTGAAGGTCTACGAGGGGGCGCCGCACGGCCTGTGCTCGACCCACAAAGACCAGGTCAACGCGGATCTGCTCACGTTCCTGAAGTCGTGAGCGGCGGAAAGGACGTGGGGGCTCCGGTCCCGTTGTGCATTCACCTTACCTCAAGCAAGAAGGAAACTGTCATGCCTCAGCCGTCCGTCCGCGCGAAGCGCAGCGAGAAGGGGCTACTCACGCCCGACAACTGCGTCCTGGCGATGATCGACCTCCAGCCGCAGATGCTCTTCGGCGTCGCCAACTTCGACCGCCAGGCGATCATCAACAACAACGTGGCCGTCGCGAAGGCGGCGCGGGTCTTCGGGGTCCCGGTCGTCCTCTCGACGGTCGAGACCAAGGGCTTCAGCGGCAACACCTGGCCGCAGATGCTCGCCGCGCTCGGCAACCCCACGCCCATCGAGCGGACGAGTATGAACTCCTGGGACGACAAGAACTTCGTCGCCGCCGTCCAGAAGACCGGCAAGAAGAAGATCGTCCTCACGGGGCTCTGGACGGAAACGTGCGTCGCGCTGCCGACCGTCCAGGCGATCCACGACGGGTACGAGGTCTACGTCGTCGAGGACTGCTGCGGCGACGTGAGCCAGCTCGCCCACGACAACGCGATGAAGCGGGTGATCCAGGCCGGTGCGAAGCCGGTGACCGCGCTCTCGGTGATGCTCGAATGGCAGCGGGACTGGGCCGAGAAGGATACTTACGACGCCGTCATGGACATCGTGAAAACGCACTTCGGCGCATACGGCATGGGCGTCGAGTACGCCTACACGATGGTCCACGGTGCCGCCGCGACGAAGTTCCCCGAGTACGTCGTCCCGGCCGCTACCTCACACAAGTAGCAGTCGGGAGTGGGTGTAGACGACGAAAGGCCGCGTTCGACCGCGAGCCGACGGGCGCTAACCGAGGGCCGCCGATGGGAACTCCGGACGGGCCGGTGACGGTGGTCATCACGCGCGCCGTCCGCGAGGGGTGCGAGGAGGCGTTCGAGGCGGCCGTCCGGGCGTGGGCGCCCAGAATCCGTGACTTCCCCGGGCACCTGGGCGTGCTCATGCTCCGCCCGCCGCCGGGCGGACGGGAGTACGGGGCGATCCTGAAGTTCCGGTCGCGGCAGGACTGGGTCGTCTTTCAGGACTGGCCCGAGTACCGGCAGTTCCTGGAGGACATCCGGACGCTCCTCGACGCGGACCCGCGGGTCGATGCGGTGCCCGGACTGGAGACCTGGCTCGCCCCGCTCGGAGCCCGGATGACGCGGGTGCCGCCCCGGTGGAAGATGGCTGTGGTCACCTGGGTCGGGGTATGTCTGGTTGTCTATGGCGTGTCGCTACTCCTCTCCCCGTTCGCCCTGGTGTGGCCGTGGCTGGCCGGGTTCTTGGTGGGCAACGGCTTGGTGGTGGCGGGGCTGACGTGGGTGGTTATGCCGGTCCTCGGCCGCCTATTCCGTTGGTGGCTTCATCCGGACGGTCCGGCCTCGTGAAATCGACAGGAGATACCAGTGAACACCGCAGACCTCATCCTGCACAACGGGAAGTTCGCCACTCTCGACCCAGCGCGGCCAGACGCTACCGCGGTGGCCGTTGCCGGCGGCCGGTTCTTTGTTGTGGGGAGCGATGGCGAGGTGCTGAAGCTCCGCGGGCCGACCACGCGGGTCATCGACCTCGGCGGACGGCGGGTCATCCCGGGGATGAACGATACCCACCTGCACCTGATCCGCGGTGGGCTGAGCTTCAACATGGAGTTGCGGTGGGACGGCGTCCCGTCGCTGGCCGACGCGCTGCGGATGCTCAAGGAGCAGGCTGCCCGCACGCCCCCACCGCAGTGGGTGCGCGTCGTCGGCGGGTGGACCGAGTTCCAGTTCGCCGAGCGGCGCATGCCGACGCTCGACGAGATCAACGCGGTGTCGCCCGACACCCCGGTGTTCGTACTCCACCTCTACGACCGGGCGCTCCTCAACCGGGCGGCGCTGCGGGCGGTCGGGTACACGAAGGATACGCCCGAGCCGCCCGGCGGCGAGATCCAGCGCGACGGTCAGGGCAACCCGACCGGCTTGCTGATCGCGCGGCCGAACGCCATGATCCTCTACGCCACGCTGGCGAAGGGGCCGAAGTTGCCGCCGGACCAGCAGGAGAACTCGACCCGCCACTTCATGCGCGAACTCAACCGTCTGGGCGTGACCAGCGCCATCGACGCGGGGGGCGGGTTCCAGAACTACCCCGAGGACTACGAGGTCATCCAGAACTTGCACCGCAAGGGCGAGATGACCGTCCGCATCGCCTACAACCTGTTCACGCAGAAGCCCAAGCAGGAACTCGACGACTTCAAGCGCTGGGTGCGGATGACGAAGCCCGGCGCGGGCGACGGCTTCTACCGGATGAACGGGGCTGGCGAGATGCTCACCTTCTCGGCCGCCGACTTCGAGGACTTCCTGGAACCCCGGCCCGACCTGGCCACCACGCTCGAAACCGAACTGCACGCAGTCGTCGGCCACCTGGCCGCGAACCGCTGGCCGTTCCGACTGCACGCCACCTACGACGAGTCGATCGCGCGGTTCCTCGACGTGTTCGAGGCGGTCAACCGCGACATCCCGTTCGCGGGCCTGCACTGGTTCTTCGACCACGCCGAGACGGTTAGCACTCGCAACCTCGAACGCATCAGGGCCCTCGGTGGCGGGATCGCGATCCAACACCGGATGGCCTATCAGGGCGAGTACTTCGTCAACCGCTACGGGGCGAAGGCGGCGGAGCGCACGCCGCCGGTCACCGAGATGCTGAAGATGGGCATCCCGGTGTCCGCCGGGACCGACGCCACGCGGGTGGCGAGCTACAACCCGTGGGTCTGCCTGTACTGGCTCGTGACCGGCAAGACCGTTGGCGGGCTGGCGCTCTACCCGGAATCGAACCGCGTGAGTCGCGAGCAGGCGCTGCGGCTCTACACCCAGGCCGGGACGTGGTTCTCGTCGGAGGACGGGCAGAAGGGAACGCTTGCGGTCGGTCAGTACGCGGACCTCGCGGTTCTGTCGGACGATTACTTCGCGGTCGAGCCGGAGCGGATCAAGTCCATCGAGTCGGTGCTGACGGTCGTGGACGGGAAGGTGGCGTACGCCGCGGAGTCGTTTGCCGAGTTCGCCCCGCCTCCGCTGCCGGTCAGCCCGGACTGGTCGCCGGCGGGCGTGTACGGCGGCTACGGCGCGAAGGGGCACGCCCCGCACTGCCGGGCGGTGCAGCGAACCCACACCGCGATCCCCGACGGCCACGTGTGCAACGAGTCGTGCGGGTTCCTGCACTGGCTGGAGGGGCTGCTCTCGAAGCTCCGCCGACCGGCCGTTGGCCCTGACCTGTGGGGGGCCCAGGGCTGCGGCTGCTGGGCCTTCTGACATCGCGACCTTTGGTGACAAGCACTCTACCGGAGTACATCTCATGACCTGGACGCGACACATCCTCGTCACCGCGCTCGCGCTGCTCATCGCGTTTCTGCCCGTCCAGGCGGACGACAAGAAGCCCGCCGAGGAGAAGATCGCCGGGCCGGACGGGCTGACACTGACCGTCCGCATGCAGGGCCCGTACGACGCCGACGTGCCACTTCAGATCGTCTGCTACTTTGCGCCGAAAAAGGGCGGCGACACGCTCAAGGGCGCGCCGGTCGAACTCGACAAGCGGCTCAACGGTGTGATCGGCAACCTCCGCGACCGGGGCGACTTCGCCGGCGACGAACTGGAAACGCTCGTCCTCGATACCGGAGGGAAGATCCCGGCGAAGCAACTCCTGCTCATCGGCCTTGGCGACCAGGCCTCGATTTCCCTGGAGCGGATGGAGCGCGTCGGGCGTGTGGCGTACCGCGAGGCGGCAAAACTCGGGGCCGTGAAGGTGGCGTTCGCCCCGCTGATCCGCGACCAGGGCAACGACAAGCTGCCGACCGGGGACGTGGTCCGGTACGTCGTCCGCGGCCTCTTGCTGGCCCGGGACACCGACGTGCGACTCCAGAAGGAGGGGCTGTCGAAGCAGTACGTGCTGGAGGAGTGGATCGAGGAGGCCGGCCCGGACTTCTACAAGGAGACGATCACCGGCGTGAAGACTGGGATGGACGAGGCCAAGTCGGCGATCGGTAAACGAAAGATTGCTACATTCGCGAACACGGGCAAGTGAACCGCCGCCATCTCACTGCCGCCTGCCGAGCTGGATCTGAGTCTGGAGCGGGTTGTAGAAGTCCTTCCGGATCGGCCCGGTCGTTGGCTTGGGCGCGTCTGGGTCGGGCCGGGTCGTGACTTCCAGTGTGTCGATCCTCCCGTCCTTGTAGGTGTACTTGTAGACCGTCTTCGTCGGCGGTTCCTGGGGCGCGTTGGCGTCCAGCGTCGCGATGTTGAGGACGGCGATCGTGAGCCGGGTCAGGCCGTCGATCCCGTCCGGAGTCACCCACACCCACGTTCCCTTGTAGTGAGCGACGTGACACGCCCCCTTCGGTACGTCCTTCCGTGTGCCCACGCCGTACCAGCCCCGCGGAAGCCAGGCCGGGTAGTCGTCCCCCAGGAAGGACTTGAGTAGCCGGTTGTAGTCCGGGTCGCCCGACGCGCCGTGCGCCACCAGTTGGAAGGCGCATCGGATGGCCCGCAGCTTGTCCGGGTTGACGACCGGGGCCAGGGTCCACTGCTCCTCGACCTCGCGGGTGCCCTCGATCCCCAACTGCTCGCGGACCAGAGTGTAGGGATTCCACTCCAGTTCCAGCCCGGCGGTCCGCTGGTCGTTGACCGACGTGCCGCCGGAGCCGACCACCGCGAACTGCGGCAGCACATCCGGGTTGCGGTGAGTCATGGCGAGTCCGGTCAGGACCTGCCGGTACTGGATGTCGGTCACCGTCCCGGCCTGCCGCACGGTGCTGCGGTCGAGCTGGCGGTGCGTGCAGCCGGTGCAGGCGACCGCGACGAGGAGCACGACGGTGCAGGCGCGCATGGCTCCTCCCGGTCCGGCACGGACCCTGCCGGTTGTATCGGTCGCGGCGGCTGCGGCCCTTTCGGCAAATCCACCGGGCCGTGGACCCGGGAAGTATCAGAAGCGTCGGTGAGGTTCACGATGATCAGGAAACGACCGGCGGGTGGGGCGGCGGGGACCACGGGTGGCTGAACACGCGCCACACCTTCTCGTTCGCCGACTACTACGACCCGGATTACATGGGGTTCCGGGTGCTGTGGGTGAGCAACGAGGACCGGGTCGCCCCGGCCAGGGGTGCCGTACAGCTCGCAGGAACTGCTGAACCCCGATGAGATCAGCGGCGGGATCCCCTACGATGCTTCCACCATCGCCGGCCCGCGGGGCGAGCGGCAGCTGACCGCCAACGAGCTGGCCATCGCTCGCGCCCAGGGCAAGTGCGTCACCACGATCGCCGCCAAGCTGGCCTCGAAGTAACCGGAGGAGTGACCGGAATGGCGACCGATGTGTCCCGCCCGGATGCCGAGTCGGCAGGCCAACCCGCCGCCCCGTCGGCGTGGAGCCCGCTTCGCAATCCGGTGTTCCGCGGGCTGTGGATCGCCTCGATCGTCTCGACCACCGGGACGTGGATGCACGACGTCGGGGCCGCCTGGCTGATGACCTCGCTGGACGCCTCGCCCCTTACCGTCGCCTTGCTCCAGACGGCGGCGAGCCTCCCGGTCTTCCTGCTCGCCATCCCGGCCGGGGCACTCGCCGACGTGGTGGACCGCCGCCGGCTGCTCTTACTCACCCAGCTCTTGATGTTCGCCGCGGCGGCCGGGCTCGGGGCACTGACTCTCCTCGGCCTGACGACGCCGTGGCTGCTCCTCGCGTTCACCTTCGCCCTCGGGGTCGGCACGGCGCTCAACGCCCCGGCGTGGCAGGCGGTCACGGCAGACGTCGTCACCCGGGCCGAGTTGCCCGCGGCGGCCGCGCTGGGCGGGGTCGGGTTCAACCTCGCCCGCGCGATCGGCCCGGCCGTCGGAGGGCTGGTCGTCGCGGCCGCCGGGCCGGGTGCGGTGTTCCTGCTCAACGCCGCGTCGTTCGTCGCCGTCGTCGTTGCCGTCTACCGCTGGCGACGGCCCACGACCGCGGGCGCGTACCCGGGCGAGCGGCTGGCCGGGGCCATGCGCGCCGGGTGGCGGTACGCCCGCCACGCCGCGCCCCTCCGCGCCGTCTTGGTCCGCACCGCGGCGTTCATCGTGCCCGGCAGTGCGGTGTGGGCGCTATTGCCGGTCGTCGGCCGACGGGAGCTGGGCCTGACCGCGCTCCAGTACGGCGTCCTGCTCGGGTGCCTCGGGGCGGGTGCGGTGGGCGGGGCGGTCGTCCTCCCCCGGGTCCGCCGGTGGTTGTCGGAGGACGCCCTGGTGGCGGCTGCGACGGTGCTCTGGGCGGGGGTGGCGGTCGCCCTCGCCCACGTCCGGGTGTACGGCGTCCTGTGCGCCGTGATGGCCATCGGCGGGGTCGGGTGGATCGCCCTGATGTCGAGCCTGAACGCCGCGGCCCAGACGGCGCTGCCCGGTTGGGTGCGTGCCCGCGGGCTGGCGTTCTACCTGCTGGTCTTCCAGGGCGGCATGGCACTGGGCAGCGTGATCTGGGGTGTGACGGCCGAACGGGCGGGGACGCCGACGGCCCTTCTCGTCGCCGCCGGTGGGCTGACTGCCGGCCTCCTGACGATGATTCGCTACCCGCTGAAGGAGGTCGGCGGGCTGGACCTGGCGGCCTCGCTTCACTGGCCGGTCCCGGCCGTGGCCGTGGAGCCGCGCGGCGAGGACGGCCCGGTGCTCGTCCTGGTCGAGTACCGGGTCGATCCCGCCGAGGCGGCCGAGTTCGTCGTTGCCGCCGAGGCGCTGGAGGTGGTGCGGCGCCGCGACGGGGCGTTCCGGTGGGGGCTGTTCCGGGACCTCGCCGACCCCGGCCGGTGGGTCGAGACGTTCCTGGTCGAGTCGTGGGCCGAGCACCTCCGGCAACACGAGCGGCACACGGTCGAGGACCGGGCCGTGGAGGACCGGGTCCGGGCCTTCCACCGGGGCGACGGTCCGCCCGCCGTCTCGCACCTGATCTGGGGCCGCGTGTCCGTGGTGTGAGCAGGTTGATTGTCGTGCGCCTGGATCCTGCCGGTCAGAACAGGAACAGGATGGCTGTCCGCGACCATCCACGGCGTGCCGAGGTTGTCGGATCGCGCGGCGGTCACATGGACCGGGGTATCGAGGCTCCTTCATCCTATATGGCTGGGTCGAGGTGAGAACACGGTTGTTCGGACCGGACCTCCACAGCAAGGTTGACCCGGATCTGATCGAGCATCTCGTTCGGTAGGGGCACGTAATCGATGCCACGCGCACTGCCGAGGTCGTCCGGGTCGAGCCACGTGGTTTCCCCGTCCCTGTCAGCCGAGGGATCGCCGCCGGTTAGGATCTCGAACGTCTGAGCGCGGCTCCGGAGGCGGTCGTACATCCGTTCGTCGTAGGTGCCGGCCAAGTAGGGTAACGCGATGTCGAGACCGGGGAGTGCCGAACCTGGTTGTCCAGAGTTCTCGGTGGTTGTCGGGGCGGCCAGCGCGAGGTTGCGTTCCCGCATCGCCTTGCTTCCCAGCCGGTCGGTCCGTCCAGTCCGCTGTTCGAGCGTCGCCGGGTTCCACCCAAGATCGTAGTGGACGACGTGTCGGCAGTGTCGGTGGAGGTCGATCCCCTCTTGGCCGACCTGTGTGCAGACCAGGATGTCGGGGAGCAAGGGCGTGTTGAAGCCGTTGAATACGGCGTCTCGGTCAATGCCACTTTCCCCGGTGACCAGCACCACCGCTTCGGCCTTCGGGTTCATCGCGTAGCGGAGGTGTGCTTCCCGCTCGGTCGGACCCATCTCGACCAGCTCGCGGAGAAACTCCTCGACACGACCGGCTAGCGGCTCAAGTTGACCGCCGCCCGGCGGTTCGTGCAACCCGCGGAGGATGCCCGCGGCCCACGTCTCGTCCGCGTCCTTGAAAACGTTCCTCGGTAATCGGAGCAGGATGTCCTCCCGGAGGAGCGCCCGGACGACGGCGTCGAGCACCTTAGCTCGCTCGCCCCACTCCCACGCCCCCTGCGACAAGGTCATTTCGAACAACACGTCCCGCATCCGACCGGCCCGCTCCCGGCCGGCTGTTCCGAGGAAGTCGATCTCCGGGCCGATGGGAACGAAGAGATTCGGTCCCGACACAAGCGTGTCGGTCAGCGAGGACCGCCCGCCTGCCGACGCCGCGCTCAAGGCTTCCTCAACGGCGTCGGCGGCTTCGCCCGGCGGCGTTGCGTCGAGGTCGTACCAACCCGAGAGGCTCGACCGGGCCACAGAGTCGGTGGGCGCGGTATCGCCGTCTGCCTCGCCTTTCCTGCGGCTCAGCTCGGGGATGCCGTACCGAAATCGGACCCACCCCTCGTCGGCGATCCGTTCCAGGAGGAGCCTCGTCTCCTCTCGCTCGGCCGTGGGGCGTCCCGACCACCATGACGATCGCTCGTCCAACAGGCGCGTGGCCCAGACCTGCTCGATCGCACGGTTCAGGAAGACCCGGTCGAGGCGGAGGCGCTCGCCGCCGCGGACTATCACGCTGCCAGCCACCCGGGCGCGGGCATAAAGGGCCGCCACGTTCGTCCGATCCGCGACAGTCAGCGTCGGCAGGGGCAGTTCATGGGCCTGGAACCAACCCAACAGTACGCGATCAAGAAACAGAGGGACCCCGCTACCATCGCGTGCCGTGAGAGAGCGGCGGAACTGCTGCATCGCCCGGTCTACATCAGCCTCCGCGGTTACTACGGTCCCTCGCGATTCGAGCAGTGCGCGACGAGATCGACGCAGCCGTTGACTGACTCCCTCGGCGAGCAACCGTGCCAGAGTCCGGGCGGTCGGCACCCGGAAGCAGAAGAGGAGCGTTTTCTCGCCCTGGTCCCAGCGGCGGAGAGCCTCTTCGAGGACGAGCTGGAGCTTCGGGTGGCGGCTGTCCTCCCGGTTCTCCTTCCCCTCCCGGTGACCGGTCAGTTGCTGAAGAATCCGAAACAGCCGCTGGTTGTTGCCCGCCGTCGCGGCCTCTGCTGCCCTCGCTCCCTCCCGGCTCTCCCAGAGGGTCGTGTAGCACCCGGTCAGATCCATTCCGAGCGTGGTGCGGTGCTTGCCCCGCGAGCTGTCGGCGACGACCTTCATGAGAAGGTACTGGGCCAGTTCTGCGTGCGGCGGGATGCCGGCACCGGGCGCGAGGTGGAGGAGGTGCTGATCCGGTCGCGTGAGGCCGTCGGCCGCGGCCGGGTACTCGCGGCCGATGAGAACGCGGCGGTGCCCGACCGGCCGGCGGTGTCGGATGATCAGCGTCCGCATGGCCGAGCGCAGGCGGTCGTTGCTCGCCTGCAACTCCCGCGCTCGGGCGAAGAAGGGTCGGAGTGGTCCCGGCACCGCTTCCGACCGGTTCGATCCGTTGTTCGGTCCTGATGCCGAGGCTGTCGTCCACAACCGGGCCAACTCTTCCGTCCTCGGGTCAGCCGTTCCGGGCAGGATGCCGTTGCCGGAATCGAACCGCGGATCGACCCTGGCGAATTGCTCGGGCAGCGAGCCCCACTCCCGCGAGAACGCGACGCCGGCCGCTTCGGAAGCGGCCGTGGCTTCCTGGATTCGCTCCCGGAGACATCGCAAGTATCGGACCCGTTCCGCGCCGATGGCCGGCTCCATCGCGTCACCGACGGCCAGGACTTCGAGTAACTCGTCCCGGTGCATCTGGAAGGGCGTCGCCGTCAGGAGCAACAGCCGACGGGCGATCGGTGCCAGCCGGGCACGGAAGCTCTGACAGTCCTTACGGTGCGAGTGCCGCCAGTGGTGGGCCTCATCTACGATGACGAGAGGCACGTCCTGCCGGATGAGGTGGTGGGCGAGTTCCTTGTACAGCCCGAGTAGTCGGGTCTTGAACCCCTGGAAGTACCACTCGGCGTGCCCCCGACGTTGCGCCGCGTCCTTGCAGTACGGCAACAGGCCCGCCGGTTCTTCGTACCCCTCGCGGGTCGTCAGGGACTCGTCTTCGAGGAGGGCTCGGCCGTCCTCGGTGCGGGAGAGGGAGTCGAGGGCGTCGGCCACGTTCGAGAAGGAGAACGGGGCCTGCTCGTACAGCCGCTCGAGGTCCTCGGGCCAGTTCCACCGCTGCCGCTCCGTGAAGGAGAGGTAGTCCTCGTGGTCCCGGAAGTTCCACAGGTCCACCTCGTAGTCGGCCGTCCCGACGCGCCGGGCGTACTGTGCCCACCCGGAGAAGCCGCGGACGTCGGCCGCGCGGGTCACGATCCGGAACCGCTCGTGTATGCTGAGTTTGTTCCCCCACCAGCGGAACAGGCACGCGGCCAGGAAACGGAGGCGTTCCCCGAGGTCCGGGACCTTCTTGCTGAAGACGTTGGCGGTGCAGATCAAAACGCAGGGGTTCTTTCTCGCGTTCCGGCGCAGGTCGGAGGCGCGTCGCAACCCCTCGACCAGTTCGTAGGCGTTGTCGCAGACGCGGGAATGGAACCAGGCCGTTTCCTTCGGGTCCGTCGAACACCGCGTCCGCAGGGCCTCGACCTCCTGGTGCCACTTCCGGGCCAGTGCGTGGTTACCGGACGGGACGACGACCACCGCTGCCCGGTAGCACTTGCCCAACCCCTTCTCTTCAGCGACCTCGGGCTGTGTCCGGACGGTGCGGAGTAGGCTGTATGCCGCGGCCAGGGCGACGAACGTCTTCCCCAGCCCGACCTCGTCGGCCAGGAGCTGGACTTCGCGACGGCCGGTGAGCGGTTCCGAGAAAGCCTTGAGTAGCCAGTTGGCCGTTGCGACCTGCCGCCGCGTGTCCTCCGGGGTCATCCGTTCGGAGTCGCGCCCGAGGTCGAGTGCCGAGTCAAGACGCAGGGTCATGGGTGGGCTCCTCGCGCGGTTCCTCGATCGATGGTTGGGGCTCACCGGCCGTCGAGAGAATCCGCGTAGCGAACTCGCGCGGTAGCGACGCCCGAACATAGGCAGCGAAGTGCGGGTCGCGGATCGCGCTTGCGAATGACGGTAGGTTGCCGGCCTGGGAGACTAATCCAGTCAGCCGATCGACGGCCCGCTCCAGAACCTCGGCAAGTGCCGTCTGATCGGCTTCGCTGGTTCCCAGCGGAAGACCGGTAACGACCCGCACTAGCTCGGTGAACTGGAAGGCCGCGGCCGTCGCCGAGCGGCGTCCCGCTCGAAGTGCCGTCAGCACCCGCTCGGCCAGGGCCGCCGGGCTGAACTCGCCCAAGAGTGCGGTCTCCAGCGCACGCGGCGAGTACAGTGCGGCTTTCAGCGTATCCTCAAGGCCATACAGGCTCTCGACGAACTCGCGGATCAGGTAGTTCTGGAGGTCCGCCGGCGGGGACTCGTCTGCCCCGGCTCCCACGCCGTCGGCTAATTGCCGCGCCCGCTGTTCGAGGATCATGAGCAGGTCGTCCTCGCCGATGCGGCCGTGGAAGTAGGCCAGCAACTGCTGCTCGTCGGGGCGTGCTCCGAGGACACTCGGCAGACCCGCCTTGGCGGCGTCGAGGACGTTGATCGGGTACGCCGCGAGCCTAGCCAGCTCTCCCCACCGGACCCGCACCGCGCGGCGTACGAGCAGACGGCGAACCGCCGCCGGGTCGAGCGGAATGGAGACCGCCCCTCCGTCCGCATCGGGGAACGTGTCGATCCGCGTGAGCTCGCCCGACGCCGCATCCACTCCTTCGCCCGGATCGAGGATGGCTGTCGGGAGGAACGAGTCCTCGACGAACGAGAGGTTCAAGGTGCCGGCCGGGTCCGGTCCGCGTCCCCAGTCGATGTCGAGATCAACCCGCCGGAGGTGCGCCGGCCATTCAACCGGGTCGTCGGGCTCGGCCGGTGGGGGCACCAGGGAGTGGCTGGCACAGGTGGCCCAGTTGACCGCCCCGGCTTCGACGAGTGGCGGCCGCCAGTCACTTTCCCGGAACATCCCAACCGGACACGTGAGCAACACCCCCGCCTCGATGTTGGCACCGGTCGCGACACCGAGACCCATGTTGGTAAAGTTAGCGGACCCGAGCAGAGCGACGGCCGTCCTGGGGCCGCAGAGTACGACCCACTTGGCATGGAGTGCCCGGTGACCTTCGGCCTTGCGGTCCGGCACCTCGTCGTCCAGCGTCTCCAAGCGAGCGGGCACGAGGCGGCCGCGCGCCACCGGGAACCGCCGGTCCCGGAGACCGATGAGTAGTGCGAAGGGAAAAACGGGTCGGGCTCGCTCGCCCGCGACGTCGGCTGGGCAGATCAGTTCGATCTCGGTCTGCTCCAGTGAAGCCTCGCGCTGGCGCAGCGCCTCGGCGATCGACTCGAACGGCGTGGCCTGCGAATCGGCACCCGGCCAGAACGGCGAACAGACCCGCCAGGTCAACACGGGTTCCCCACGCGGCCACGCGTTCACCAGTTGCCGCCAGAGTGGTAATGGCCCACCGCCGAATACAACCTGGACGCCCGGCAGCGAGCCGTTCGCGAACCGGGTCGGCCAGTTCGCCGCGGCGGCGGCCGCGTTATCAAGCGCGGAGCGAAGTGGGCCGGTCGCGGCATCGCCGAGACTTGCGAGCCACCCGCGGACCAACTCGTCGAGGATCGACGCGGGAAGTCCCCCGTCCGGTCGGAAGTCCAGAACCGCCACTGCCTCGCGCTGGCTCCGATACCCTGCGTGCGTAAGGTTGGCCGACGAGACGACGACGCGAACGAGGCGGTGGCGGTGGATCAACACGACCTTGGCGTGGTGGCGCGGGCGGGCGATCGAGATCACGTCGATCCGCAGACTGGGCCGCACACCATCCGCCAGGGCATGCGCGTCACAGACCAGGGCGCAGTACGTCTCGGCCAACTTCCGCTCCAACGTGACCGGAGCCACGTACCCGCGGTCGCGGACGCCGCCGAGCCCGAGCATGGTGGGCAGGAAGTCGTGCTCAAAGAAGTTCGGCTGGTCGAGGCCCAGACCGTACGTCGAGAGAACTGCCGACCGGAGCGGGCCGTCCGCTTCCGCCGGCCGGACCGCGTCGAGGAGGTTTTGAACAGACGTTGTGGGTTTCTTCGCCATCGATTCCCCTAATGAATCCCGCACGCGCGCACGAAGCGCCGCGCCCCGAAGGTCCGGTACGGGTGCCAGGGGATCTGCTCCCAGCCGTCGTACCGGCCGGATCGGGGGAGTTGATGCCGTTGGGCAGTGAGTCGGACGGGACCACCGGCCGTCTCGCGCCTGACCCAGGCCGCCTTCTGCTCGCCGCGGTCGAACTTGCCCTGCTGCACGTCGCGGTGTCTGTCGAGTATAAGGCCGAGCAGCTCAACAGCCCCGGATGTCCCGCGAATCGACTCCGCAAGCGCCACGACACCGGCCTCGACGAACGCCCCCCGGACATCGTGTACCGACTGTGCGTGAAGTTCCCCGGCCTCCTCGATGGCAGCGGTGAGTCTCGAAGCGGC
Source organism: Fimbriiglobus sp. (assembly GCA_022841795.1). Lineage (GTDB taxonomy): Bacteria > Planctomycetota > Planctomycetia > Gemmatales > Gemmataceae > JALHQU01. The sequence goes on from JALHQU010000019.1 coordinate 36,926, forward strand.
GCTCCGGGCACCCGCGCACGCCGAGGCGCACGTGGGGGTGGGAGCGAGGGAATCAAGACGTACTTCGGGTTCGTCTGTGGCGGCAGCCCGCACCGCGTCGAACAGGAACTGGACGGCCTGGGACAACCTTTCATACGGGCGGATCAGCACGAGCGTCGCTTCGATCTGCCGCAGGCACTGTGCCGGCGCTTTCAGCCGCTCGAAGTCTCCGCGGCGAATCGCCTCCAGCATCCGATCGAGCAGAACCGCTTCGTCACCGTCGTCTGCGGAGGACGCCAACATCCGGAGCGACGCCCAGCGGACGTCATCCTCCCACCCGCCCTCTTCACCGCCCCGCAGTGCAGTGGCGAGGCAGCGACCTTCCTCCCGGCTGTACTGGCCCAGATGGCACCTCGACCCCCACTCCCGCAGGGCGTCGATGGGGAGCGGCTTGTCCTCATCCCACACCGCCAAGTCGTCAGGGCGGGGAAACGACTCGGCCAGTTGAGTCCCGAGCGGGCGCGAAGCGACCGATCGCATCGAAGCGAGGTGGCAGTCTTCGAGCAGGGTCGAATACGCACCGATCCCCCCGTACCGGACCTGGTTGGCGAGAAGGTTGAACGAGCTGGTGCGGATCGACTTCTGCCCCCCGGCGAGTTCACTCAACCGGCGACGCACATACTGAACGCCTCGGAGCCCGTCAGTGGCCTTGTCGCCGATCGTGGCCTCGGTCGCGGCGAGGCCACACGCCAGCGCCCACGCCCGTTCGTAGGACTTGACCGCGGCCAGTCTGGTCTGCCGGAGCCGGACGCCCGAATCCCCAACACCGGGGAAAGCCGTCTCCGCCGCCCCGACCGCCGCGCACAGCATCGAGACGTACCGCGGTGACGTGGTCACCGTGGTGAAGCCAGGCAAGAACTTGTTCGCGAGCGCGATGTACCCGCTCTGGAGCCCCAACACGTCAATGCTGCCGCTCGCCAGATCGAGCGGGTCGTAGGCGGCCCAGAATAGGCGAAGGTCGGGCGTCGTAAGTGTGAGCATAGTATTCCCGTAGCAAACGATGTCAGCGACTCGCATCCATTTCGCGTCGCGGCGGATCTCGCCGGAGAGCGTGTCGGGGCCGAGGCCGAGGCTGCCCCCGCCCGATTGCTGTCTCGGACACTGAGTTGGCCGCTGCTGACTCAGCCCCGGTCGCCGTCCCCACGGCCCTTCAGACCACGCATGCGCCGCCGGTCCTTTTCAGGAGCAGCACCTCAGCACCCCTTGTGTTGTGCCGTCCCGTCAAAGTACCCTTCGCACGCCAAGCGGTCGAACACCTCTTCCGGTTCGGTCCGGATGAAGTCGAAGGTGTTCGTCCCAGGCCTGTGGTGGTAGACGGACGCTGTCGTCAGGTCCGCCATCTTCTTCGCGTTGCGGCGGATGTCGGCGAACAGTTTTTCCGAGTCATCCCTGCACAAACAGTCCGAGGCCGAAGTGACAGGAGTGCCCGACACAGAGGGGGCCGGCCATGGAGTCCAGGAAGGTGAGGCGTAAGCGGTAGCCCGGCCGCATCCGCGTCCCCCGCTCACTGGCCCGTCGTCCTCGCTCGTTCGGCGTCTCGTGGATCGTCACCCACACTGGCTCGGGTGAAATAAGTTCCACCCGCGGCTCGGGGAGGCCGAACCGCACCACAAGCTTGCGGAGGCACTCCTCGGGCGTCTCCCCAGCTCTCGGCCTGCCGTTCCCCCGCACCCGGCGGCGGCCGGCCGGGAGGACGAACGGAGTCACGGATTCCCAGACCCGCCCCGGCCCCCAGCACCCCGCTGGTCGTGGCACCGAGAACGGGAGCGGGACCAACCGGACCTGCCAGTCGTCGCTGCCGTACTCCCATCGGAAGGGGTACTCCGCGGCGGCGAGGAAGGCGTCGATCTCGTCGTCGGTGAACGGGGTTTCCCGCCAGCACAGCAAGCGAGTCGGCTGCTCGTCGGCGTCCGGGATCAGGGCAAAGAAGGCCGTCGCGTGGCCGTCTACCCGCCCGCCATCGCCATCGAGGCCCCGGATCAGGCGGAGTTGGTCCCGCTGTGCCGGGTTCAAGTCTGCGTAACCGGCGTCATGCTGGCCGGTCAACTGGCGGCAGCGTTCCCGGATGACGCGGTCGCGGAACCGCTCGGTCAGCTTGACCCAGTGTGCGAGGGGAGGGTAGACCCGTCCCCCGACCGCGAACTGGAGGACGCGGAAGCCATCCGGGTGCCGGCGACGAACCGGACGGGCTTGCCGAGCCACCGGCCGGGGCGGGATCGCGGCGTAGTACCACGCCGTGCCCGCCGGGATACGACGAGACTTCAGCGTGCTGCTGTCGGTATTCGCCAGCAACGAACCGAAGTTCAGGTCAGTCCCGGGCACCGGCACGAGAACGGGGTTGCCAGCCCCCACAGCAGCGGACAGGCGGCAGTTCGGAGTAACACCCTCGCCGTCGATGATGCGGAACCGGCAGTGGCTCTCCGCCCGGCCGAAGTAGATCACACGCCGGAGCAGCAGACCCAGCAGGGCCGACTCCGCCGACAACAGGTCGGCGGCTTCCCACACCCAGAGGATCGAGTGGTCCGGCGGGACGGCACGATAGTGATCCTGGACCAGCGTCGTGCCGACCTGCTTGAAGCTGTAGTCGAGGACGCTCCCTCCCCCCGGCACCTTCCGGTACTTGTACTGCTCCTCCAGGCCGAGCGGGTGGTACTGGCGGATCGCCGCTCCCCGCCAAGTAGCGTCGGGAAGAACGAACGCAGGCACCTCCCTCGCGAGTTTTGACAACGGCACTTCCCTCGCGAGCTTGGCCCGCAGTTCATCCTCGGTCAGCCCGGCTGCCTCCCCAGTTTCACGGACGTACTGGAACCACCGGGCCGCCAGGGCACGAAACAACCGCCACGGCGAGGGCGGCCACTCCCCGTGCGGATCCTCGAACGGGTTCTGGTTCCAGCGGGTCGCGTGGAACCGCCCCAGCGGGAACGACTGCTCAAGGACGAGTGGCATGTCAGACCTCGCTCTCGTCGCTGGCCTCGGCCTCGTCCTCGCCACCGGCAGCCGGGGTTTCATCCCGGCTCGGCTTGAACAGGTCGCCGAACGGGTAATACACGGGCGTGACGCGAGGCTCCTCAGCGGTGAAGCCCGCGTCGGTGATGGCGGCCAACATGTCCACGAGGGGCAACTGGGTGGCGATGGACTCCGTGTCCTTCTGGTCGTCGGTGCGGAGAACCACCGACTGCATCCTGAGCTTACACCCGGAGCGGTAAGAGAAGGTTCGGCGGAGGAGTTCCCGGACCTTCCAGAGCGACAAGGCCAGGAGCAACTTCTTCTGCTGCGGTGTCAGCCCCAGCACGTTCGCGGCGTCCCCCTGGCCCTGCTTGCGACCGTAGGAGCGGAGCATCGCGAGGTCGATGATGAACGTGGCCTTGATCTCCCTGGCCGTCTCCTCGTCCACCGCGAAGATCGGCTGCCCGGACGTGGTCTTACCCAGCCGGTCGAACTTCACCCCCGACCGGCCCACGCGGGCCGCCCCGAACGCCTCCAGGTGGGCGGTCAGCAACCTGCTCACCTTGATCTGCTCCTTGGCGAACAGCACCCCGTGAACCAGCGAGTTCGGGTCGTACTGGAACAGGGTCTTGTAGATCGTCCACCACGCATCGGGGGTGATGAAGTACGTCTTGTCCTTCTTCACCTCGATGACCCCGAACTCGCTCCGGAGTTCGTCCCGGAAGGTAGCATCGACGGGCTTACCATCGGCGCCCAGGCGATGGCCGTCGAGGAAGTAGTCGGAGGCGAGCCGGTGCCCCTCCGTCAGGGTGGTCGCGACCAGCCGGGCCGGCGGCACGTCTGACACCTGCGGCCCCTGGTCCGTGACGCACTTCACATACGGGAGGCCGTTCAGGTCGTCGTGCAGGGACGGGTCGTTCTCGCCGGCCAGGCAGACCTGTTCGAGGTGGTTGGCCATGCTGGCCGGGCTGTCCACGATGCACACCTTCTCGGACCGCCCGGCGTCTCGCGGGGCGTCGTAGATGACGTGCCCGATCTCAGGGAACCCGGCCGGCTGGAAGCGGTCGAGGCCCGCAGCGATCCCCATCGTCGCATGGACGATCAGGCACACCGGGCCGTCGGGATCGAGCAGCTTGTGTTCGGACAGCAGCGAGTCGAGCGTCACGGCATCGGCCACAGGAACCTCCTCATGCGGTGGTGAGCTTTTGGGGGAACAGCCAGCGGGTCAGCCCGTCCCGGATGTTCCGGTCGGCGACCGGGATCAGGAGGGCGGCGGCCAGGCGTGTCGGCACGTCGTCCCCGCTGGTCACGGCGGCCGGAACGTCCACGACCCGACGGCCGGCAGCCCGGTAGTGACTCTTGGCAGCCCTGATCGCTTCATCCGTATTACCGGCCAGGATCAGGTGAAGGATTCGGCGGGCTAGGGCCGGCCGGGGGGCGTCCGGGAGCCAGCCGAACAGACGATACGGGTTCTCATGGAAGATCGGGCGGAACAGCCCCCAGAGAAGCAGTTCCCCGGCGAACCGTTGCCGGCTGGCCGACGGGGCGACTCGCACCCCGTTCCAGTCGATGACGGCCAGGGCCGGAACCCAGTCAGCGATCATCTCCATGTCGAGATCACCGATGAGGAGCCGCCCCACCGCTTCAAGGGGAGCCCCGCACGGCCCGCCGACCGGCAGAGGTTTCCCCGGCTCGGCGTCAATTAGCCGACGCCGGAGAACCTGGCCGAGAACCCGCGTCGGTTGCCCTTCGTCCCAGACGACCTGAGCCGGCCGCTCGCCGGGAGCGAAGTTGTAGACGTTCCGACCTTCACCTTGGACCCCGAACACGTTCATGATCAGTGGTGAAGGCGTCCCGGCACCGACGGAAGCAATCGACCGGGCCACCGCGATTTCGTCAGGGAACGAACCTGCTGGCCACGCCCGCTCGAACCAGCCCGGCTTCAGCCGTGGGATCGGCGGCAACTTTTCCCGAAACGCCTTGTTCCGGTCGATGCGGGCCTGCTGGCGGGACAGTTCGAGTAGCAGACGCCGCCACCGTTCAGGCTCATCCTGTCTCCCGACCGCCTCGCTAACGCGGACGACAGCCGCCTCCACGGGGCCGCGTAACCCACGGAACTTCCCCTTCTGGTCCGACTTGCGAGGCTCGTAGGGCAGGCGGTTCATCCACGGGATCAATTGAGCAAGCAGTTCAGCCGCCGCCAGTCGCTCCGGCCCCCCGGCCGCCCCAGGCCGGGCCACGGCGACGTGCTCACGCGGCACCGCCTCGTACACCTTCGCACTGGTTGTCTGGCGCAGCTCGAATCGGGCGAACTCGGCGACCCCGGCATCGGTCCCCGCCCCCAGTGCTGCGACGGCGAACTCGGCCGGGGCGTGAGCCGAACGGCTGCCGACCTTCGCCAGACCTCGCCGCAGCAGGTGCCGCACCTCAGCCAGGGTGGCCGGGTTATCCCAGAGTGGGGCCCAGAACTCCCCCTTCAGCATGCCGACCTCACCGGCGGTGGTAGGCTGGGCGGGGTCGCAGATGTACGGGAACACCGCGTAGGGGCGGGCCTTGGCCCCCAACCGGCGGTTCACGTCGCCGACCAGAAGGAAGGCCCCCTCGACCGCCAACAGGTACGACCAGGGCGACAGCCGGCCCTCCCGGAACCAGTCCTGGCCGGTGTTGAACGACTTGTTCGCGAAGACGAACCACGTCCCGGATGCCGCGATACTGGGGAGTTCAACGTCATCCGTTCCCGCCAGGGCGGCCCCCAACCAAGCCTCGGCGTCGAGCTGGGCCTTGCTCTTGGCCGGCTTCGGCGGCTTCTTCTTCGCGGAGGCACTTGCCTCCTTTGGTGGCTTGATCGTCGGTCGAGCCTTCTTGAGGCACTCGTCGTGGACGGCTGCGAACTTCCTCTGGCCGAGGGTGCCGCCCGCACCGAAGATCGGGTTGAACTGGTTCCTCCCGGCCCCGACGATGTGGGCCTCCAAGATCCGTACTTCCGGAATCGAACGGACGTTCCGTTCCCGCCTGACCGCTGACGACCCCTTGGCCTTCGTGTCGGCCGACTGGACCTTGTCCCACCACCGCTCGTACCGGATCGGTTTCCACTGGCTGTGGGCGAGCAGATACTCTCGAACCTCCTCCTCGGTCAGCGATTCGTGGAGGAGAACGAACCGGCGATCCCGCCAACAGCCGCGTACGTCCGGCCACCGCTGCCCAACGGCGGCAAGGAGTCCGAGCCCGGACAGGTAGTGGCCGAGGGTGTCCGGGTGGATGCCGGGGAACGGCAACACGTTGAGCGAGCCGGTCATGGCCGTTTCCCCCTGCCCGGTCGGACACTGGCCCGTGCGTCCGCCGCCCGAAGCACGGTTTCTAGGTACGCCAGACGAAACGGCCCCAGGTTCGTCACTTCACGATCCGTTTCACCGCTGGCCGAACTAGGCGTAATGCTGGGGACGTTGCTCCCAGGCAGATCACCGAGCAAAGCAGCAACCAGAGCCGCCCACGATGTACAGCGGCCCCAGCGGGCCGTGAACACCTTCCCATCCTCTGACCATTCGCCCTCGGCTCCGAACCGGCGGGCCCCGGTCGGCAGGGCAAGTGGCCCAGGGATCAACTCGCCCCAGCCGGGGAACTGCTCCCCCTCCTCGACGCCGAACGTGGCGTCCCGCTTGCCCGTCGCCCGCAGTACCGTCCGCACCTTGCCGTGGTGCGAGGCGATGAGGTAGACGGCGAGCCCGGTGAGCGGCGTGCCGTTCCCCTGCTGCCAATTCTGCCACGCGGCCAGGGCACTGATCGCCTCGTGGCGGAAGCCGGGCCGGAAGCGGACGTAGAGGGCCCGCTGCATGTCGGACCATTGCTCCGACGACAACTGCTCCCGCCCGGCCATCTCACGCACGTCCGGGAACTTGGCCCAGGGGCCTCCGCTCGGCATGTCGAGCTGCGTGGCGAACCCGTCGAGCAGCCGTTCGATCAGGGTGTCCGCACGGAGAGGGCAGTTGCTGACCTTCTCTCGCAAGGCGTTCAGGTACACGCCCACGGCCCGCTCCCAACGCGGGGACGCCTTGCCCACATCGTGCCAGCGGGCCGCAACGGGCAACGCGGCCGTCCCCGGCTCGTCGGCCAGTTCAAGCTCCGCGACGAGATGTTCCGTCTCCGCGATCACGTCGTCGGTGTGGTCGGGGTGCGACACCCAGTGCGGGCCGCGACTTGCCGAATCCCCGACCAGCCGTTCGGGTGGTCGGCCGGCGGCGGTGACGGGGGCGATCTTGTTGTCCCTCGGATCATCCGTCCAGCCGAGGTCGGCCGAGTACCCGCCCTGCCCGGTCCAGAGGCGGAGCGTCATGCCCGGTCGGACATCGCCCCACCGGCGTGCCTCCCAACTGCCTTCGCCATCCCTCGCCTCCGGGTTCCACATCCGGGCCGGCCACTTGCTGCCCTTCAGGAACATCTGGAGGGAGTAGAACGGGACGGGGCAGAGTTCGTCCGCCACCGGAGCCGGTTCATCAATCGTCGGGACGCGGGTACTCCGCCAGAAGACCTGGGCATCGACGTTCCGGTCATGGCTGCGGACGTATGGCGAGACATCGGTGAACCCGCCGGCCAGGTCGGGCTCGGTCTCGAACAGCTCCAGGAAATCGTGCGGGCGGATCACCGCGTCGTACTCGACCTTCAGGGCCACCTTACTCTCCGCCGTGTCGAGCACGGCGTCGAGGGCCGGCCGGTACTCGGCCGGATCGTCCCCCATCTTCTCGCGGAGCGACGCCAGAAGCTGACGGGCGGTTTTCAGGTCCGACCCTTGATACGGCCCGACCCGCTTCTCGTTCGGTGCCCCGCTCTCGTTGTCCTTCTCGCCGCTCTCACCAGGCATCCAGAACCAGGCTCTTGCGTCGGGCTGTAGTCCCTCCCGGTTCAGGCGGCCGAGTCTCTGAATCACGGACGGCCACGGGGCCACCTCGCTCCAGAGGCGAACGCTCGAAATATCGACCCCGGCCTCGACCACCTGGGTCGAAACCACGATCAGGCCGGGATGCCCCTCGGCGGCCCCGGTCTTCCCGTCTACGCGGTCGAGGAACCTCTGGAGGCCATCCATCTGTCGTTGACGGTCGGTCGGGCGGAATCGGCTATGGAGCAGTACCGTTTCCGGCGGAGGCGTCGAAGTTGACGAGGAGTTCTCGCAGATGGCCCGGTGCAGGTCGCGGGCGACGGGAACCGTGTTCAGGATGGCGAGCGACAGCCGACCGGCCTGATGGTTGGCGTGGATGGCCCTGGCCAGTGCTTCCGTGCGGTCGGCCCCTCGGCCTGTCGGCGGATTCCAGAACTCGATGGACTTGTGGGCTTTGATCCGTGTCTTGACAGCCGGTTCGTTCTTCTCTGCGGGCTTCAGGTCGAAGCGTCTGTCCGGCTCGATCTTGCCGATGCCATGATCCTGTCGATCCCGCGTGCCAAAGAGCGAGTCACCGAGCGTCGCTGACATCCAGAGGAAGTGACACAGCTTGGCGGGCTTCCAGTAGTGCTTCTGGAAGGCGTCCACCTGGACCGTGGTCGCCAGCCCGGAGCCCATCAACTGCACCTCGTCCATGACCCAAAGGCAGTCGTTCCCGAGCAGGCCGAAGTGCATCGGCCAGCGATACCGGCTTCGCACCCCGTACCCACGATTCAGCAGCCGGGACAGGAGCATGTCCTGTGTGCCGACGAGGACGGCCTCTCTCTCCGGGTGAACGTCCCAGTCGTCGGCCGGCTCGCCGCCCATGAGGACGTGAACGGCGGGAGTACGCGGAACACAGCCAGCCACCCGCAGGTTGTCGATCCAACTGCGGACGGCCCTCTCGGTCTGCACGACCAGTGTCCGCATCGGCAGGCAGTACACCAGCCGGCGGGGCGGCCGTGAGAGAGCGTGATCACCGAGCCGCCGCCACAGCCAGGTCAGGACGACAGCGGCCGTTTTGCCGAGGCCGGTCGGCACGTCGAGGACATCGGGGAGCGGATTCTGTTCGGCGAGGCGGGTCTGGTAGCGGTACGGGTCAGTGCCGACGGTCGCGGCACGGAAGAACGACTCGAATGTGTTGAGTGAAGCAGGCGGCATCGGCCGGAACCTAGGCCCTGACACCGGACACGCCGGAGTGCGCGAAAGGTGTTTGGAAGGATAGTTGAACGAGGTGGATGGTAGCCGTCAATGTACGTGGCGGTGATCGTCACGCACACCCCGAATACCGGCGGCAACACGGTCCAATCCGCCGCGGACGGAACGACGCTGAGGGTCAACACCACCAAAGCCGATACCTAGGACGAGGCCATCCCGTCGGGGCCGTTGCCGGTCACATAGCTAATCAACGAGGCACGTATCGATTTAGCCGCTAAATCGGGTATCCCGTTGTTTCGTCAGACGGTTAGCCGGACACCGGCCTCTACCGCGATGTCCTTGAGGATCTTGGTCAGCAGCCCGCCCGGGTTCTCCACCCGGCCGGCCCGTTGGGCTTCCTTGAGAAGCCCGATGGCCCGATCGACCGGCCCGGTACCGAGCCGTTCGACGCACAGCGTCCACCAGCGGCGACCGGACTCGCCGTCCACGGCGGCGATGATCCGCTCCACCTGGTAGTGAGTTTGCCCCAACCGGCGTGCCGCGGCGGCCGGGATGCGTGCAGTCCCCTCGCCTCGCCGAAAGACCGCCCACCAGGTGCCGTCGGGGCCTCGCTCGGCCCGGTGTGCTGCCAGAATTGGCAGGCCGGCACGCAGCAACCGGTCCACCGCCCGGCCGAGTACTTTCCGGGCGTCGGCGGGCGAGCGGGTTTCGACCGGCAGTACCCGGGCCAGGTCCGCGACCCGGCGGCGGTGGACGGTCTGGTAGGTGAACATCTTGGCGAGGTAGACCGCCAGCCGCTGGGCGAGCGGCGGTAGCCGGTGGAACAGCTCGCCCTCGAACCCGAGCCGGAAGAGCCCGCGGGCGTGCAGCGCGGCCCGGAACGTGGGGCTCAGTTCAATTTGTCCATGCGGCCGCTCCCCCGCCCCGTCGCCGGGCCCGGCCTTGAAGTACCGGACGGCCCCGAACAGCCGCCAGTCCATGTCCACGTAGGCGCGGCGGTGGGCGTCCCAGTAGGCGTTCCTGCAACTGAAGTCATACCCCCGCAGGACGGCAAAGTCCCGTCGGATCCGGTCGTAATCCTTCTTCGACGGGTTCCGCTCCCCGCGGCGGAGGAACAGCGACCGCAGCGTGCCGAACTGGATGGCCGGGGCCCGGCCGCCCTGCTCGGCGTAGAGCTGGAGCAGGTCGAAGAGCAGGGCGTGGGCGGTCGCCCCGCCGACCCCGAGCCGGCCGGGGTAGGCGGTCCAGGTGCGGGCGACCGGCCGGCCGTCCTTGCCGCGGATCGTGTCGGTGTGTGTGAGCGGGGCGTGCCGGTCGCGGGCCGGCCGCTTGGCGAACGAGAACAGCGGGAACTCGGCCAGGTCGAAGTCGTACACCGCCGGGCGGGTGTGCGACAGCGGGCTTGCGGGGACAACAACCGGGTCGGTGGTCGGCTCGGTCGCGGGGGACTCCGGCCCGACTTCAAGCGTGCCCTTTCGAACCTTCGCCATCAGGCGGGCGAGCACGTCGCCGACCGGCTCCGCCCCGCCCCGTTTATTGCATTGATCTTTATTCATTCTTCTCTTTCCGTGCCCGGTTCGCTTGGGATGCCGGACGGTTACCAGTCGGTTCGGGACCGAAAGCACGAACCGTATGCCCGGCCCCGGGACCGAAAGCACGAACGCCCTCCGGGTGTCCGGGACCGAAAGCACGAACCCCGGCACTCACCCGCACCGGTAGCGGCCGATCAGGTTGTCCAGGTGCGGGGCCTCCCGCAACTGGTCGATGGCCAGTCGGACCAGCTCCTCGATCGTCAGTTTCGGGGCCCTGGGGTGCCGGCGGTGATACGTCCGGGCTTGCTCCTGGAGCCAGTCGAGTTGGTCCGTCCGCACCCGGGTCGTCAGCTTGCACGTCCCGGCAGACGGCTCCTGACAACCGGGTAGGTTATGGCCGCCGAGCAGGTCGGCGGCGCGGGCGGCGGTGTCGGCCCGCCGCGGGGCGGCGAGCGGGACGGAGGTGCGGATCTGCTCGCGGTTACTCATGTGCCATCACCTCCTCGGTTAACCCGGTCAGTTCGCCTGCCGCACGAGTGGCCGTACCGGCCGGGTGCCGGGCCGCGTAGTCGAACACCGTCTCCCCGTTCGCCCGGGCCTTCGGGAACGCCTCCGACTTGTGCACGTTGGTCCGGAACACGGCGTCCCCGAGCGGGGCGAGTTGGGCGTCGAGCCAGTCGTTGAGCACCCGCCGCCGCGGGTCCACCTGGGTGACGACCACCCGGCAGAACCCGGCCGGGTCCACCTCCGGGCGGTGCTGGAGGTAGGTGCGGACCGCGCGGAACGTCCGCTCCAGGCTCTTGACCGACTCGGCGTCGGCGTCGCACGGCAGGATCGCCCGGTCGGCCGCCATCACGGCGTTCAGGGTGACCAGGTCCAGGCTCGGCGGGGTGTCGATCACCACCGCGTCGTAGTCGGCCCGCAGGTCGGACAGGGCCAGCCGGAGGGCCGTCGCCCGGTGCGGCAGGCGGGCGAACGCGGCCGGGTCGAGGCCGGGGTCGCCGGGGGCGACGAACAGGTTCGCCGTCGGGGCTGGGAGTATCACCTCGGCGAGCCGCCGGGCGGCGACCGCGTCGGCGAGTGGGATCAGGTCGGCCGGCGGGTTGACCCCGAGCCCGGGGGCGACCGGGCCTTGCGGGTCGAGGTCGATGATCAGGGTCCGGTGGCCGGCCCTGGCGAGGCCGGCGGCGAGGTGGATGGCGGTGGTCGTCTTGGCGACCCCGCCCTTCTGTTGGGTGATGGCGATCGTGGTGGTCATGGTCCTCCGTGTGGTCCGTCAGCCGGCCGGGGTCCGCCCGGCCGTCACCCGGCAGCCTGCCACACTTCGGACAACGATCGCAAGCGGTTCGACGGGGTTGCCGCGGGGCACCCGCCAGCCGGCCGGTCCCCGGCCGGAATCCGGCCGGATTCCGGCGGTTTGTGTGGCCCCCCGGGACCGTGCTACGCTGGGATCGCCCGGTGAAACGGAGGCGGGCTCTGCGGGGACGCAACCCGCCGAGGGATAGCCGGGCCGACGGTGCGTCGATGGACGCGTCGGGACCCCGGCGGACGGCAACGCCCGTCGGGGTCCTTCGGTTGTTCAGGCTTTGCGAGGTGTGCCTTCAAACACCCGCACCCTTCACGCCGACGGGGGCGGGCCGGTCCGGGGTATCCACGGGTGAGCGGGGCGGGGCCGACCGGAGCCACGCAGCGAATCTTGTGGGTAACCCGGTCAGTTTTCGCCGGCCGGGGTCGGCCGGGCGGCCAGGGCCTGGCGGGTGCGCTCGACCTCCCGCCGCAGCTCCTCGGCCGGCGGCAGGGCGGTCAGGTAGCGGGAGGCGAACACCTGGGCGTTGATCCCGCCCATCGCGTACTTCACGACGGTGTCGCTCTTCTCCGAGCACAGGATGATCCCGATCGGGTCGTTCTCCCCCGGCTCGGTCAGGTGTTCCCTTGCGTAGTTCAGGTACAGGTTCATCTGCCCGGCGTCGGCGTGGGTGAACTTCCCCACCTTCAGGTCCAGGACGACCAGGGCCTTCAGCCGCCGGTGGAACAGGAGCAGGTCCATCTTGTACCAGACGGTGTCGATCAGGATCCGCTTCTGCCGGGCGACGAACGCGAACCCGTTGCCCAGCTCCAGCAGGAACTGCTCCAGGTGCTTGACGAGGGCGTCCTCCAGGTCGGTCTCGGCGTACTCGTCCTTCAGGTCCAGGAACTCCAGCAGGTACGGGTCGCGGACGGCGTCGGTGACGGCGACCACGTCCCCGGGCTTCGGCTCCCGGCCGCGGCGGAGCATCCCGGCCTTGTCCCGGGAGTGGGCGAGCCGCTCGTAGAACTGGGTGGCGATCTGGCGGTCGAGCTGGCGGACCGACCACCCGCCGCGGACGGCCTCCTCCTCGTAGAACGCCCGGGCGTGGGGGTCCTCGACCGACATCAGCCGGACGTAATGGGACCACGGGAGCGGGAACGCGTCGATCAGGCCGGCCATTCCGGGCGGGGTCGGGACGGCCGGTACACCCGACGGTTGCTCCGCGACGGGGAGCCGGACCCGGGCGGCGAATTTGGCCGACGGTGTCGGCCAAATCTCCCAGTCCAGGTAGAACGCCCGCATCTTCCGCAGCCCGCGGGCCGAGAACCCGCGGCCGAACGTCCTCGACAGGTCGGTCCCCAGCCGGGCGAGCAGGGCGTCCCCGTACCCGGCCCGGGTCTGTCCGTGCTGTTCGTGCTCGACGAGCCGCCGGCCGACCTCCCAGTAGGCGGCGGTGAGCACGGCGTTGACCGCCCGGGCGGCGGCGGCGCGGGCCTGGTCGAGCAACTCGGCGATCCCGGTCCGGAACGCGTCGTACCCGGCGTCCGCCGGGACGACGGCGGGCTTCGGGGCGGGGTGCCGGGTCTTCTTCGGGCGGGTCATGGTAGTCTCCTGGGCCGCCACCATAGCCGGTCGGCCCGGATCCGGGCAACCGCTGTCGAGCCGCGCGGCGGCCGGGAGCGGGGCGGGGGCGGCATGATCAACTCTTCCGACCAGTCCTCCGGTTCGGGGTCCGTGGGCGTCGGCGGGGGTGGAAGCGGAATCAGGGGCGGGACGATCAGTTCCTCCAACCAGTTCGCCGGCCCGGGGTCGGCCGGAATCGCCGGGGGTGGGGGCGTGGGCTTTGTCTTCTTCTTGCGGGCGATCATGGTGGTCTCCTTCGTCGGTTGTCGCGGACGGCCCGGTCCATCGAACACCGGAGCCATGCCTCGGAAAATCCCGGGGGTCTCGGGGGCGGAGCCCCCGGCCCTGGTTCGGGTTATCGGTAAGGGGGGCGGGGTGCTGAAGGAACCGTCGCAAGAACCGGCCCGGGCGTCCGTGCCTGGGCCGTGGGGAACACTCAGAACGGGATGTCGTCACCGTCCGCGGGCGGCGGGGTGCCGTCCGGGGCCGGGGTCGGTTGCTGCTGCTGGCGGAAGATCCACAGGGCGGCCTCCTCGCACAGCTTGGCGGCCGGCAGCAGGTCGTCCCGGTTCAGACTCGGTGACGCCTTCCAGCCGTCGTCCGTCTTGTACAGCCGGGTCAGCTTGACGCTGTACCACGGCCCGGTGTCGGACTCGTTCTTCCAGACCGAGCACCGGACCCGCCCGAGCCGCAACTCGTGGACCGGGCGGTCCCCCGTCGCGGGCGTCTCGGGGGTGGTCGTCGGGGCCTCCGCCGGTCGGGGCGGGGCAGTCTTCGTCCTGGCCATCGTCGCGTCCTCCGTCGTGAGCGGGGTCCGGCTCGCCTCGCAGCCAGCCGGACCCCTGGGAATGAAAACCTGTCACAGTTCGTGGTCATGCCGCCAGCCCCGGGGCCTCCGGCTCCGGGGTCGCCCACCGCCCCGTGGTCGAACCCGACCCGGAAGCGGTGACCGCCGGCTCCGGGGCCACCAGCCGCAGGAGGCGGGACACCTTCGCGTCCACCGTCGCCCGGTCCCCGGCGTAGGGGATGTCCCGGGTGAGCGAGGTCAGGGCGTCCACGAGCGCGAAGATGGTGAACCGCTGGCCGCGTCCGCGGACCAGCTCCACCGCCTTCTTGCCGAGCTGCTGCGGGATGCCGTCGCCGGCCAGGAGCTTGAGCGCCTCGTCGGCGTCCGCCCCGGCCGATTCCTTCATCGCCTTCTTGATGACCGCGGCGAACCCGTCCCGCCGCTCGTCGCGGCGGCGGACCAGGGCGTCGAGCATCCGCCGGATCTGGTTGAGGGCGTCGCCGACCTGGGCGGTGTGCTTCCAGGTCGCCTCGGCCACGTTGACCGCGTCCCAGACGATGTGGTTCTGGCACACTTGCTGGAACCAGAACGTCTGCACGCCCAGGGTTCGGCACCCGACCTCGGAGTTCCACACGAAGAACCCGGGGGCGAACGCCTCCCCGTCGACCTCCACCCACCCGGCCGGGTCGATCATGAACACGAACAGGTCCCGGTCCCCGGCGTACAGGCCGGTCCCGCCGGTGCAGCCGGGCGGGGGCGGGCTGAAATCGACCGCGAACTCCCGCACCGCGGCCAGCAACTCGGCGTCCCACAGCCGCGTGTAGGTGGTGCCGTGCAGGCTCCGGACGGTCCCGCCGTCGGTCAGGGCCTGGACCGGCTTGCCGCCGGTCGGCAGGGTCTCGGCGAACGCCCGGGCGGCGGTCTCCGGGGTGAGCCGGTTGACCGTGTCCTTGGCCACCCCCGCCAGCCGGCAGAGGTTACCGAAGCTCCAGTCGTTCAGCTCGAACGCCCCGTCGGTGCCGAGGGCGAGTTTCAGCCCGCCGTCGTGCACGACCGGCCGGACCGACCCGGGCAGTTGCCACCGGTCGGTGCCGCGGGCCTTGCGGTCGCGGCAGTGGGCCTCCAGGGCGGCGAGGTCCGGGAACGTCTCGTCCGGCGTCCGCCGGAACAGCTCCCGGCTCGCCCGCGTCAGGTTCGTCTTGGCCATCGTCCGTCCTCCGCTTGGGGGAAAAGGAACGGCCCGGTCACATGACCGGGCCGCCGGGCGGGGGTGGTGGCGATCTGTCGTTACTCAAAACCGTATCGCACCACGCCCCCCGGCCGCAGGCTGAGGCGTGCGGTCGAGGAGCGAAAGGATCTGCCTTCTACCCTGTGGGCCGGTCGGTACCGGCCGCTCTGACGTGATGGGGTGATTTCAGCACACCCCGCGGCGCTAGTCAAACGCCGTGTGGCGAACGGCGTTCACACGCCAAGTCCGGGGGCCGGCGGGCGTTGCGTGCCCGGGCGGGGCGGACCGTTTGCAGCCCGTTAACGCCGCGAAAGCCCTGGGCCGCCGGGGTTTCCCGCAGCCTTGGCGGCGCGGCCGTTCGCACACCCGGGTGCATCGGGTGTGCTGTTCATCATGTTCTCGCGGAGCGGCGTTGGTGCCGACCCTGTCGCGCTGTGTGAGCCGTGCGGGGGCGACGGGCGGTGCTCTCTGTCTGGATCGCTGGTGCCGTGCGTGGTGGGGTCCTGCTTGTCGCCTGCTCGCTTGCGGGCTAGCGTGCCCTTCGACCGGCCGGGTAGCGTTCGGGAGAGTGCCCGGGCGGTGGCCTGTTGGGACGGCCAGGGCACGTCATTCGTCAGCATGAGGAGTCGGTCGATGCGCCGCCGGCGGAAGCGAAGGAGGCTCTGGCCCCGTCCGACCCTCACCGAGGACCAGATCCTCGGGTGGGCGGACACCTTCCACGACCGCACGGGCCGCTGGCCACGGAAGGACTCGGGCACGGTGCCGGGGTCCTTTGTGGAGCGGTGGTCGGCGGTCAACTCGGCGCTGCAGAAGGGATCACGCGGACTGCCGGGCGGGTCCTCCCTCGCCCGGCTGCTCGCGGCCCGGCGCGGGGTGCGGAACAAGAAGGGGCTTCCCCACCTCACCGTCCCGCAGATCCTCCGCTGGGCGGACGCGTACCACCGGCAGACCGGCACCTGGCCGCACTGCAAGACGAAACCCGGCGGCATCCCCGGCACGAACGGCGAGACGTGGCTGGCCGTGGACACCGCCCTCCGCGTCGGGCAGCGGGGGCTGCCGGGCGGATCGTCGCTCCCGCAGGTCCTCGCGGAACACCGCGGCGTCCGCAACCCAGCGGGCCTGCCGCCGCTGTCAGTGAAACAGGTGCTCACCTGGGCGGACGCCTTCCGCGCTCGCACGGGGGAGTGGCCGAAGCAGAAGCACTGGCAGGAAGTGATCCCGGGGTCCGACGGGGAGACGTGGGGCAACGTGATCCAGGCGATCGCCCGCGGGCTCCGGGGCTTCCCCGGCGGCGGGACGTTGTTCGACCTGCTCGCCGAGCACCGCGGGGTGCGGAACGTCGGCCGCCTGCCGAGGTTGACCGAGGGTCAAATTCTGGCCTGGGCGGACGCTCACATCGCCACCCACGGCGAATGGCCGACGTGCCGGTGTCCCGAGCAGGCCATCCCGGGCATAGGAGGCGAGCGCTGGTTCAACGTCGATCAGGCCCTGCGGAAGGGGCTCCGCGGCCTCCCCGGCGGGTCGTCCCTGCCGAAGCTGCTCGCGAAGTCCCGCGGCGTCCCCAACCTGAAGGCGAACATGACGGCCCGGATGCACGGCGGGGAACGTGCTGCTTCTTCCGCGACCGTCTGAGCGGGCCGTTCAGTCCTCGGGTAACAGGACAGAGTGGCAGAAAGTAAACTTGGACCGCCGGATCGCGTACCCGAAAGATCTTTGAGGCAGCCGGTAGGGCGTCGTGTCCCCCTTTCCAGACCCGTTCCTCCTCGGAGCCCCGCCCGTGGGTCACCCCCCGGACATCACCCGTCTGCCGGCCACCCGGCTCGCCGCGGAGATCCGGTCCGGCCGGCTTCGGTCCGCGGACGTGACGGCGGCCTTCCTCGACCGGATCGCCCGGCACGACCGCCGGGTCCGGGCCATCGCTACCCTCGACCCGGCCGGGGCCCGTCGCCAGGCGGAGGCTGCCGACCGGGCCGCGGCCACCGGTGTTCCGCTCGGCCCGCTCCACGGCGTCCCGATGACGGTCAAGGACGGGTTCCGCATCGCCGGGTCGCGGTCCAGCTTCGGCCTGCCGCACCTGCGGTTCTACCGCCCGGCGGCCGACTGCGAGGTCGTGGCCCGGCTGCGGCGGGCCGGGGCGGTGATCATGGGCCGCACGGCCGTCCCGTTCGCCTGCTTCGACTGGCAGTGCCGCCCGCCGCTGGCCCGCGAGTGCGTCAACCCGCTCGACCCGGCCCGCACCCCCGGCGGGTCGTCCGGCGGGGCCGCGGCCGCCCTGGCAGCCCGGCTCACCCCGCTGGAACTGGGCACCGACGTGGCCGGGTCGATCCGCTACCCGGCCCACTGCTGCGGGGTGTTCGGGTTGCGGACCACAGTCGGACTGGTGCCGGCCGCCGACATCGGTCCGCCGCCGGGCAAGCCGATGCTCCCCAGCGTCATCTCCGTCGGCCCGATGGCCCGGTCGGTGGGTGACCTCGGCCTGCTCCTGTCCGCCCTGCTGCCGGACCGCGACGCCCGCGAGACGAGACCCGCGGCTGGTCGCCTGCGGGTTGCGGTCACGAAGGCAGTTGAGGGGGCACCCCCGGACGCGGCGTCGGCCGAGGTCGTCCGTGGGTTCACCGGCCGGCTGGCGGACGCCGGCCACGAGGTCGGTGACCTCGACCGGCCGCCGTTCGACTTCGAGGAGGCATTCGCCGTCTGGGGGCTGGTGTCCGGGTACGAGATGAAGCAGCAGTTCCCGGTCCTGCTGCGGAATCGGCTCGCGATGCGGGCGTTCGCCGCGTGGTTCCTGGCGTACCGGCTGGGCGGCGGGCCGCTGACGACCTACTTCCGCCGCGGGCTGCTGGCCGCGGAGGCGGAGTACCGCGAGGCCCTCGCCCGGCGGGACGAGCTGGTCAGGGCGGTCGATGCGTTCCTCGGCCGGCACGACCTGTGGGTGCTACCCGCATCGCCGGGCGTGGCCATCCGCCGGCAGCGGCCGGGTCGGCCGATCCGAACGACCGGCGGGCCGGTGCCGTACTCCCGCTTCCTGGGCCACTACCTGTGCCCGACCGCGGTCGTCGGCACACCCGCCCTGGTGGTGCCGGCGGGGTTCGGCGAGGGCGGTCTGCCGGTCGGGGTGCAGGTCCACGCCCCGCGGTTTTCCGACCGCTGGCTGGTAGACGTGGCCGGCCCACACCTGGAGGCGGCCGGGGTCGAACCGCCGCTGCCGGCCAGGGAGCGGTGATTTGCCGTCGCCCGGTGGCACCGGCCGGCGATAACTGACACGGGAGGGGTTCACATGGCACGCAGCCCGAAGCAGTCCACGCGGCGACCGGCGACGAAGTTCCCACACCTCGTCAAGAAGCTCCAGAAGGCTAACACCACGGCCCAGGTCGAGTGCCGGCGCATCCGAACCGGGCGGGGATGGTTCATGCCGGAGCCGATGGGGCCGTCTCGGGCGAGGACCACTCGGGAGGTGGGCGGTCACGGTTGAGGGTCTACCACCAGCATCCCTTCGACGAGCAACTGTCGGAGGCGGCGGCCCAACCTGTCGTGCCGGCCGCCGGTCAAGGCATAACCCGGGCCGCTCTCCTCACAACGAATGTTGCCCGGACGTGTAACGCGGACCCGGCCTCGTAGGAGTGCCTCCACCGCCCACCAGAAGTCCGTCAGTGACCCGCTGCCGGTCGAGATGCCGCCCCGGAAAGTGGGACCGGTAATCCGGAAGGACCAGAACCGGGCGGGCAGGCAGGTCATGCGGCGGGCGGTGTCGGCCGGTCGTCCTCCGACCGAGTCGTGGGGGGCGGGACGGCCGCCTTCGCGACGGCGGTCAACGGGGGGAACGCCCGGCTCGTCTTGAGGATCCGTTGGTCCGAGCCGATGAGCCGGGCCTGGTAACTGCCGCCGGTGTCGCTGCGGGTCGCGATGACCCGGAGGGTGATCGGCCGGCCGTCGTAGAGCAGGGCCACCCCGTGGTCGTCGGCGGCGGCGTTGATCGCGGCGGCGACGGCCCTGTTCTCGTCGAGCGACGGGGCGTGCTTCCCGACGAACGCATCAAGGAGCTGCTGAACCATCCCAACCACCGGTTGGTGGTGGGGGGCGAGGGCCAGGCGGAGGCCGCGCACCGAGTCGAGCGGGGACGCCGGGAACGGGACCCCCGGGCCGAGTTCCGCCGTGCTCGGCGGCGGCAGAACCGGGTCCGATTTCGAGTCGAGGCGGACCTCGATCCGGCTGTCGTCGGTGGGCCGGACCTGGGCTCCCTGGCTCGCCCCGCCGGCCTTCGCCGATTCCAGGTACGACCGGACCAGTAGCGCGACCAGCTGTTGGCCGACGTCGGCCGCCGACGCCTGACCCGACAGGTGAAGAAACCGGCCCTTGGCCGTTGCCATGAGTTCCTGGGGGGTGACCCGTCCCTTCGTCATCACCCGTTCGACAATCTCTCGGAGCGCCTTCAAGATCGCCGCCTCGGGGCTCTTCGGGAGCAGGGCCGCGGCCGCCACCCCGGCGACCGGCCCGAGGAACTGCCAGGTCATCTCTTTCAGGTCCAGGGTGGCGGCGAACGGGCGGCGGAGGGCCGACTCGTCGACGGGTCGGAAGTCGGCCGCCCCCGGTCCGGCGGCGGACCTTTCCCCCCCGGCCGTGGCACCCCCCGCGGCCGGATCGGGCGTCGTCTTGCGCGTCGGCTTCGACATCTCGTGTGCTCCTCACTTCCCGAAGAAGACCCGCCCCGGCCGCAAACGCCGGATTTTTTTCCCAAGTCGCGCTAGACGTGCGGGGGCGGATCGCAGTATAGTCAATCAGGTCACGATTGCCAAATTTGGCAATAGCGACCTTAAACACAACTCGCTCGCCGAGAATAGTACGCGATGGCGGGAGGGTTGTCCAGCACCAGACGGTGGGAATTGGCCACGGAACCGCCCGCCACCGCGGGCCAAAGGGAGGGAAGGACAATGGGCAAGAAGAGCCCGCCCCCGAAGCAACGGGCTTCCGGGACGGTCACCGAGGTCCCGCTCGACCGGATCGACTGCGGGCGGCAACCCCGGGAGGTGTTCGACGACGAGTCGAACCGGGAGCTGGCCGAGAGCATGAGCCGGTGCGGCCTGCTCAACGCGATCCGGGTCCGCCCGGCCGGCGGCCGGTACGAACTGGTGTGCGGCGAGCGGCGGTACCGGGCCGCCCTGGAACTCGGGTGGACGACGATTATGGCGGTCGTCGCCGAGGCGGAACTGACCGAGGCCGACCGGACCCTGGAGCAGCTGTCCGAAAACCTCTTCCGCGAGGCGCTGCAGCCGGTCGAGCAGGCGAAGGCGTTCAACCGGTTGATGACCGCGGAGAAGTGGACCGCGAAGGAACTGGCGGCCCGCCTCGGCATGTCCCCGGCGAAGGTGTGCCAGCACCTCCGGCTGCTCGACCTCCCGCCCGACGTCCAGGCGGAGGTGGACCGGGGCCTCATCCCGGCGACCACCGCGTACGAGATCGCCAAGGCCCCGGCCGAGGAGCAGCCGGGCCTGGCCCGGGAGGTCAAGGCCGGGAACCTGACCCGGGACCAGGTCAAGGCCGCCGCCGGGCCGAAGAAGCCCGGGTCCGACCGGGACCACCTCAAGCTGTTCCTCGACGGCAACCACTTCGACTTCGACGTGGACGGCAACAAGGTCGTCATCAAGGGCAAGAAGATCGACTCCGCCCGCCTGCTGGCCGACGCGGTGGGCGAACTGCACACCGCCGTCCGCGCCCACGCCCGCGCGGCGGACCCGGGTGACACCGCGGCCCCGGCCGGCGGGGCCGTCTCCCGGCCCAGGTCCAAACCGCCCGACCCGAAGGCGGGCGACGAACCGACACCGTAACCGCGGGGAGGAATCCCGCGCCCCGACCGACCCGTTCTTCCCCGACCGCCGGCCGTGTGGCCGGCAACCGCCTCGCACCCCCTAAAGGAGAACCGACCATGACCATGCAGTTCGGGACCAAGGGCCTGACGAACGCCCTGGTCCCGCTCCCCAAGACCGCCGACGCCCGGCCGACCGCCAGCCCGAACCCGCGGGTCCCGTGCGTCGTGGTCCGCGACGGGACGGCGTCGATGGCCGGTCCCAAGATCGACCAGCTGAACGCCGGGATGCGGGAACTCGCGCGGTTCGTCCGCTCGGACAAACTGGTCGCCGCCGACGCCGAATTGGCGTCCGTCGCGGTGGCCGGCGTCGCGACGGTCGAGGTCCCCTTCGTCCCGGCCGGCTCGTTCGACCCGCCCCCCCTCGAACCGTACGGGAACACGCCGCTCGGCGACGGGCTCTTGACCGGCCTGCAACTCCTCAGCGACCGGCTGGCGCTGTACCGCGAGCACGACCTCGACCACCACGTGCCGTGGATGCTCCTGGTCACCGACGGCGAGGAGAACGCCGACCCCGAGCGGTTCGCCGCGGCCGGCCGGGCGATCCGCCAGCTCGAGAAGGCGAACCGGCTGCGGTTCTTCGCGGTCGGCGTGGACGGGGCGAACATGGCCGCCCTCCAGTCGCTGACGGTCTACAAACCGTACGCGCTCCGCGGCCTCGACTTCAAGGCCCTGTTCGCGTGGCTGTACCGGTCGCTCCGGACGGTCAGCCAGTCCCAGCCGGGCGAGGACGTCCGGCCCGAAGACCCGACCGGGCCGCGCGGGTTCGCGAAGTGAGGGAGGCAGGGCAATGGGACTCCGAGCGAAACACGGCCGGCACCCCGTCGTCCTCGGGCCCGAAATCGGGTCCGGGGGCCAGGGGACGGTCTACCGGGACGCGAATCGGCCGGGCGTCGTCCTCAAGCTGCCCGACCACCCGCCGCCGGACTACGAGCGGAAGCTGGATGCGATGATCGCCCAGCCGCCGCACGGGCTGAACGACCCGTCCGCCCCGGCCGCGGCGGCGTGGCCTTCCGACGTCGTGATCGACGCCGACGGGCGGTGCGTGGGCCACGTGACGCCGCTCGTTCCGGGCCGCATCCCGATCGGCGAGTTGTTCAACCCGGCGACCTGCCCGGCCGGGACCGACTACCGGGTGCTGGTGACCGCGGCCCGCAACGTCTGCACCATCGCCGCCCGCTTCCACGCGGCCGGCGTGGTCGGCGGGGACGTGTTCAACCTCCGCAACCTGCTGGTCGACCCGGCGAACGGGCACGTCGCCGCCATCGACTGCGACTCGGCCCAGGTGCGGGCCGGGGGGCAGGTGTTCGAGGGCCAGGGGTGGATGGTCGAGTACACCGCCCCGAGGTTCCAGACGACGCAACCGCCGGGCACCCCGCGGACGCCGGCCGACGACCAGTTCGCCGTGCATGTGCTCGGGTTCCAGGCGCTGATGGGCGGGCACCACCCGTACGGGGGGGTGCCCCGGCGGGGCGGGACGGCCGTCCCGATCGGCACCCGGATCGCCAACGGCTGGTGGGCCTACGGCCGCAAGGGCGCGTACCGCCCGCCGAAGGGTGCCCCGCCGTTCGACGGCCTGCCGGCCGACGTCCGCTCGCTGTTCCGGCTCGTGTTTGAGGACGGGCACGCCGACCCGATCCGCCGTCCGGCGGCGCAGACGCTGGCCGACGCGCTCGACGGCTGGCTCGCGGCGGGC
>JALHQU010000020.1:0-47545 GCA_022841795.1 Fimbriiglobus sp.
ACCGGCCGCGGCCGCCCTGCTCGGCCCGGCGGTGGGCGGGTCGGACGCCCGCGGGTGGGTGGTGAACGGGCAGGGGCAGACGTACACCGTGGTCCGCGGGCCGGTCGGGGTGCGGCGGGGGTCGCCGGTGACGGACCCGGGCCACCACCCGATCCGCGAGCCGGGGCGGCGGGAGGTGATCCCGCACTCGTTCGCCGTCGCCACCCGCGAGGTGACGGCCGGCGAGTTCGCCCGGTTCCTGGTGGCCATCGGCCGAAAGGTGCCGGACGGGCCCGCCGACCACCCGGCCGGCGGGATGACGTGGTACGAGGCGGCGCACTACTGCAACTGGCTGAGCGAGCGGGAGGGCATCCCGGAAGAGCAGTGGTGCTACCAGCCGAACGCGGACGGCGAGTACGCGCCGGGCATGACCATCCGCGAGAACCGATTCGCCCTCCGCGGGTACCGCCTGCCGACCGAGACCGAGTGGGAGTGCGGCTGCCGGGCCGGGTGCGACCACACCCGGTACTACGGGTGCGGCACCGACCTGCTCCGCCGGTACGCGTGGTCGGCCGAGTCCGCCGACGCGGTGTGCCCGGTCGGCCACCTGCGGCCGAACGGGTGGGGGCTGTTCGACACCCTGGGCAGCGTGTGGGAGTGGTGCGAGGACGCCGTCTGGCTGGACACCCCGGACAAGCCGGTGGACAGCTACTGGGTGCTGACCGACGACAAGCACCGGCGGGCGTACCACGGCGGGTCGGTGGTGGACGGCGGCGGCAGCCTGCGGGCGGCCAACCGGAACAGCTACCGCCCGCTGGAGACGAACCACAACATCGGCTTCCGCCCGGTGCGGTCGCGGCCGTGAGCGGCGGCGGAACTGGCGCATCAATCGGCACGCGGGTGACGCGGATTCCAGCGCGAATCAACACGGATCAAGCAGTTAACCACAGAGACACAGGGACACAGAGAAGCCAAAAAAGAGGGTGAAAACACAGCATTCTTTCGACCTCTCTGTGCCTCTGTGTCTCTGTGGTTCGTCTTCCAATTCTGATCCTTTTCACCCGCGGCGGAATCCGCGTCACCCGCGTGCCGATTTTGTCCCCTCGTGGTACCACGCGACCGTTTCCCGCAGGCCGTCCTCGAACGTGGCCTTCGGGTCGTACCCCAGGTCGCGGCGGGTGCGGGAGATGTCCGCCTTGCTGAACTTCACGTCCCCGGCCCGCGGGTCGGCGTGCCTGGCCGTCAGGCTGGTGCCCAGGATCTTGTTGAGCGCCGCCACCAGGTCGAGTACCGTCACGCTCGCCCCGGTGCCCACGTTGTACACGTTCCCGCTGGCCGTCTTCGCCGGCGCGTCCGCCGCCTTCCGCAGCGCCTGCACCGCGTTCGACACGTGGGTGAAGTCCCGCGACTGCAACCCGTCGCCGTGGACGGTCGGCGCCTCCCCGCGGCTCATCATGGCCGTGAAGATGGCGATCACCCCGCTGTACGGCGAGTCCGCCCGCTGCCGCGGGCCGAAGATGTTGAAGAACCGCACCCGCACCGTCTCCAGCCCGTAGGTGGCGGCGAACGCCTGCATGTAGTACTCGCCGGCCAGCTTCGCCGCCGCGTACGGGGACAGGCACGCCGGCAGGATGTCCTCCGTCTGCCCGGCCTCGCTGCTGGTGCCGCCGTACGCGCTGCTGCTGGCCGCGTACACCACCCGCTTCACCCCGGTGCGGCGGGCGGCGTCCAGCACGTGCAGGGTGCCGGTGGCGCACGCGGCGTGCGACACCAGCGGGGTTTCCACGCTGCGGGCCACGCTCGCCAACGCCCCGAGGTGGTACACGGTGGTCGCCCCGCCCACCGCCCGCTCCACCGCCGCCGGGTCGGTCAGGTCGCCCGCGGCGATCTCGATGTTCGTGCCGTGGTGCGCCAGGTTGCCCCGCAGCCCGGTGCTGAAGTCGTCCAGCACCCGCACCCGCTTCCCGTCCTTCACCAGGGCGTCCACCAGGTGCGAGCCGATGAACCCGGCCCCGCCGGTGACGAGTGACAGATCGGACATGGAATATCCCTCGGGCGGTGGCAACGGGCGAGCCGGGAGCGTGAGCGACCGGAGCGTGTTCCGAACTCCGGTCGCTCACGCTCCCGGCTCGCCCGGTTCGAGTGGGCGTTGAACCGGAACCGGGAAAAGTGTATCGATGACACACGCCGGGAGAACCCGGACGCAAAATCCCCGGTCGTGAGACCGGGGCCGTTCGCCCGAGGCCCGCCCATGATGCACATCGTCCGCTGGGACCCGGCCGCCGGCCGGGCCGAGCACATCTCCCCGGACGCCCTGCCGGCGGTGCGGGCCGACCTGCGGCCGGACGAGATCATCTGGATCGACCTGGACAACCCGACGCCCGAGGAGGAGGAGCGGGTGTTCCAGCGGTTCCTGCCCGTCCACCCGCTCACCCTCGGCGACGTCATCAAGCTCCGCCGCGAGCCGGACCAGGGGCCGCACCTGCCGAAGGTGGAGGAGTTCCCGGACTACCTGTTCGTGATCGTCAACCCGCTGCCCGAGGAGCTGGCGGGGGCGAAGATGGTGCGGCTGAACAAGAAGACGCTGCCGCAGTTGTCCGCCGTCCTCGACCACCAGGTGCTGCTGACCCACCACTACGCGGCCATGCCGTGCGTGATCGGCGGGCAGGGGTTCGTCGCCCGCCACCCGGACCACCTCGGCCGCGGCCCGGACTTCGTGTTCCACCTGATCCTGGACGAGATCGTGGACGAGTACGCGCCGGTGGTGGAGCGGTTCGGCGAGCGGCTGGACCGGCTGGAGCGGGACATCTTCCAGAAGCCCACCCAGCAGTTGCTCGCCCGCCTGCTCCGCATCAAGCGGCAGGTGAGCTACCTGCGGAAGACGCTCATCCTGGAACGCGAGGTGCTGGCCCGGCTGGTGCGGGGCGAGTTCCGGCTGGTGGACGTGCGGGAGGTGGCGTACTACCGCAACGTGTACGACCACCTGGTGCGGTACACCGAGCTGATCGAGTCCGCCCGCGAGATGGTGAGCGACCTGATGCAGACGCACATGGCGGCGGTGTCGAACAAGCTGAACGAGGTGATGAAGGTGCTCACCATGATCTCCACGGTGGTGCTGCCGATGACGCTCATCGCCGGCGTGTACGGGATGAACTTCGAGAACCTGCCGGAGGTGAAGTGGGAGTACGGGTACTGGTTCGCCCTCGGGCTGATGGCGCTCACCGGGGTGGTGGCGTTCGTCGTGTTCCGGTGGAAGAAGTGGATCTAGGGAGGAGCCGCTTGCGGCTTCGCGGCGAAGCCGCAAGCGGCTTCAGGGTTCGCGCCATGTCGCTTCGCACGTTCACCGCCCGCTGGGTGGTCCCCGTCTCCGGCCCGCCGCTGGATCGCGGCACGGTCACGGTCTGCGGCGACCGAATCGAAGCGGTCGAACCCCATGGGGTTCGGTCGGCGAACGAGGATCTCGGCAACGTGGCGATCATCCCCGGTCTGGTGAACGCCCACACGCACCTCGACCTGAGCGGCGCCCGCGGCCGCATCCCGCCGACCGACCCGCACCACTTCACCGACTGGCTGAAAGGGGTCATCGCCTACCGCCGCACCCGTACCCCGGAGCAGACGCAGGCGGACATCCGGGCGGGGCTGGCGGAGTGCCTGCGGGCCGGCACCACACTGATCGGCGACATCGCCAACGAGGGGGCGAGTTGGGACGCGGTGAGTGGGGCGAAGACACGGACGGTGGTGTACTACGAGCTGATCGGGCTGAGCGAGGAGCGTGCGGAGGCGGCGATCGAGCGGGCGCGGGAGTTCGCCGCCCGCGTTGGTGTCCCGGCTTCAGCCGGTCTGAACGAAGCGCCGGCTGAAGCCGGGACACCAACACGGCTGGGGTTCAGCCCGCACGCCCCGTACAGCGTCCGGAAATCGCTGTTCGTCGCTGCCGGGCAACTGTGCCGGGAGTCAAATCCCAAGCGCCCGTTCGCCGTCCACCTCGCCGAGTCGCTCGCCGAACTGGACCTACTGTACCACCGCCGCGGGCCGTTCGTCGAGTTCCTGAAGGCGCTCGGCGTGTACGACCGCGACGGGCTGGCCGACGGGTTCGACACGGTGATGAAGGTGTGCGACTTCCGCCAGCCAAAGCTGTTCGTCCACGCCAACCACCTGGCGCCGTCCGCCCGCATCCCGCGGAACAGCACCATCGCCTATTGCCCCCGCACGCACGCCGCGTTCGGCCACCCGCCGCACCCGTTCCGCGACTTCCTCGCCCGCGGCGTCCGCGTCTGCCTCGGCACCGACAGCCTCGCCTCCAACCCGGACCTGGACATCCTGGCCGAAGCCCGGTTCGTGCGGAGCCGCTACCCGAACTTTCCCGGCGACCAGTTGCTGCGGATGGTCACGCTGAGCGGGGCAGAGGCGCTCGGCTGGGCGGACGAGTGCGGGAGCCTGGAGGCGGGCAA
Source organism: Fimbriiglobus sp. (assembly GCA_022841795.1). GTDB lineage: Bacteria > Planctomycetota > Planctomycetia > Gemmatales > Gemmataceae > JALHQU01. The sequence goes on from JALHQU010000020.1 coordinate 4,431, forward strand.
GTCGGCGGACTTCGTGGCGGTGCCGCTGCCGGACGAGGAGGGCGACCCGCACGAGTTGGTGCTGCGTGAACACGGCGGCGAGCGGCGGACGATGTGGCGGGGGGAGTGGCGGTAATAAGTAGTAGGCACACTCCGTGTGCCGTTTCGGATGACGGCACACGGAGTGTGCCTACTACTATCAGTCATGCACGCCCTCCTGCTCATCGCGCACGGCAGCCGCCGGGCGGAAGCGAACGCCGACCTGGAACACGTCGCCGCCGAGATGCGATCCCGCGGCCGGTTCGGGTTCGTGCAGTGCTCGTACCTGGAACTGACCGAGCCGACCATCCGGGCGGGCGGGGAGGCGTGCGTGGCGGCCGGGGCCACGTCCGTCGTCATGTTGCCGTACTTCCTCTCCCCCGGCGTTCACGTCCGCGAGGACCTGACCGAAGCCCGCGACGAACTGGCGGCGGCATTCCCGCACGTTCGCTTTGCCCTGGCCGAACCGCTCGGCCGGCATCCGCTATTGCTGGATGTGGTGGAGCAACGGGCGGCGGACGTGGGGTGACACCATTCTTCGCCGCGACCTCCGGGAGCGGGGCAAGCTTTGCCGCTCCCGGAGGTCGCGGCGAAGAGGGCCTGGGGGTGAGGGCTTCCCGCGCCATTCGATTGACCCCACTTCTCCGGTTCCACATAATACCGCCGTCCACCCAGGCCGCATCGCTCCCTCTCACCGCGTCCGGGGTGGGCTGTTCCCCCGCCGGGCCGCGCCCGTCGGTCGGTCCGCCCGGAGCCTGCCCGTTGATCGCCACCGCCAGCAGCACGAAGCTGAAGATCTTCAGCGGCCGGGCGAACCGCCCGCTCGCCGAGGGCATCGCCCGCGCCCTGTCCCAGTCGTTCGGCATCCCGGTGGCGCTCGGCAACATCAACCTGGGCAACTTCCCGGACGGCGAGAGTTCGGTGCGGATCGACGAGGACGTGCGGGGGCGGGACGTGTTCATCGTCCAGCCGACCAGCCCGCCGGTGAACGAGAACCTGATGGAGCTGCTGGTCATCCTGGACGCGTTCAAGCGGGCCAGTCCGGCCCGCATCACCGCCGTCATCCCGTACTTCGGGTACGCCCGCCAGGACCGCAAGGACGCCGGCCGGGTGCCCATCTCGGCCAAGCTGGCGGCCGACCTGCTCACCACCGCCGGGGCCAACCGCATCCTCGCCCTGGACCTGCACGCCGCCCAAATTCAGGGGTTCTTCAACATCCCGGTGGACCACCTGTACGCGGTGAAGGAGATCACCCAGCACGTCAAGTCGCTGAACATCCCCGGCAGCGACCTGGTGGTGCTGAGCACCGACGAGGGGAACGTGAAGAAGGCGCTCAAGTACCAGCAGCGGCTGGGCGGGCAGATCGCGGTGGTGGACAAGCGGCGGGCGAGCGCGGAGGAGACGAAGGCCGAACACCTGATCGGGGCGAGCGTGGAGGGCAAAACGGTGGTCATGTTCGACGACATGATCTCCACCGGCGGGAGCATGGCCAGCGCCATCCGGGTGGCCAAGCTGCACGGGGCGAAGCGGATCTTCATTTGCGCCACCCACGGGCTGCTGGTGGGCAAGGCGGTGGACAACCTGAAGGACCCGGCCGTCGAGACGATCGCGTTCACCGACAGCATCCCGCTGGCGAAAGACAAGGCGGAGAAACTGCCGAACGTGAAGGTGATCTCCGTCGCCCCGCTGCTGGCCAACGCCATCCGCCGCATCCACGAGGACCAGTCGATCAGCGACCTGTTCAAGGACGAGCCGCCGGCGATCTGACCGCTTAATAAGTAGTAGGCACACTCCGTGTGCCGTCGTGATTCAACAGAACGGCACACGGAGTGTGCCTGCTACTTATTCCAACCGGACCTTGTCCATGCCCCGCATCGAGTGCCCCGCCTGCGGCGAGCCAGACCGCATCGCCGACCGCGACGTCGGCCGCGAGGTGGAGTGCCGCCGCTGCCGCACCGCCTTCTTCGCCGAGCCGGCTCTGCCGCGCCTCGACGACCGCCGCCCGCCCCAGACGGACGGCAGCGGGTTCGCCGGCTGGTCGCTGGTGCTCGGCATCGGGTCGGTGCTGACGTCGTGGCTGTGCGGGGCGGGGGTGATCTTCGGGCTGGGCGGGCTGCTGGCCGGGTTCGGCGGGCTACAGTCCCGCCGCCGCGGGGCGAGCGTCGCCGGGCTGGTGCTGAGCGTGGCCGGGGTGATCCTGTCCCTCGGGGCGATCGCCTTCTTCTTCGCCGTCATGTCGGCCGTCAGCAAGCCGGTGCCGCCCAAGCCGGACGGCACCCAGCCGCCGTTCGCCCGCACCTTCAACTAATAAGTAGTAGGCACACGCCGTGTGCCGTCGCCCTGGCGAACCGCGGGCGTCAGCCCGTGGGTGGTTCAAGAACCCGGGCGGCTGATACCGCCGGTTCACCCCGCGAAGAACGGCACACGGAGTGTGCCTACTACTTATCGGAGCTTCGCCGTGCCCGTCATCACCTGCCCGACGTGCGGCACCAAGCTGGAGGTCGACGCCGACCAGATCGGCCAGTCGGTGCAGTGCGGCAGTTGCCAGCAGGTGTTCGAGGCGAAGACCGATGCGGGTTCCGGCCGCAGCCGGAACAGCAAGTTCGGGCAGGACGACGAGGAGGACGACGACCGCCCGTCGCGCCGCCGCAAGAGCAAGTACCGCCGCGAGGACGACGACGAGTTCGACGACGACTACGCCCCGCGGGGCGGCGGGCACCCGCCGGCCGGCGGCACCGGCATGGGCGTCACGGCACTGGTGATGGGCATCGCCGGCCTGGTGTTGAGCACGGTCGGGTGGATCTTTTGCTGCGGGCCGGTCGGCGGGGTGTGCGGCATCCTGGCGATCATCTTCGGCATCGTGGCGCTCAAAACGCCCGGCCGCGGGTTCGGCATCGCCGGCATCATCCTGGGGGTGTTGTCGCTGCTCGCCGTGGTCGCGGTCGTGGTGTTCTGGGCCGGGCTGAACGTGTGGGGCCGCGGGTTCGCCCCGCCGCCGGCCGCCCCGCCGCAGCCGGCCCCGGCGGTGCGGTTCAAGTGACCCCTCTTCGCCGCGACCCAAACCGGGTGGGTCGCTCTCTCCGAGAGCGACTCGGAACCGACTCCCGGAGGGAGTCGGCCACCCGGACGCGCTCCCCGCTGGGTCGCGGCTACGACGGGTCTTTCAGCCCGGTCACGTCCCACACGGTCAGGTCGCCCAGCCCCTTCGCCCCCGCCATGCGGGGGGCGGCGGCCACCTCCCCGGCCACGTCGTGCCACGCCTCGTCGCTCAGCGTCACCCGCCCCGGCACCCCGTTCGACTCCATCCGCGCCGCGGCGTTCACCGTGTGCCCCCACACGTCGAAGCTGAACTGCGTCTGCCCGAGTACCCCGGTGACGACCGGGCCGACGTGCACGCCCACCCGCACCGCCCACCCGGCCGGGTGCTCGGCCGCCGCCGCGATCAGGTCCAGCCCGCACCGCACCAGCGACAGGGCCGGGTTCGGGTCCGCCTCGCTCAGCCCGGCCACCGCCATGAACGCATCCCCCACCGTCTTGATCTTCTGCACCCCGTGCCGCACCGCCGCCGTCTCGAACCGGGCGATCAGGTCTTGCAGGGTGGCCACCACCTCCTCCGGCCGGTCCCGCCGCTGCTCGCACCACGCCGTGAACCCGGCCACGTCGGTGAACAGCACCCCCACCCGCTCGTGCCGCCGCGGGCGGATGCTCTCGTGCGCCCGCCACTCGTCCACCACCGCCGGCGGGAACATGGCCTGCACCAGCCGGTCGATGCGGGCCTGGTACCCCAGCTCGCGGTCGCGGAGCCGTTTCTTCTCCAGGCTGCCGGCGATCCGCGCCCGCAGCAGTTCGGCCCGCACCGGGCGGGTCAGGTAGTCCTCCGCCCCGGCCGAGATGCACGCCAGCACCCCGTCCTCGTCGCCCAGCGCGGACACCATGATGACCGGCACCGCCCACAGCCGCGGGTCGGCCTTCGCCCACCGCAGGAAGTCGATGCCGCTCACCTCCGGCATGAGCAGGTCGCACAGCACCAGATCGACCGGCGGGGCGGTCGGGTCGCGGAGGCGGTCCATCGCCGCCTGGCCCCCGTCGGCCGTGTCCACCGTGTGCCCCTGGTCGGTCAGGATTTTCGCCACCAGGTCGCGGTTGAACTCGTTGTCGTCCACCAGCAGCAGGCGGGCGGGGGCGGTGCGGTCGGCGGACGCGGCGGCGCCGGCCACCGCCGCCGGCAGCCCGGCCAGGGTGTCGCGGATGGACCCACCCATGGCCGAGTCGGGGTCGGCGGCCGGGTCGAACTGGCGGAGGGAGTTGATTAACCCGAGGAACCGGCGGGCGGCGGCCAGGGTGTCGGCGAGGTGCGGGGCCAGGTCGGCGGCCACGTCCGTCTCGCCCAGGTCTTCGCACGCCGAAACGACGTACCCGGCCGCTCCCCGCAGGTCGTGCCGCAGCCCCCGCCGGTCGGCGTCCACGGCCAAATCAATTTCCCCCGCCGCGATCTTCTGCACGGTGGCGAGCAGGTACGCCGCCCGGTCGCGGACACGCCCGCCGGTGACGGTGGTGTGCAGGTCGGCGGATCGGGCGGTGTGCTCGACCAACTGGTCGGCGTGCCGCACCAGGGCGTCGGCCGGGCCGGCCAGCTCCTGCGACAGGTACGCCAGCCACGCCTTCTGTTGCAGGCCGGTGGTGGGAGGGGGAGGGGGCATTTTGGTCTTGTAAGTAGTAGGCACACTCCGTGTGCCGTTCTTCACCTCACCCCCTCCCTGGCGGTCGGGGTTCACCCAGAGAAGACGAGGAACGGCACACGGAGTGTGCCTACTACTTATTGCCGATCAGCGCGGCGATCTTGTCCAGCAGCCGCGGCAGGTCCACCGGCTTGCTCTCGTACTCGTCCGCCCCGGCGGCCAGGGTGAGCGCCCGGTCGTCGGCCATCGCGTGCGCCGTCAGGGCGATCACCGGGATCGATTTCGTGGCGGCGTTCGCCTTCAGCCGGCGGGTGGCCTCCAGCCCGTCCGTGTGCGGCATCTTGATGTCCATCAGGATCAGGTCCGGGCGGTCGGCGACGGCCTTGGCGATGCCCTCCTCGGCGGCGGTGGCGGACACCACCTCGAACCCGCGGCGGGTGAGCCGGCGGGCGAGCAGCTCGATGTTGTCCGGCTCATCGTCCACGATCAGCAGCTTGGGCATGTCGCAATTCCGTTCTTGGTTCGCTAAGCCGCGAGCGGCTTGGTCCGTGAAGCCGCTCGCGGCTTCGCCTCTGAGGGCTACACGTTCCGTGCCGTCCGGCGGATGAGGGTCATCAGCTCGTCCATGCGGCTCAGGTCGCCCTTGGCCAGGATGCGGGCGACGCGGCCGTTCAGCCGGTCGAAGTCCTCGGGGGTCAGCTCCTTGGCCGTCAGCACCACCACCGGCACGCGGTGGCGGGGGAACCGCTTCGCCAGCTCGTCCAGGAACCCGAACCCGTCGAGCACCGGCATCATCAGGTCGAGCAGCACCAGCCCCGGCCGCTCGGCGGCGAACGCCGCCAGCCCCTGCTCGCCGTCCGTCGCCTCGATCACCCCCCACCCCTCCCGCTCCAGGTGGCGGCGGACGACTTCGCGGCTGTGCGGGTCGTCGTCGATCACCAGCACCGCGTCCCCGCGGCCGGGGGTCAGGTACTTCCGCAGGATAACCCCGAGCCGCTGCCAGTCAATCGGCTTGGTCAGGTAGTCGGCCGCACCCAGGGCGAACCCGCGGCCGGAGTCGTCCACGATGGTGAGCATGACCACCGGGATGTCGGCCGACACCGGGTTCTCCTTCAGCCGCCCGAGCACCGCCCACCCGTCCGCCCCCGGCATCATCACGTCCAGGGTGATGACGCACGGGCGGAGGTCGGCGGCCAGCCGCAGCCCCTCCTCGCCGGTGGCGGCCAGCACCACCCGGAACCCCTCCTTCGCCAGAAACCGCTCCATCAGTTCCCGCACCATCGGGTCGTCGTCGATGACCAGCACCGTGCGGCCGTCGGCCGGCTGGATTGTACCCTCACCCCCGCCCTGGCGGTCGGGGTTCACTTCCGAATCACCCCCTCCCTTGCGGTCGGGGTTCACCAAGACATCGCTCGCGGTCGGGAGTCGCGGCCCCTCCGCTCGCTCGACCACCGCCGGCAGCGTCACCTCGAACTCCGACCCCACCCCCTCCTGGCTGGTGACGCGGATCGGCTGCCCGCCCATCAGCTCGCCGAAGCTGTGGGTGATGGCCAGCCCCAGGCCGGTGCCGCCGGCCCCGCGGGTGGTGCTGCTGTCCGCCTGGTAGAACCGCTGGAACAGCCGCTTCACCTGCTCGGCCGTCATCCCCTTGCCGGTGTCGGACACGGTGAACCGCACCCACTCGCGGCCGAGTTCGGTGATCCGCCGCACCCGCAGCGTCACGCTCCCGTGGGCGGTGAACTTGAACGCGTTGCTCAGCAAGTTCAGCAGCATCTGCCGCACCCGCCGCTCGTCCGCGGTCATCGTGCCCAGGTTCGGCGGGGCGTCCACGGCGAACGTGTTGGCGTTCTTCTCGGCCAGCGGGCCGACCAGCCCCCGCACGTCGTCCACCAGCTTGGGCAGGGGGAACGGGGCGACGGCCAGTTCCATCCGCCCGGACGAGATCTTCGCCAGGTCGAGGATGTCGTTGATTAATTCGAGCAGGTGCTTGGCGGCGGCCAGGATCTTGTTCAGGTCCGGGACGATGCCGTCGGCGTTCAGGTCGGCCGCCTCCTCCTTGAGTGCTTCGGTGAACCCGATGATGATGTGCAGCGGCTGGCGAAGTTCGTGGCTCATGTTCGCCACGAACGTGTCCTTGGCGGTGGCGGCGGCCTCCGCCTCCTTCACCGCCACTTCGAGTTTGGTGTTCGCCTCCTCCAGCTCGGCCGTCCGCTGCCGCACCCGCACCTCCAGCTCGTCGTTCATCCGCCGGATGCGCTCCTCGGCTTCCTTCCGCAAACTGACGTCCCGGAAGATGCACGTCACCACCACCCGGTCCCGCAGCGGGGTCGGCTTCAGGTTCAGTTCCAGCCAGAACGCGGTGCCGTCCCGCCGCCGCCCCTGGATGGTGTCCAGCGTGCGGCTGACCATGTTCGCCGTCCGCTCGCTGTCCGTCGCCGTCGGCATCTGGTCCGGGTGCTGCACCAGGGTGGTCACCGGCAGGCCGATGAGCGCTTCGGGGGTGTACCCGAACATGCGGCCGGCCGCCTTGTTCGCCTCCTCGATCACCCCGCGGGCGTCGGTGATGACCACCCCCTCGCCGGCCGCCCGCAGGATGGTCTCGTACCGCGCCGCCCGGTCCCGCAGTTGGCGGTCCCGCTCCTGCACGTCCCGCACCAGTCGGTCGAGGGTGTGGGCCAGCTTGCTCACCTCGTACGGGCCGTGCAGCGGCAGCGGCTGGGGGTTGTCCGTGTCCAGCCTGGCCGCCGCCACCGCCAGCCGGTTGACCGAGTGGGACAGGGTGAGCACGATGACGATGCCGACCAGGCAGGCGATGCCCAGGGTGGGCAGCACCCAGCGGACGAAGATGCGGCCGAACCGGTGGTCGATGTCCTCCCGCAGCTCCTCGGTGGACGCGGCCACCACCAGCCACGCCGGGTCGTCCTCGTCGTTCAGGTCCACCCGCAGCGGGGTGAGCTGCCCCTGGAAGGTGCGGCAGTCGAGCGGGTCGGTCCAGCGTAACTTCTCCGTCGCCTCCCCCGTCTCCTGCTGCCACCAGCCGTTGATGACCCCGCACACGGCGGTGATGCGGGCCGGGTCCGGGTGGGCCACCTCCACGTACCCGAAGGTGGGCGACAGCTCGCCCACCCGCAGCCGCGGGTCGGCGTCCAGTTCGGCCGCCATCCGCTCGTTCAGCCGCCGGGCCACCGCCGCCGCCTCGGTCGCGGTCCAGCGGTCGGTCAGCTCGCCGGCCGGCAGGTACCCCTTGCGGTAGATGTACGCCAGACCCGCCGCCTCCACCGCCTTCAGCCGCGACCCGCCGCTCTGCACCACCCCGGCCATCCGCTTCTTCCGGTCCGGGTCGGACAGGGCGGCCGTCTCGAACCAGTCGTGCCCGCGGAACGTCGGGTACTCCCAGTTCACCAGCGAGCGGATGGGCGGGCGGGCGTCCGGTACCAGCGGGTCCGGGTGGATGAGCACCCGCCCGTTCGGGTCGGTGACGACGTAGAAGTGCCGCGGCGACACCCGCTGGCGGTTGCTCACGTACCGGCTGAAGTCGAGGACCAGGGCGACCACGTCGTCCCCGCTCTTCTCCCCGATGGCCAGGATCGCCCGCCCCGGCTGCCCGCCGCCGGCCGGCTGGTGGTGCAGGGCCGAGCGGTTGTACGGGGTGGGCTTGCGGGCCAGCCGCTCGCCCACGTCCGCCAGGCAGGCGAACAGGGCCGCCCGCCGGTCGGCGTCCGCCGGCAGCGGGGCGGTGGCGGCCGACACCTTCACCCCGCCGTCGCCGGGGCGGAACACGAACACCCCGACGGCCGCCCGGTGCAGGTAGCGGAACCGCGCCTGGTTGATGCTGTCCGGGTCGGCCCGCACCCCGGACGTGGGCAGGTTCAGCCCGCCGAGCACCGCCTCGGCCACCTGCGGCGGCTGGCCGGCGTTGTCTTGAACCAGCTTCTTCACGTCGCGGGCCAGGTACGCCATGTCCTCGCGGAACTCGTTCACCCGCAGGTTGCTCTCGTCGCTCAGGTCGATCACCTCGTGCTCGATCAGCACCTCCCGCCCGGAGTCGAGCAGCCGCTGGCTGGCGAACAGGATGGGCACCACCAGCACGAACGCGCCGAGCAGGGCGAACTGGATCCACAGCCGCCAGCGGGTGGGGCGGAACAGCCGCTCGCGGATGGTCGGCACCAGGGGGGCGGGGGTCGGCACGGGAGACCCGGTACGGGGAACGGGACACCCCATTATTACGGCGAGCCGGGAGCGTGAGCGACCGGAGGGTTCATTCCTCCGGTCGCTCACGCTCCCGGCTCGCCACTCAGCCGAAGCACACCGCGTGCACCGGCGGCAGCCGCTCGGCCAGCAGCCCCCACCGCTCGCCGCCGCTCTCGCTCGTCCACACCCCGCCGGTGGTGGACCCGAAGGCCAGCCGGCTGCCGCTGCCGTCCACCGCCAGCCCGTGCCGGTAGGTGATGTCGTAGGCCGCGGCGTCTGGTAGCCCGGCCGTCAGCACGTCGAACGACCGCCCGCCGTCGCGGGTGCGGGACACCACCAGCCGCCCGTCCACCGGAATCCGCCGCTCGTCCTTCACCGCCGGCACGAACCACGCCGTGTGCGGGTCGGCCGGGTGGACGGCCACCGCGAACCCGAACCCGGACGGCTTCGCGTCGGCGATGTGCTCGAACGTGGCCGCCCCGTCGGTCGAGCGGAAGATGCCGTTGTGGTGCTGCACCCACAGGTGGTCCGGGGCGGCCGGGCACTGCACCATCATGTGGACGTCCTGAATGCTCGGGTCGAACCGGCGGTCCGGGGGCATGAAGTCGGCGAACAACCCGTTCCCCACCTGCTCCCACGTCGCCCCGTCGTCGGCCGACTTCCACACCCCGCCGCACGACACGCCGATCCGCAGCGTGCGGGAGTCCCGCGGGTCGATGCAGATCGAGTGCAGGCCCGGCAGGTCGGCCCCGCCGCCGAACCAGTTCGCCCGCACCGGCTGGTCCCACAGCCCGCGGACGAGTTCCCACGTCTGCCCGTGATCGTCGGATTTGAACAGCCCGCCGGGCAGGGTGCCGCACCACAGCCGGCCGGGCTGGTCCGCCCCGCCCGGCACCAGCGCCCAGATGAGCGACAGCACCGCCGCCTTCGGCTCCTTGCCGTCGCCGGTGGCGATCGTCTCGCCCTCCGGGTACACCGGCACCCCGGCGTCGTCCCACGTCTTCCCGTCGTCGGCCGACACCTTCAGCTTCACCCCGAAGTGCCCGAGGTTGAGGGCGGCGTACCACCGCCCGGACCGCGGATCGACCGCCGCCAGGGTGACGTTCTCGCCCAGGAACGACACGCGGTCCACCGCCCAGCCGTTTGAAGTGCGGGCGACGGTGAACAGCCCCTTCCGCGTGGACACGAGCACCCGGTCGGACATGACTACCCCCCGGATAAGGCCTGGAAGATGTACACCTCGGCTCCTGGCGGCACCGGCTCGGCGAGCGCCCGCTTGTCCGCCACCGCCGCCCCGTTCACGAACGCCACCACGTGGTGCCTCAGCGCCCCGGCGTCGTCGGTCAGGTAGCCGCGGAGGACGGGGTGCTGCGCGAACAGTTGGTCGAGCAACTCGCGGACGGTGCCGCCGGGCAGGTCGAACCGCCGCTCGCCCACGCTGATGCCCGGCTCCGGATTGAGCCAGCGGGCGACGGCGGGGGCGAGGACGACGGTCGGCATGGCGGCAGAGGCTACCGCAGTGGGGAATGGGTGTACAGGCCGGTTGCGGGTGATTGAAAAGACCTCACCCCCCGACCCCCTCTCCACTTTGGAGAGGGGGTGTTCAACAGAGACGCCCCGCGGATGATGTGTTTCGCCGTCCGGGCGGCTATGCTCTACACCGGCTACAATTCGCCCTTGAACACCCCCTCTCCACTTTGGAGAGGGGGCCGGGGGGTGAGGTCTCTATGTCCCACCGCCGCTTCCTCTTCCCTGCCTCCGCCCTGCTCGTGCTCGTCGCGGTCGGCGTCGGCTGGTGGGTCGTGTCCACCCGCGGGCGGGCGTACACGGCCCCGCCGCCGGCGTTCGACGGCCCCTCGGACCAGCTCACGCAGACGGTGATCGTGCCCACCCTCGACACGTCCATCCCGGACGGCAAATCCGTCGTGTGGTGCGCGTCGTTCCAGCTCGCCTGGAACCGGCTGCGGGACGACGTGACGAAGGGGCCGGGCCGGCTGGCCGGCGGGCAGGCCGTCGCCGACCGGCTGAACCGCGGCGACCAGACGGAGGCGGACATCGACCCGGCCGACGTGTACGCCGCCGCCGGGCTGACGGGCGACGGCATTGAAGACCGCATCCGCACGGAGATGGCCCGCCGGTTCCCGAACGTGCCCCCGCCGGACCTCGGTACGGGCAACGCGGCGGTGGCGTACTCGTACCTCGCCGCCGCGTGCCAGTTCGATCTGCCGTTCTTCGACAACGACGACCCGCTCGAATTCACCGACGCGGCCGGTAAGCGGACGCCGGTCAACTCGTTCGGCATCCGCAAGAAGGACGACTACGCCTACAACCGGCTGCGGGCGCAGGTCCACGTCCTGCACTCGGCGAAAGAGCCGAACCGGGAGGAGGACGGCGTCCCCGAGTTCATCCTGGACCTGTGCCGCACGTCCCGGCCGTATCAGGTGGTGATCGCCCGCGTGGACCGCAAGCCGAGCCTGGCCGAAACGCTGGCCGACGTGCGGCGGAAGATCGCCCAGCAGCAAGCGGACGCGTGGCTGTCGAACCTGCGACCGCGGGATGTCGTCCTCGTCCCGAACATCTCGTTCCGGGTCACGCACCGATTCCGGGAGGTGGAGGGGAAGCCGATCCAAAATCCGGCGCTAAACGGGCTGCACATCGATACGGCGATGCAGACGGTTCAGTTCCGGCTGGACCGCAGCGGGGCGGAGGTGCGGGCCGAGTCCAAGGCGTACGTCAAGCCGTCCGCCCGCTACTTCCTGGCGAACCGCCCGTTCCTGGTGTACCTGGCGAAGCGGGACGGCGGGAACCCGTTCTTCGCCATGTGGGTGGAGACGGCGGAACTGCTGGAGCGGCGGTAAAGCCGCTTGCGGCTTCGCCGCGTGCGAAGCCGCAAGCGGCTTTGAACCCGTCACTCGCCGGCGGACCAGCGGCGGACGGTCGGGCCGGCGGCGTACAGGTGTTTGCCGTCGGCCGACCACGCCACCCCGAACAGGTCGCCGCCGCCGTTCAGCGTCAGCACCTCCTTGCCGGTGGCCGTGTCCCACACCCGCATGAACCCGTACACCCCGACCGACGCCAGCCGGGTGCCGGACGGGTGGAACGCCAGCCCGTTCGCCACCGACGGGTTGCCGATGAACTCCACCCGCCGCTCGCCGGTGGCCGCGTCCAGCAGCTCCAGCGTCCGCCCGCGGCCGGCCACCGCCACCGTCCGCCCGTCCGGGCTGAACTCGACCACCAGCGGCGGGCTGGCCGGCGTCGCCCGCAGCTCCACCTGATTGCTGGTCGGGTTCCAGAACACCACCTCGCTGCCGACGGCGACGGCCAGCCGGGAACTGTCCGGCGACCACACGGCGGCGAACATCGTCTGGCCGGCGGGCGGGGTGAACTCGGTCGCCTGCCAGGTGGCCGTGTCCCACACCCGCACCGGCCCGCGGAGTTCGGCCGTCAGCAGCCGCCGGCCGTCCGGGCTGAACGCCACGCTCCCCTGCGACCGTTTCCCGGCGGTTAGCACCACCTGCTCGACCCCGGTGGCGGCGGCGTGGATCGTCACCCGCCCGTCCGTCCGGCTGGCGGCCAGCCACCGGCCGTGCGGGTCGAACCCGGCGTCGCCCGCCCCTTTCACCCGGTACACCTCGTGGCCGGTGCGGGCGTCGTACACCGGCAGGGCCGGCTCCTTCGGGTCGTGCGGGTTGCGGGACACCACCGCCACCAGGTTGCCGTCGGCGGACAGGCACGGCGCGCCGTACTCGAACGGCGGGGCGGCCAGGCTGGTGTACTCGGCGGTGGTGGTCAGGTCCCACACGCGGGCGGTGCCGTCGTCGCCGGCGGTGAGCAGCCGCTTGCCGTCCCGGCTGACGACGGTGACGTGGACCGGGCCGACGTGCCCGCGGTACACGCGGATCGGCTCGTCCGAGTCCAGCGTCCGCATCACCAGCTCGCCGATGCCCTTGTCGTTGGTGCCGACGTACCCGGTCGGGTCGAACGTGGGCAGCAGCACCGGCTTGCCGCCGGTCATGTCGGCCAGCCGGCGGACTCGGCCGGTGGCGGTGTCGGTCACGTACAGCCGCGACGGCAGCGTCTCGATCAGCGTCTGCCCGCCGACGGACACGGCCAGGTGCAGCACCCGCGCCAGCCGCCGCCACTTCGTCTTCTCCTTGCTCGCCCGCCAGTCCCAGCCGATGACGGTCTGGTCGTCCGACCCGGTGTACAGGGTGGTGCCGTCGGGCGCGAACGCGCCGCACAGCACGGCCTTCGTGTGCCCGGCCAGTTCGCCCGCCGCCGCCCAGGTGTCGACGGCGAACCGCCGCACCTTGTCGCCGTCGGCCGCCAGCAGCTCGGTCCCGTCCGGGGTGAACGCGAACCAGCCGGTGCCGGCGGTGCGGAACACCTCGCGGTCGGCGTCCGCGTCCACCACCGTCACCCCGTCGCCGGTCCGCACGGCCAGCAGGTTCCTGGACGGGTGCCCGCGGACGGCGGTGCCGCGGACGGCCAGGGCGGTGGGGGTGGGCGCGGCGCCGCCCACCTTCCACACCTGCACCAGCCCGTTCTTCTCGGCGGTGGCCGCCCGCCCGTCGGCCAGGAAGTCGGCCCCGGTTACGCCGTCGCAGTGAACCAGCGAGATGCCGCCGGTCCCCTGCCGCACCCCGTTCAGGTAGTGCCACTCCCAGTTCCACAGGTGGGCCGGGCACTCGCCCAGGGTGTGCCACGCCTGCACCAGGTGGTTCGAGCGGTACAGCCGGCCGGCGGCGGCCACCCGCTCCAGGTACAGCGACGCCTTCTCCCGCTCCAGCGCCGCGGTCGTCTCCGCCCCCTTCTGACGGACGCGGCGGACGCTGACCGACAGGGTGACGAGGGCGAACACCACGGCGGCGGTGGTGGCCAGGCCGAGCAGGCTGACCACCGGGTGCCGGCGGACGGCCCGCCACACCCGCTCGACCGGCCCCGGCCGGCGGGCGGTGATGGACTCGCCGTTCCGCCACCGGGCCAGGTCGTCGGCCACCGCGTCGGCGCTCTGGTAGCGGCGGCGGGGGTCCGGCTCCAGGCACTTCAGGCAGACGGTTTCCAGGTCCCGCGGCACGGCCGGGTTGACCGCCGACGGCGGGTCCGGCAGTTTCGCCCCGACCAGATGAAGGGCGGCGAACGGGGTGTCGGCTTGCACCGGCGGGCGGCCGGTCAGCCGGTGGTACAGGATGGCCCCGAGGCCGTACACGTCGGTGGCGGTGGTGACGCCGGCCGGGTCGCGGACCTGCTCCGGGGCCATGAACGCCGGGGTGCCGACGATGGATTCGGACAGCGGGGCGGGGTCGTCCGGGTCGAACCAGCCGGCCAGCCCGAAGTCGCACACCGCCGGCCGGCCGGCGTCGTCCAGCAGGATGTTGGACGGCTTCAGGTCGCGGTGCAGCACCCCCCGCTGGTGGGCGTGGTGGACGGCGCGGGCGACGGTCTCCACCACCCGCGCGTGCTCATCCACGCGGGTGCCGGGGCCGCACGGGGTGGTGTCCAGGCTGCCGCCGGCGTACCACTTCATGGTGAAGAACGGCAGCCGGTCGGCCCCGCTCGCCCACTCGCCCACCTCGTACACCGGCACGATGTGCGGGTGGTCCAGCCGGGCCATCGCCTCGGCCTCGCGGCGGAACCGGGCGGCGGTGCGGTCGGTCGGCACGTCCAAGAGCGTCTTCACCGCCACCGTGCGGGCCGGCGACGCCTGCTCCGCCCGGTACACCACCCCCATGCCGCCCCGCCCGAGTTGGTCGCCGACCGTGTACCCCCGCAGGGTCGGCTTCACCCCCACCGCCCGCCGCCCGCCGCCCGCCGGGGTGCGGGTGCGGGCCGCCTGCGGGCGGGCCACCAGCAGCGTGTCCAGTTGCCCGGCCAGGTGCGGGAAGCGGGCGTGCAGCTCGTCCGCCGAGTACGGCGGGCCGTGCCGCTCCCGCAGGGCCAGCTCGCTCTCAAGCAGGACGGACACCCCGTTCCCGCCGCCCAGGTCCGGGAACCGCTCCAGGTACTCCTCCACCCGCGGCCGCTCGCCCGCCCGGTAGCGGAACTCCAGGTCGATCTGCACCAGCTCGACGAGCAGGGCGTGCGGGTCGCGGACGCCGCCGGTGAGGAACGACGCCAGGTCCGGGCGGCCGTCCTCCCACGCCTCTTCGAACCGGCGGATGACCGACTCGTGTTCGGCCCACACGCTCTCGCGGGATTCGGACGTGCGAAGCATCGGAGAGGGCCTCGATTTTTACCCGTGGCACAGGTCTCCCGACCTGTGTGGGGAATCCGCAGGCGCGGAGACCTGTGCCACCAGAATCCAAACACTACCGGGGCGGCCGGGCGGGCCTTACACCGGGGGCGGTCGCGGTCTTGTGTCTTCAGGTCCGAAGGGCCGCCCTCCCTCAGCCCAGGGCAAGCGAGCCGCAGGCGAGCGTCGCCCTGGGTACACCGACCACATTCCCAAGCCCCGAAGGGGCGGTCTACCGGAGGACGCCCCTTCGGGGCTTGTTCCCGTTCACTGCTGTTTCCCAGGCCTGCGCTCGCTCCGCTCGCTCCGACCTGGGCTAAGGGAGTCCGGCCCTTCGGGCCTCCGAACCAAACCAACCGACACGCCCCGCATCACCCCGCCTCCTGCATCCGCTCCAGCCGCTTGCGGGTCCGCTCCCGCAGCCGCCGCACCGACCGCTCGGCCCGCCCGGTCTGGTCGCAGATCTCGGTCGCAGTGAACCCTTGCAAGCTCAGCTCCAGGATGGCCCGCTCGTCCGCGTCGGCCACCGTGCGGAACAGCGACTCCACCGTCTCCACCAGCAGAGCCGCCTCCTCCGGCATCGGTTCGCGGTCGAGGGCGAAGGCGTCCACCGTCCCGCCGACCGAGTCGGTGGCCGGCGGCAGCTCCCGCCGCACGTCCCGCTTCTCCGCCCGGTAGTACTCGGCCCGCTGGGCGCACTTCCGCAGGGTGATGAGCGTCAGCATCCCCCACAACCCGTCCCACCCGCCGAACTCCCACGCCCCCGCCCGCTGGCCGACGAAGAAGCTCTTGTACGCCGACTGCACCACGTCCTCCGGGTCCACCTTCTGCAGCAGCCGGCCGTCCAGCGACTTGCGGGCCAGCCCCATCAGCCGGGTGGCGAACCGCTCGAACACCTGCTGCGCGGCCGGGCCGTCGCCGGCCTTCAGCCGGTCCATTAATGCGGCGAACGAGTCCATCGGGGACATGGGCACACCGGAAGCGGCGGAAAAAGTTGGCCGGCCGGGGGGCGGGTCCGGATTGGCCGGTGTCGGGCGGTCGTGTGGCAGCGGGCATTGTATCCCGCCGTCCGCGGTCCGCCCCCGGCTACCGCCCCAAACCCCTCCAAAGGTGTGACCATGCGTGGCTCCCTGTTCCAGGCCCTCCTCCGCGGCGTGACGAAGCGGTTCGCCAGGTCCGGCACCAAACCCGCCGGCCGGGTGGCCCTGTCGCTGACCATGATGGAAACCCGCGAGGTGCCGGCGGTGATCGCCACGTTCGCGTTCGGCCAGCTGAGCGTGTTCGGCGACAACCTGAACAACACCATCGACATCAGCCGCAACGCCGCCGGCAACATCCTGGTGAACGGCGGGGCGGTGCCGGTGCTCGGCGGCACCCCGACGGTGGCGAACACGACCCTCATCCAGGTGTTCGGCCAGGGCGGGAACGACGTGGTCACGCTGAACGAGGCGAACGGCGCGCTGCCGCGGGCGAACCTGTTCGGCGGCACCGGGAACGACACCCTCACCGGCGGCAGCGGCAGCGACCTGCTGTTCGGCCAGAGCGGGAACGACACCCTGCTGGGCAAGGGCGGCACCGACTCCCTGTTCGGCGGCACCGAGAACGACACCCTGACCGGCGGGGACGCGGACGACCAGGTGTTCGGCGAGAGCGGCGACGACCGCATGATCTGGAACCCCGGCGACGACACCGACCTGAACGAGGGCGGGGCCGGCACCGACACCGTCGAGGTGAACGGCGGCAACGGGGACGAGCAGTTCACCGTGACGGCGAACGGCACCCGCGTGCGGTTCGACCGGCTCAACCCGGCGCCGTTCAGCATCGACATCGGCACCAGCGAGAACCTGGTGGTGAACATGAACGGCGGGAACGACTCGTTCAGCGCCACCGGCAACCTGGCCGCCCTCATCAAGCTGACGGTGGACGGCGGGGCGAACAACGACACCATCCTCGGCAGCAACGGGGTGGACCTGCTGCTCGGCGGGGACGGGAACGACTTCATCGACGGCCAGCAGGGGAACGACGTGGCGCTGATGGGTGCCGGCGACGACACCTTCCAGTGGGACCCGGGCGACGGGAGTGATGTGGTGGAGGGACAGGCCGGCCGCGACAAGATGCTGTTCAACGGCAGCGCCGGGAACGAGATCTTCGCGGCGACGGCGAACGGCGGGCGGGTGCTGTTCACCCGCAACCTGGGCAACATCGTCATGGACCTGGACGACGTCGAGGTGATCGACCTGAACACCCTGGGCGGGACGGACACCACCACCATCAACGACCTGTCCGGCACCGACGTGGTCGAGGTGAACGTCAACCAGGCCGGGCAACTCGCCGGCGGCGGCGACGCCGCGGCCGACGTGGTGATCGTGAACGGCACCAACGGGAACGACATCATCGACGTGTTCGGGGCGGGCAGTTCGGTGTCCGTGCTCGGGCTGGCCGCCCGGGTGAACATCACCAACAGCGAGGGGGCGAACGACTCGCTCGTCATCAACGCCCTGGGCGGGAACGACGGCGTGACCGCGACGACGATGCCGGCCGGGGTGGTGAAGCTGACGGTGGACGGCGGGGCGAACAACGACACCCTGCTCGGCAGCCAGGGGGCGGACGTGTTCCTGGGCGGCGACGGGAACGACTTCGTGTTCGGCGACAACGGCAACGACGTGGCCTTCCTGGGCGCCGGGGACGACGTGTTCCAGTGGGATCCGGGCGACGGCAACGACACGATCGAGGGGCAGGCCGGCACCGACACGATGCTCTTCTTCGGCAGCGGGGCGAGCGAGAACATCAACATCGTCGCCAACGGCGGGCGGACGCTGTTCCTCCGCGACGTGGCGAACGTGACGATGGACACCGACGACGTGGAGCGGATCGAGTTCCGGGCGCTCGGCGGGGCGGACAACATGACCGTCGGCGACCTGAGCGGGACGGACGTGACCGACATCA
Source organism: Fimbriiglobus sp. (assembly GCA_022841795.1). Taxonomy (GTDB): domain Bacteria; phylum Planctomycetota; class Planctomycetia; order Gemmatales; family Gemmataceae; genus JALHQU01. Next base: position 22,497 of record JALHQU010000020.1, read on the forward strand.
GCTTCGACCTCCGCGGGCCGGCCGGCGGCGGGGACGGGGCGGTGGACAGCGTGACGGTGAACGGCACCAACGGGGCGGACGTGTTCGGGGCGTTCGGCGACAGCGGCGGGGTGACGGTGTTCGGCCTGCCAGCCCGCGTGAACGTGTTCCAGATCGACGGGGCGAGCGACAAGCTCACCCTGAACGGCCAGGGCGGGGACGACGTGATCAACGCCACGTCCCTGGAAGCCGACGGGTTGGTGCTGACCATGAACGGCGGCCTCGGCAACGACATCCTGATCGGCAGCGACGGGAACGACCTGATCAACGGCGGGGACGGCGACGACACCGCCCTGATGGGCGGCGGGGACGACACGTTCGTGTGGAACCCCGGCGACGACAACGACACCCTGGAAGGGCAGGCCGGGTTCGACACCATGCTGTTCAACGGGGCGAACATCGCCGAGCGGATCGACATCTCGGCGAACGGCGGGCGGGTGCTGTTCTTCCGCGACGTGGCCAACGTGCTGATGGACCTGAACGACGTGGAGGGGATCGACTTCAACGCCCTCGGCGGGGCCGACCGGGTGACCGTCAACGACCTGTCCGGCACCGACGTGACCGCGCTGAACCTGAACCTGGGCAACGCCGACGGGGCGGCCGACACGGTGATCGTGAACGGCACCAGCGGGGACGACATCATCCAGGCGTTCGGCGACGCGAGCGGGGTGTCGATCTTCGGGCTGGCCGCGCAGTTGAACATCACCGGGGCCGAGGCGGCGAACGACCGGCTGGTGGTGAACGCCCTGGCCGGGGACGACGTGGTGGAGGCGAGCGGCCTGCAAGCCGGGGCCATCCAACTGACCGCCGACGGCGGGGCCGGGGACGACATCCTGATCGGCGGCGACGGCAACGACACCCTGCTCGGCGGCCTCGGGGACGACGTGCTGCTCGGCGGCCTCGGCCTGGACTTCCTGGACGGCGGCGACGGCGACGACGTCGAGATCCAGTGACGGGGCGTGTTCTGCTCGCTCCGCGAGCGGTCTTCGGAATCCGCTCGCGGAGCGAGCAGAACACTCCAACCGGGCCGATGCCGAGCGCGTCGGCCCGCTCGCATTCCCCCAGAACCCCGACGGTCGAAGAATTTCATCCGCGGGGTGCGTCCATGCGGCTCTCGGTTCGTTTCCAGGGGTGACGACCGCTCGCAACCCGCGGCGGGAGTCACAAACACCGAACGAGAGGAACCAGCCGTGAACACCGTGAACCCGAACCCGCCCGCCACCGACCCGCCCACCTGTAGCTGCCAGACGGCCGACGCCGCGTGCTGCGACACCGCCGCCTGCTGCGAGTCGGCGGACAAGGCCGGGTGTTGCGGCACCGACCCGAAGCCCGCCACCTGCGGCTGCCAGTGACCACCGTTCGTCCGGAGGGGACCGCGATGACCGCCGACCCGCACGCCCTCGTGACCCAGTTCCGCGAGCAGCTCCGCGGGTTCGTCCGCAAGCGGGTCGCGTCCGACGCCGACGCCGACGACGTGACCCAGGACGTGTTCGCCCGGCTGGCCCGACACGGCCCGCCGGCGTCCGGTTCGGTCCACGCCTGGCTGTACGCGGTGGCCCGGAACGTCATCATCGACCGCAGCCGCACGCGTCGTGATCCGGTCAACCTCGACGTGGTCGAGCTGCCGGAGCCGCCGCAAGCGGCGGACGGGGCCGAGCAGGAACTGGCTCGCTGCCTGCGGCCGATGATGGCGGCGCTGTCCGCCGACGACCGGGACGTGCTGGAGCAGGTCGATCTGGGCGGCACCTCCCAGGCCGACCTGGCCCGCGAACTCGGGCTGTCGATGTCCGGGGCGAAGTCGCGGGTGCAGCGGGCCAGGCGGCGGCTCCGCGAAGTGCTGGAGGGGTGTTGTGCCATCACCCGCGACACCCGCGGCACGCCGATCGACTACCACCGCCGCGGGGCGGGGTGCACCGGCTGCGGCGGGGATACCACCTGCTGAACCCACCCACGAACTCAACTCCCAACAACTTTCAGGACCAACCCGATGTCTCTCGACGCCACCTATCACCGCACCTTCCTGCCCGACGGCCCGTTCGAGTCGGACTGCCGGCAGACGTGCCACCCGGACGCCCGCCCGAAGGGGAACCGGCTGGAGCCGTTCCAGCCGCAGTTCACCCGCGACCCGAACCCGCACGCCCTCCAGCCACTCCACCCGGCCCCCGAGCCGTTCCAGATGCCGACCATGACCGACCGCGGCAAGAAGTACTACCGCAGCCAGAAGCGGCGGCCGGCGTACATGTTCGTGAGCGGCGAGCTGAAGTCGATCCACATCGTGGAGAAGATCGACCAGAAGTTCGCGAGCGTGGCCACCCCGTGGGAACACGAGTTCAGCGCGCTGACGAAGGACGGCGCGAACCGCTTCGCCCCGCTCGTCGATGAGAACTACCAGGTGGTCGGGCACGTCGGCGCCCGGCCGGGCGACAAGATGTACGTCGGCAAGGACCCCGACGTGCCCCCCCTGAGCGGCGACCGGATCGCCGACTACCTGGCGGACGACGAGGCGATTTACGTGGCCGCGAAGGCCCCGGACGGGTGGGAGCCGTTCGACCACCTGTACCCGATGACCATCTACACGGTGGTCACCGGCATCGACGGGTACGTGATCAGCGGCCAGGCGACCGGGGGGATGCCGGGGGCGGTGTCGGTGGCCGGCCCGGTCGAGTACATCACCGGCACGGTCGCCGTCCTGAAGCTCGGGGCGGTGGTGGTCCGCGGGCTGATCAAGTCGCTCGTCCGCACCCAACTGGTGGCGAACGCCATCCGGGAGATCAGCGGGCCGACGAAGAAGGTGCTCGGGCAACTCCTGGCCAAGCGGGCGGCGCGGAAGGCGGCGCGGGCGGCGGCCAAGCACACCTACGACCCGGTCACCGGCATCACCCGCGAACACCACGCGGTGTTCGTCCAGGGGGCGGCCGAGTCGAACCTGATCATCGTCGTCCGGCACACCAACCCGAAGTCCATCCCGCTCATCGAGCTGCGGTGCCCCGGCAAGCCGAAGAACCTGGAGTTCATCAACACCAGCCCGGAGACGGGCATCGTGATGGCGAAGACGGGGTACGACGTGTCGCGGGCGCAGAAGCTGGGGTACTACGTGGTCAACCCGGACGGCCGGACGGCCACCCGGTTCGTCAAGCTGGGCGACAAGGAGGTGCCCGAGATCGTCCCGCTGAACAAGGCGTTCTGGAAGGTGGAGCCGGGGCAGGTGATCCACCCGACGCTGAACAAGCCGATCGTCGGCGACTACGACCTGATGGGGGTGATCGACCCCGGCGCGCCGGGGCGGGTGGTGGCGCTGGCGACGCGGAACAAGGGCGAGCTGGTCACCGACCTGACCAACCCGGTGGTGCAGCGGGCGGCGGACGCGGTGAACAAGGGGTTCGACATGAAGCGGGTGCTGCACGGCCCGCAGGACTTCTACAAGGGGTTCCGCAAGGGGGCGACCGCCTACGAGCCGAACGGCACCGTCCGCCACTTCCGCACGGAGGACGAGGTGAAGGGGTTCTACGACAAGCTCGGCCGCCAGACCCGCGAGGGGTCGCACCCCCGCCCGGCCCCCGGCACCCCGGTGGACGACGAACTGGCCCGCGCGCGGCTGCGGAAGCAGCAGCAGAAAAAGTGACCGGCCGGTCTGGGGTTCGTGGCCGGCACCGCGGGGGAATCGGATCAGGCGGGTGAGGGCACTCACCGGGAGTGCCCTCACCCACCCCTCCGCCGCTCGCAGGGTTCCGCCATGCCCCTCGACGCCACCTACCACCGCACCTTCCTGCCCGACGGCCCGTTCGAGCCGGTCACCTGCACCCCGGGCTGCCACCGGGACAACAACCCGGCGGGCCGGCTCGACGCCTCCGGGTTGCAGTTCGTCCGCCAGCCGCAGCGGGATCCCGCGGTCGAACGGTTCACGCGGGACGGGTACGGCACCCCGCCCGTGGCGGAGAAGCCGCGGGTCCACTTCCGCACCCAGAAGCGGCATGCGGCGTTCCTGATTGCCGGCAAGGAGCTGCGGCCGATCTTCATCGTGGACAAGCTGGACCAGAAGTTCGCCGACGTGGCCACCGCGTGGGAGAAGGAGTTCAGCGCGCTGGTGAAGGACGGCCCCGGCCGGTTCACCCCCCTGGTCGATCACGACCTCACCGTCGTCGGTCACGTCGGCACGGTCGAGGGGGGCAAGCTGATCAAGGTGAAAGGCGCGGCCATCGGCAGCCAGTACCGCGGGGCGATCGCCAGCTTCATCGCCGCCGACGAGCCGATCTACGCGAGTGCCGCCGTGCCCGACGGGTGGGAGGCGTTCAACACCCTGCCGCCGGTGTCCATCTACACCGTCGTCACCGACATCTTCGGCGAGGTCACGTCCGGGGACGTGACCGACACCAAGTCCGGGGCGATCGCGACCGAAGGGCCGGTCGAGTACATCACCCTGGCGGTCGGGGTACTCGCGCTCGCCGCCCTCGTCGTCCGCGGGGTGGTGCGGTCGATCGTCAGCCGGCGGCTCCGCTCGGCCGGGGTGAAGGCGGCGGCCGGGCCGACCAAACAGATCGCCGAGGAGGTGATCGTCAGCCGGGCGGCGGCGCAGGCCCGGAACGCCTCCCGCAGCGTGTACCGGGAGATCACCGGCATCACCCCGGAACACCACAAGGCGTTCCTCGCCGCGGCCAACGAGACGAAGCTGATCATCGTCGTCCGGCACACCAACCCGAAGTCCATCCGGCTGATCGAGAAGCGGTGCCCCGGCAAGCCGAAGGACCTGGAGTTCATCAACACCAGCCCGGACACCGGCATCGTCATGGCGATCAAGGCGGACGAGGTGCAGCGGGCCCAGCGGCTCGGATACTACGTCGTCGGCGACGGGAAGAAGGCCACCCGGCTGGTGATGCGGGACGGCAAGGAGGTGGCCGAGGACCTGTCGCTGCCGTCGTCGTTCTGGCAACTGGAGAAGGGGCAGGTGATCCACCCGGACCTGAAGAAGCCGATCGTCGGCGACTACGACCTGATGGGGGTGATCGACCCGAATAAGCCGGCGGACATCCTGGCGGTGGTGGTGCGGAACTATGAGGCGGTTGCCGACGTGACCAACGCGACGGTGCAGAAGGCGGCGGCGGCGTTGAACAGCCGGTTCGACATGCCCCGCGTGCTGCACGGCGCGCAGGACCTGTACAAGGGGTTCCGCAAGGGTGCCTCCGCCTACTTCCCGGACGGCACGGTCCTGCACTTCGACACCGAGGACGCGGTGCAGGCGTTCTACGCGACCATGAAGCGACAGCCCCGCGCGGGCATGCACCCCCGCCCGGCCCCCGGCACGCCGGTGAAAGACGACTTGAAAGCCGTCCGCGAGCGGAATGCGAACAAGCCCACCGGCTGGCGGTGAGCCGCGGAGAAGGCCACCGGACCGACCCTGAACACGCCCGGAGACCCGAGATGTTCCGTTCGACCGCGTTCTGCCTGCTGTTCGCCCCGGCGGTGCTGTTCGCCGCGCCGCCGAAGTTCGACGGGCTGGGCAAGCACACCCGCCCGGTGTCGGCGAACACGGACGCGCAGGCGTACTTCGACCAGGGCCTGGCGTTCCTGTACGCCTTCAACCACGACGAGGCGATCCGCGCGTTCGAACACGCCGCCAAACTCGACCCGGAGTGCGCGATGGCCCACTGGGGTGTGGCCCTGGCGTGCGGCGGGCACATCAACAAGCCGCTCATGGACGCGGACCGGGCGAAGCAGGCGTATGCCGCGGCGCAGCGGGCGATGGGGAAGCTGGTGCTCGCGAAGAACGCCGACGTGGCGCTCGTCCAGGCCCTCGCCGAGCGGTACACCGACCCGCCGGCCGCGGTCGAGGAGCAGGAGAAGCGGAATAAGGCGTACTCGGCGGCGATGAAGGCGGCGTGGGAGAAGTTCCCGAAGGACGCGGACGTCGGGGCCATCTACGCCGAGTCCATCATGAACCTGCGGCCGTGGGACCTGTGGACGCTGGACGGCAAGCCGCAGCCGGGCACCGAGGAACTGGTGTCCACACTGGAGGCGGTGCTGAAGGCGAACCCGGAGCACCCGTTCGCCCTGCACCTGTACATCCACGCGGTCGAGGCGTCGCCGGAACCGGGCAAGGCGCTGGCCGCCGCCGACCAGCTGCGCGACCTGACTCCCGGCCTCGGTCACATGGTGCACATGCCGTCTCACATCGACGTGCGGTGCGGGCGGTGGGCGGAGGCGATCGCGGCGAACGAGAAGGCCATCAAGGCCGATGCCGCGTACCGCGAGAAGGCGGCGAAGCAGGGGTTCTACCACCTGTACATGGCCCACAACCACCACATGCTCGGGTTCGCCGCCATGCAGCGGGGGCAGTCGAAGGTGGCGCTGGCGGCCATGCGGGAGATGCTCGCCGGGGTGCCGAAGGAGTGGGTGGCGGTGAAGGAAAATGCGGCCATCGCCGACGGCTTCCTGGCCGCCCCGCTGGAAGTCATGATCCGGTTCGGCAAGTGGGACGACATCCTGAAGGAGCCGGAGTTCCCGGCCGTGTTCCCGATCGCCACCGGCCTGCGGCACCACGCCCGCGGGGTGGCCTACGCCGCGAAGGGGCAGCCGAAGGAGGCCCGCGAGGAGCTGGCGAAGCTCCGCGAGGTGGCGAAGAACACGCCGAAGGAGGCGGTGTTCGGGAACAACACCGCGGCCGACCTGTTCGCCGTCGCCGACCCGATGCTGGAAGGCGAAATCCTGGCGGCGGAGGGGAAGATGGCGGACGCGCTCAAGCAGCTGGCCGCGGCGGTGGCGAAGGAGGACCAGCTGAAGTACATGGAGCCGCCGGACTGGATCGTGCCGGTGCGTCACGCGCTCGGCGCGTTCCTGTTGAAGGACGGGCAGGCGGTCGAAGCGGAGAAGGTGTACCGCGCCGACCTGACGAAGTGGCCGAACAACGGGTGGGCGCTGTACGGGCTGGCCGCCAGCCTGGACGCCCAAGGGAAGGCAGCCGACGCCGAGAAGGTGCGAGCGGAGTGGAAGAAGGCGTGGGCGACGGCGGACATCACCATCGGATCGTCCTGCCTGTGCGTGCCGGGGGCGGCCCGCGGGAAGTGAGCAGGAGGTCCGGTGGTGTCTGTGTTAGCCCGACGCGCCAGCGAGGGGTGAACCACCCGACCCTCGCTGGCGCGTCGGGCTAACGAAGCCTTGCAACCGAGGACACTACCGGGCATTCGGAGGGCGCGGCGGTGGAACGAGCGGTCGAGTGGTTCGTGGTTGTCACCGGCGTCCCGGTCGGCCTGTCTCACCTTCTGCGGCCGGCGGACTGGGCCGACGCCTTCCGCCGGCTGCACGGGTGCGGGCGGGCCGGGGCGTTCGCCAACGGCGGGTTGAGCCTGGGGGTGGGTGCGGTCATCGTGGCCGGGCACGGCTCGTGGGCGTGGCCGGGTGCGATTCTCACCGGGTTCGGCTGGCTGCTGGTGGCGAAAGGGACGGTGTGCCTGCTGCTCCCGGACCAGGCCCTGCGGTCGATGGAACGGGGCGGCAACCGGCCGCACGGTTTCGTCCCCGCCGGACTGCTGCTGCTGGCGGTCGGCGGGTGGGCGGGCTACTGCCTGTGGCTCGGCTCGCCGGAATCGAAGTGAGGCGGGCAGCGGGGGATTGGTGATGGACGTGAGCGACGTGCGGCTGCGACCGTGGCGGGAGGACGACGTGCCCGAACTGGTGCGGCTGGCCGACGACCGCCTCGTCTGGCAGCAGTTGCGGGACGCCTTCCCGCACCCGTACACCGCCGAGGCCGGGCGCGGCTGGGTGGCGCCCGCCACCGCCCGCCCGCCGGCCACCCACTTCGCGGTCGTGTGCGGGGGCGTGCTGGTCGGCGGGGCCGGCTACCTGCCCGGCCAGGACGTGGAGCGGGTGGGGGCGGAGGTCGGGTACTGGATCGGCCGGCCGTACTGGGGCCGCGGGCTGGCGACCGCCGCCGTGCGGGAACTGGTGAACGTGACCGCCGGCCGGGGCGGGTTCACCCGCCTGTTCGCCCTGCCGTTCGCCGCCAACGCGGCATCCTGTCGGGTGCTGGAGAAGGCCGGGTTCACGCTCGACGCGGTCCTGCGGCGGAGCGCTATCAAAGACGGGCGGGTGGTGGACCAGTGCCTGTACTCGCTCGTCCTGCCGGACGGCTCGTAGGTCGGGCGGTGCCCGACGGATCGAGGTGCGTCGGGCACCGCCCGACCCACCGCGGTCCGCCGTCAATCCTCCAGCTTTCCGCTCTTCTGAATCGCCCGGAACAGGCGGTAGCCGAGGATGCCGCTGACGAAGCAGCCGACGGCGCCGAACACCGACACCTCCTGAATCAGCGGCGGGGCCTTGTTCGCCCACAGCAGCGCCGACCCGACGAACAGCGAGCTGACCACCAGCCCGAACACCAGCCGGTTGACCGACGGCTCCAGGTGCTGGTGCTGGAGCTGCACGGCGAACCGCTGCTCGCGGGCGAACCGCATCAGGTCCCGCACCAGCCGCGGCACTCCGTGCGCCACCTCCTCCCAGTCCCGCACGCTCGCCACCAGTCGGCTCAGCACCCGCCGCGGGGACACCCGCCGCCGCACGAACTGCGTGCGGTACTCCTCCAGCACCGTCGTCAGGTTGAACTGCGGGTCGAGCAGCCGGCCGGTGCCCTCCAGCATCACCAGCACCTTGAGCATGAGCGACACCGCCGGCGGCAGGACGATGTGGTACCGCCGCACCGCCTCGGTCAGCTCGTCCAGCGCGGCGGTGAGGCGGAACTGGTCGAGCGGCATCCCCCAGTAGAACGCGAGCTGGTCGGCGATCTCGGTTTGTAATCCGGCCGTGTCCAGGTCCGGCGGCACCTGCCCGATTTGCAGTACCAGGTCGGTGAGCGCGGCCGCGTCCTTCGACATCACCGCCGCCATGCCGCGTTCGATCTGCCCCCGCAGGGTGTCGTCCACCCGCCCGACCATGCCGCCGTCGAGCAGGCCGAGCACCCCGTCCGGCAGCACCAGCACGTTGCCGGGGTGCGGGTCGGCGTGGAAGAACCCGTCGCGGAAGATCATGTCCAGGAACACGCGAGCGCCGCGGCGGGCCAGTTCCGGGCCGTCGCAGCCGGCGAGGGCGGGGCCGCCGCGGGACGACAGCGGGGCGCCGTCCAGGAAGTCCATCGTCAGCACGCGGGCGGACGACAGCTCCGGTAGCGGCGCGGGGAACCGCACGCACGCCTCCTTCCGGAAGTTGCGGGCGAAGATCTGGAGGTGCCGCAGTTCGCGGCGGAAGTCCAACTCGCGGACCAGCACCTTGCCGAACTCGGCCACCACCGCCGTCGGCCGGTACGCCCGCGCGTCCGGCAGGTACTTCTCGGCCAGGTCCGCCAGCACCCCCAGGATGGACAGGTCGGTCTGCACCTTCGGCTCGATGCCGGGGTGTTGCACCTTCACCACCACCTTGCGGCCGTCGGGCAGGGTGGCCCGGTGCGCCTGGCCGATGGACGCACTCGCCAGCGGCTGCGGGTCGAACTCGGCGAACAATTCAGCCAGCGGCTTCTTCAGCTCGGCCTCGATCGTCGCCTTCGTGGTCTCGAACGGGTCCGCGGGGGCGTTGCTCTGCAGGTAGGTGAGTTCGTCCGCCAGCGCCAGCCCGACCAGGTCGCGGCGGGTGCTGAGCATCTGCCCGAGCTTGATGAACGTGGTGCCGAGATCTGTGAGGGCGAGGCGGACGCGGGCCTCGTGGGTGAGTTCGGTGATCGGCCGGATGCGGGAGCGGCGGACGAGGCGGCGGACGAACCCGGAGTCGAGCGACGCCAGCCAGTCGGCCAGCCCGTACTTGGCCAGGGTGCCGGTGATGTCCAGCAGCCGGTTCCAGTTGCGGGCCAACTGCGGGACGCGGGCGAGGTTGACGGGCATGGGGAAGTCGTCAGGTCGGGAAGTCGAAGGTCGTCAGGTCAGGATACCGACGCGGGGTCGGCTCAACGACGGCGTCGTTGACCCGCCGGGGTCTGCGGGGTACGCTGCCGGTCGGATGATGAGGTGATGCCGACCGGCTCGAACTGTCCGGCCGGGATGTGTACACACGATTCGGCTCGAAGGTGATGGGCCTTGAAGATTGACATCAAGAAGTTGCTGGCCGCCGTTCGGGGCCTACGTCCACCGCAGGCACGGGTCGCCTTACCGGATGACTCGACCCCTGTGGACATCGACGACCCCACGCGGTTTTGCGCGTGCCTCGACGACGCGCTCCATGCATTCCGCGATCTTCGTGGCGGGGGCGAGTATCTCGTACATGCCGAAGTCAACACACACCACCGTGCCGTGTGGGTCCGGTTCGTACAAGGTGGCCTAAGTCAGGACCGTAATGGCCAAGTAGAGCCAGCACTCGATCCGGCATTTCGATCACTTCGAGCCGCAGTCGCCGGCAGCGGTGGCGTGCTGAACTACTGGGGCGGGAACAACTACTTCGACGTGTCACTCCCGTTTCATGGCCCCGTTCGTGAATCGTTCCCGGAGGTCGATCACCTGCCGTGGGACGAGCGTTACCGCCGACTGCTGGAGCGGGCGACCTGGGAGTCACTCCGGGGCCGAGTGTTCCGATTCTCGAACCTCGCGACAGCGTTTGCCACGAGGTGCGTCGAGTTCGGGTTGTCGAGAACCCTCATTCCATCGGTTGGCCTGTGCGTACACCCGTGGCTGTTCGCAGATCATGGGTTGTCCGTGGTCACGACTGAGATCGCCCAATCCGCCCTCGCCGTCCTCTCCGAGCCGAACCGCTGGCCCAGACTGTACTCGCTTGCCGCGTTCGAGCGATGGGATATTGCAGAGTCGGCCAGCTACGCCACGCAAGGCAACCCGAACCACTTCGCCCGCATGCCGGACTTGGACGACGAGGGCGTGCGGGAATTGCTACGGCGGCGTATCACGTTCGCGCACCGTGATTGGGCGGATTTGCCTTTGGCGGACAGGAGTGTGGATGCCCTCTTCGCCACCAACGCCCTGCCGCGAGAGTCATCCGCCGAGCAGTTTCGTGTGCTTCAGGAATGGATCCGGGTTGTCCGGCCGGGCGGAGTAGTGTTCTTCGCCCAGCACAACTTCTACGACTCGGATGTTGAGGCAATACTGAGCAACGCGGGTTGGGTGCAATCCGACATCCTCGGCGGGGAAAGGCCCGTCCAATTCGGCGAGATCGGGTTCCAGATTCGCTACTCGTCCGGGTAATGAGAGAGGTGAATCAGGCACCCCTTCCGCCTTGCCCGCTCGTTCAGCACCGTCAGCCTCCGGTGTGCACCAGTTCGCGGATCGGCTCCGGGCACACCTCCCACGTCGCCCGGTACGTCGCCTCCAGCGGCACCGACACGTACTGGTCGCGGTCGAGGAACAGCGGCATGTCCGGCATCGGGTCGCCGACCGCCACTGGCTCGATGTGGGCGGTGAACTCGTCCCCGGACTGATACCCGACCAGGGTGAGCGGCTTGCCCGCCGGCAGTTCAAACGGGTCGTCGGCGAACTCGTCCCAGATGGCCTTGTGGATGCCCTGCGGGTCGCGGCCGGACGGCGGGAACAGGTCCACGATTAGCAAGTGGATGCCGTTCCGCAGGAAGGCGACCGCCTTCGCCACGAACGCCCGCAGCGAGTTGCGGCTGTCCTTGTTCCCCGGCGACACGATCTCGATCACCGCCACCACCTCGCCGAGCGGGTGGCGGATGCTGATGCGGTTCGCCTTGCGGGCGTACCGGGCGGCGTCGGACTGCACTCGTGCCGTGAGTTTGGTCTGCGGCGGAGCCATCGTGGCGACCGGGCCGGCCGGCGTCGCCACCCCTCGCTTCTTCATCTCCACCGCGATCACGTCCGGCTCCGGCCCGTCCACCTTTTGCTCGACTAGGGCGTAGTACCCCTTCTTTAGTAGGCCGCGGTTCAGCGCGCGGGCGATTTCAATCGACCAGTCTTGGTGGAAGTGGTGGAACAGCCCGGATTGCACGCGGGTCCAGTCATGAATCGGCATCGACGAGTCCTCCCGTCGGAATTGTACACGGGAGGATGACCCCTTCGGAACGGCAACCCTTCGGCCGGCCGGCTCACAGCCCGCGGCTGCCGCCGCCGCGGTCGAACCGCTTGTTCGAGTCGTACAGGCCGGCGAACAGCGGGTCGGTCAGGTAGTTCGCCCGGCGGTGGCGGCCCAGGCCGGTGTCGGCGAACGACACCGCCATCTCCCCGACCGGCATGTGCGGCAACTCGAGCGCGTCCTCGCCCAGCACCTCCACCCAGGCGGTGCGGGCGGTGCCGTGCCGGGGCAGGCCGAACGCCTGCATCGCGGCCGAGTTCGACACCATCGTGGTCCAGTCGTTCGGGTACAGTTGCCGCAACTGCCCCAGGTCCTGCCAGAACGTCCAACACTGCAGGCCGTACCCGCGGAGCAGGGTCATGGCCGTCCGCAGCAGCGGCATCTGCCCGAGCTGCGCCGCCTCGTCCACGATGAACAGTGTCCGCAGGTCGGGCAGGCGGGTCCGCCGCAGCACCGCCGTCAGCAGTGTGGCCACCCACGCCCGCAACACCGCCCGGTGGCTCTCCAGCTTCTCCGGCGGGATGACCAGGTACACCGTCACCGGGTCGCCGTTCAGCAGCGCGTTCAGGTCGAACGTGGAGCGGTCCATCGCCCGCGACACCACCTCACTGCCCAGGCACTTCATGTACGTGCAGGCGGTGGTGCGGATGCACGGCCGGGTCTTGTCCGCCGGGGCGGACAGGTACGCCACGAACTCGTCCCGCGCCAGCGGGTTCTTCACGTCGCCCTTGTCCAGCCAGGTGGCGATGGTGTAGTCCAGGTCGTCCATGTACAGCATCTTGCGGAGGGCGTTCGGCGTCCGCTCGTCCGCCTTGCCGGTGGTGGCCAGGTGGGCGATCAGCCCGGCGGTGAGGCCCTTGCCGGTGTCGTCCCAGTACCGGTCGGTGCTGAAGTTGTGGTCCACGCTGAACTGCGCCGCCAGCATCTCGGCGTCCGACTCCGGGTCGGCGTTCGGCAGCTTGAACAGGTCGAACGGGTTGAGCGCGTCCGCCGGGTGGGACTTGTCCGACACCTGGCCGAACGGGTCGAGGACCACCACCTTGTGCCCCATCGCGCGGCGGCGGCGGGCCGTCACCTGCGTCAGTTCGCCCTTGATGTCGATGGCGATGACCGACCCGGGGTAGGTGAGCAGGTTGGGCACGATCACCCCGACGCCCTTGCCGGCGCCGGTCGGGGCGATGGTCATCAGGTGGCCGTCCCCCTGGTACAGCAGCGGGTCGGTGCCGGGTTCGGCCGACCCGTCGGTGTGGACGGTGTGAAACCCCACCTTGCCGTAGTTCACCGGCCCCTTCCAGCCGAGGAACAGCGAGCCGTGCGGCCAGTCGCTCGACGGGTGCTTGCCGCGGGCCTTGCGGCGGCGCGGCGGGCGGGGCGGGTCCGGGGTCGGCACGGGCATCGGGTCGGCCTCCTGGTGTCACCCCATGATACGCGACACCCGGTGTCGGCGCGGGCGGGAAATCCGGACACGCGGTATGGGCGAAGAGTTTGAACCACAGAGGCACAGAGACACCGAGCAGACAAGAGGCCGTGATCCGAACTCGATCTTCTGCCTTCTCGGTGTCTCTGTGCCTCTGTGGTTAGTCCTTCCTGATTCTGGGTGGCAGCCACGCCCGCACGTCCACGCCGGTCATCCCCGCCCGTCGCGCCGCCTCCAGGCCGATGTCCGTGTCCTCGAACACCACGCACCGGGCCGGGTCGGGTACGCTCAGCCGCCGGGCCGCTTCCAGGAACACGTCCGGCTCCGGCTTGTGCCGCGGGGTGTCCTCGGCGCACACCATCGCCGCGAACCAGTCCGTCACCCCGATGAACGCGACCGTGCGGGCGATCACGTCCCGGTATCCGCCGCTCGCCACCGCCATCGGCAGCGTGCCGCGGTACCGCTCGGCGACGGCGATCACCGGCTGAATGGGCGTGACGTGGTCGAGCAGTTCCAGGAAGTGTTCCTCCTTCGCCACCGTCAGCCCTTCCACCTGGGTGTCGGTGAGGGGCACGCCGGTTTCCGCGCTCAGGATGCGGATGATCTTCGCCGTGGGGATGCCGCCGAGCTGGTAGAACCGCTCCTCGCCGAACGGGATGCCCACACCGTTCAGAATCCGCTGCCACGCGCGGAAGTGGACGGGCATGGTGTCGGCCAGGGTGCCGTCGCAGTCGAAGATGAGGGCGGCGGTGCCGGCCGGGGCGGTCCAGGTCGTCATGCACGGTCTCGGGGATAGAGAGGCGGGGGAAGGGTACGACCGGCCGGCGGTGACAGCAACCCGCCGGGTGCGGTAAGATGTCCCGGCACACCGGAGGGGACGACATGAGTACGGCGGTGGCGGACGAGAAGCGGCTGATGACCGCCGAGGAGTTCCTCGCCCTCCCGGATGACGGGGTCGAGCGGTGGCTCATCCGCGGCGAACTGCGAGAGAAGCGAGACACCGACATGACGATGCGGAACATGCCTCACAGCATCACGGAGGCCCGCGTCACCGGGCACCTGTTCATCTGGTTGCAGACGCAGCCACACCCCCGCGGCGAGGTCGTGTGTGGTGAAGCCGGGTTCCTGCTCCGCCGCTCCCCGGACACGGTGACGGCGGGGGTGGACGTGGCCGTCATCACCGCCGAACAAGCCGACACCCGTGGCCGCGGGACGCGGATCGTTCAAGGGCCGGCCGTCCTGATCGCCGAAATCCTGTCCCCGCACGACACCCAGGAAGACGTTTCGGAACGGGTCGAAGAGTACCTCGACTGCGGTGTTCCGTTAGTGTGGGTGATCAGCCCCGTGTTCCGCACGGTGAGCGTCCACCGGGCGGGGGTGGATCCGGTGGCCCTGGACACGTCGGATGTTTTGGAGGGCGGACCCGAGTTGCCCGGCTTGTCCGTGCCCGTCGGCGACCTGTTCCGCTAAACTACATTCATGTGGCCGAACCGCGAACACACCGACGACATGCTGGCGCAGGCGAAGGCCGGCGAGGCCGGGGCCGTGGACCGGCTGCTGGGCGAGTTCCGCGAGCCGCTCCGCCGGGTGATCGGCCTGCGACTGGACCCGGTACTCGCCCGGCGGGTGGACGCGTCCGACATCGTGCAGGACGTGCTCATCGAGGCGACGCAGCGGCTGAAGGAGTACCTGAAGGCGCCGAACATGCCGTTCGCCCTGTGGCTGCGGCACCTGGCCCAGGACCGCATCATCGACACCCACCGCCGGCACCGGCTGGCCCAGCGGCGGAGCGTGGACAAGGAGCAGCCGATCGCCAAGCCAGCGTGGGCGTCGGACGAGTCGTCGGTCGGGCTGGTGGCCCAACTGATCGACACCGAGAAGACCCCGGCGACGGCGGCGATTCAGCAGGAGTTGGCCCGGCGGCTGGGCGACGCGGTGGACCAGTTGAGCACCGATGACCGCGAGATCATCCTGATGCGGCACGCCGAGCAGATGTCGAACCAGGACGTGGCGGACGCGCTCGGGCTGACCGAAGCGGCGGCCAGCATGCGGTACCTGCGGGCGCTGCGGCGGCTGCGGACGGTGCTGGTGCCGGACGGCGACGAGAGGGCGGGGGAGTAGCGACTGAACCCGGTGTTTCGCCGCGGAGCGGCGGCGGCCCGTAGCCAGGGGTGGAGTGAGCCGCAGGCGAGCGTAACCCCTGGAAAGCGGGCAATTCGATCAAGCCCCGGGGGGCGCGTGATTCCGTCGTCCCTCCGGGACTCCGAACCATTGCCGTTCTTTCCAGGGGTTCCGTCGCTCCGCTCCGTCACCCCTGGCTACGGGCCGCCGCCCCTCCGGGGCGAAGAATGAGTCTCCCGGAGATCGCATATGGCCGACTACCTCATCTACTGGCCCAACTACCGACAAGACCGCAAACGCTACGAGTTGGGGCCAGATAACCCGTTGGTGGATTGGCGCACGAGCCAGGAGCGACTGCACCGTAGTTTCCAGTCCGGCGACCGTTTCTGGTTCATTACGGCGGGCAACTCGTTCGGCGGTGATGTGCCGACCGCGGCGTATCTGGTGAACATGTTCGTTGCCGGAGAGATGCGCGCGAACAGCGGCGACGACCCCAACTATCCGGGAAACGAGTTCCGTTACACCGTGCTTGCTGCGGATAACTCCGCCCGTTGGATCGATCCGCCGATTCTGGTGGATGAATTGGTGCGTCCCGACGGCCATGTCGCTGAAGAACACATTGGAATCCTGCTGCAAGGCGGACCACGGCGTCTGAATGACGACGTGGCGATGGCGTTCGAGCGGCTTGTTCCGGCCGGTTGAGCGCAGTGCATCAGTATTCTCGCCGACCCCATCGTTATCCCCCATGCCCCGCGCGTTCCTCACTGCTCGTTGGTGCAATCTCATCCTGGCGAACTACCCGGTGCCGGACGACCGGCTCGCGCCGCTGCTGCCGCCGGGGGTGGAACTCGACCGCTGGGAGGGGTCGGCGTTCGTCAGCCTGGTCGGGTTCCAGTTTCTGGACACGAAGGTGGCCGGCGTCGGCTGGCCGACGTTCCGCCACTTCCCCGAGTGGAACCTGCGGTTCTACGTGCGGCACCAGGGGCGGCGGGGCGTGTGCTTCGTCCGCGAGTTCGTGCCGCAGCGGTTCGTCGCGTGGGTGGCCCGCACCATCTACAACGAGCCGTACCTTGCCGCACGCCTGACAATGACGATCACCGACAAACCCGACTCGCTCACCGCGGCGTACACCGTCGAGTTCGGCGGGAGGGTGCATTCGCTGACCGCCACCGGGTCGAAGCCGGCGGTGCGGCCGGGGCCGGATCGCGCCGAACACTTCTTCAAGGAACACAGTTGGGGGTACGGCCGCACCCGCCGCGGGAAGCTGATTCGGTACGAGGTGAGCCACCCGGAGTGGGACGTGTGCCCGGTGACGGATTTCAAGGCCGATGTGGACTGGGGCAAGTTGTACGGCCCGGCGTGGGAAGCGATGACCGGCCGTGACCCGGCGTCGGTGGTACTGGCCGTCGGCTCGGCGGTGAGCGTGTTCCCGCACGGGACGGCGTGATCCTGGGAGCGCGGGCGGGCCGCCCGCATTCAATCAGGCGGGCGGCCCGCCCGCGCTCCCAGGGACCTTCCCCGTCTGCCGCGGTAGGAACGGTCGCACGAGGTGCCCCAGGTACGTCCGCGGGGGCGGCTCGTTCAGCCCGAACCGCTCCGGCTCGTGCGCCGGGCAGCGGTAGGTGCCGAACAGCACGTCCATGAGCGGGGAGATGTTCGCGTAGTTCCCGGCGTCCCGGTCCCGATCGTGGTGCCAGTGGTGCAACTCCGGCGACCCGACCAGCACTCGGAACGGGCCGAGCGGCATCCGCACGTTCGAGTGGATGTACACCGCCCACACCCCGCGGAAGGTGATGAACGCGGCCAACGTTTCCAGTGGGAAGCCCAGCACGAACGCCGGCAGATTGATGATGCCGACGGTGTACACGGTGTCCATCGGGTGCTCGCGGTGGGCGGCCAGCCAGTCCAGGTGTTCGGCGCTGTGGTGGACGGCATGAAACCGCCACAGAAGCCCGACCCGGTGTTGCAGCCGGTGCCCCCAGTACACCAGGAAGTCGCTCAGCACGATCACTTCGACCACTTGTAACCACCACGGTTGCGAAGCGACTGCGGCACGGAATGAACTCGGCACGAGTCCGTCCAACCAGTGTCCGAACCGCGACAGCAGCCACAACACCGCCCCGCCCCACACCAGGTACTGGCCGAGGAAGAAGCACAGGTCGGTGAGCCACGCCGGGCGGAAGAACCGCTGCCCCCGTTTGGCCGGGAACGCCCATTCCAGCGGGCGGAACACCAGGAACAGGAACGCGAAGCTGAGGCCGGTGGCCAGTAGCATCCCGGGCCAGGTCATCGGCAGGTCCTCGGGATGTGGGTCACTTCGGCGGGCTCGCGGGCGGCGGCGAATTCGGCGCGTTGGTCGGCGGCTGGCTGATCGGCGGGAACATCGGGGAGAACGACGACTTCGACCCGGGCATGATGGTCCGTTGGGTCGGGGTCTGAGCCGGTGCCTGGCTCGGCGCCGGAACGATCGGGGAGATGGCGATCGTCTTCGAACCGGACATCAGCACGCGGTCATACTCTGCGGGGGTCAGCGTGGACGGGATCCCGGTCGGCGGGGTGTCTGCCGGGACGGGTTTGGTGGTCGGCGTGACCGGGGTGGTCGTCCACCCGAACGCACCGGCCCGGTAACACAGCAGCCCGCCGACGAGCAGCACCGAACTGGCCACCGCGGCCACCCGGACGAACGTGTTCGGCCGTCGCATCGCAAGCCCTCCCGGCGGAATGAGGTGTGTGGAATGTAACCGCCGGTCGGGAATCGGGCAACGCGGGCCAGGTAACGGGTGGGTAACGGGGCGATATAACACCGCGAGGGGGATCGCGCCATGTCGTGGGATTACAAGAAGGCCGGGCTGGACCTGGAGAAGTACGCCGAGACCATGTCCGGCATCCAGCCGCTGCTCGCCCGCACCTGGACGGCCGGGGTGCGGCCCCCGCCGTTCCCGCCCCGCAAGGGCGGCAAGGGGTCGGGTGGGTTCGCCAGCCTGTTCGACCTGAACCCCGGCGGGAAGTACACGCACCCGCTGCTCGTCACCTGCACCGACGGGGTGGGGTCGAAGCTGAAGATCGCCACGGCGATGCACAAGTTCGACACCGTCGGCATCGACCTGGTGGCCATGTCCGTCAACGACCTGATCTGCACCGGCGGGGAGCCGCTGGTGTTCCTCGACTACCTGGCCATGCCGGCCGACGACCCGGAGCGGACGAAGCAGTTGGTGACGGGGATCAGCGACGGGTGCGTGCAGGCCGGGTGCGCACTGGTCGGCGGGGAGACGGCCATCCTGCCGGACTTCTACGCCGATGACGACTTCGACCTGGCAGGGTTCGCCGCCGGGGTGGTGGAACGCGACGCGGCCATCGACGGCCGGCACATCCAGACCGGCGACGTTCTCGTCGGGGTGGCCAGCAGCGGGGTTCACTCGAACGGGTACAGCCTGGTGCGGAAGGTGGTGTTCGAGTCGGCCCGGCTTAGCGTCCACGACAAGGTGGCGGATCTGGGCGGCACCATCGGCGACGCCCTGCTCACCCCGACGCAGATTTACGTGAAGCCGGTCCGCAAGCTGCTCGACGCCGTGCAGACGCCGGAGTTCGCCGTCAGCGGGCTGGCGAACATCACCGGCGGGGGGGTGCCGGACAACGTCGCCCGCATCCTGCCGCCGGGCTGCCGGGCGGTCGTCCGCCGCGGCTCGTGGCCGGTCCCGCCGGTGTTCACCTGGCTGCAAAAGCTGGGCAACGTGACGCAGGCGGAGATGGACCGGGTGTTCAACGGCGGGGTCGGGTTCGTGGTCATCTGCCGGCCGGCGGTGGCGGACGCGGTGGTGCGGACGCTCACCGCCGACGGGCTGGCGGCGTGGCCGATCGGCGAGGTACGAGAAGGAGAGGCGGGGGTGGAGATCGCATAACTTGGCGAGCGGCCGGGTTTACCCCGGCCGTCTGGGGTAGCACGGCCGGGGTAAACCCGGCCGCTCGCGAAACACATCCATGCACACCATCCTCGGGTTGGACATCGGCGGGGCGAACCTGAAGGCGGCCACGCCGGACAAGCGGGCGGTGGCGGTGCCGTTCCCGCTGTGGAAGCACCCGGAGAAGTTACCGGCGGCGCTCGGCGAACTGATCGCCCAGTTCGGTGAGGTCCACGAGTTCGCCGTGACGATGACCGGCGAGTTGTGCGACTGCTTCGAGACCAAGCGGCAAGGGGTGGAGGCGATCGTCACGGCGGTGATGAACGCCGCCCGCTGCTGGCCGGTGCGGGTGTGGGGCACGGACGGGCACTTCCACACCACCTCCGAGGCGAAAGAGAAATGGGAGACGGTGGCGGCGGCCAACTGGCACGCGCTGGCCACCTACGTCGGCGGGTTCAACCGGACGGGCGTGACGCTGCTCCTCGACATCGGCAGCACCACTGCCGATCTCATCCCGATCCTCGACGGCCAGCCGTGGGGCGAGGGCAGCACCGACACCGTCCGGTTGCAGAATGGCGAACTGATCTACACCGGGGTGAAGCGGACGCCGCTGTGCGCCCTGCTGCCGGCGGGCGAGACGGCGGCCGAGTTGTTCGCCACCACCCGCGATGCGTACCTGCTGCTCGGCCGGGTGCCCGAAGACCCGATCGACACCGACACCGCCGACGGCCGCCCGGCGACGCGGCACTTCGCCCACGCCCGCATCGCGCGGATGATCGGCGGCGACGGCACGACGGTGCCCGAAGCGGAGACGCTGCGGCTGGCGACGCTGGCCGCCGAGCGGCAGTTCTCCATGCTGCGAACGTCCGTCGAGCGGATCACCCGGCGGTTGTGGTCCCATCTGTATTCATCCCTCGGCACCCGGCGGCTGGCGGTGGTGTCCGGGTCCGGCGAGTTCCTGGCCCGCGACGTACTCGGGCAGGCGCGAGCGGGGTACGAGGACGTTTACTCCCTCGCCGACCGGCTCGGGCCGGCGGTGGCCGAGTGCGCCCCGGCGTATGCCGTGGCGGTGCTGGCCCAGGAGCGCCCGCTGTGATCATCGCGAAGGTGGGCGGCAGCCTGTACGACGACCCGCGGCTCGGCCCGTCCTTGCGGCGGTGGGTGGGCGAGCAACCGGAGCCGGTGCTGCTGGTGCCCGGCGGGGGCGCGTTCGCCGACGCGGTGCGGAAGCTGGATGCGGTTCACGGGCTGGGCGAGGAGACGGCGCACTGGATCGCTATCCGCTCGCTGAGCGTGGCCGCGGCGGTGCTGGCCAGTTTGGTCGGGGATGATGTCGCCGGCCCGTCTTCGCCGCGACCTCCGGGAGCGGAGTTCACCCAACCGCTCCCGGAGGTCGCGGCGAAGACGGGCGGGGTTCTCGACCCCCTCGCCTTCTTCACCCGCCACGACCTCACCCCGCACACCTGGGCCGTCACCAGCGACTCCCTCGCCCTGGCCGCCGCCATCCACCTGAAGGCGTCGAAGCTGGTGCTGCTCAAGTCCGCCGACCTACCTCCGGGCTTGTCGTGGGCCGAGGCCGCCGCGGCCGGCTTCGTGGACGCCCATTTCCCCACCCTGGCGGCCGGCGTTCCGTTCCCGATCGAGTCGGTGAACTTCCGGCGGTGGGCGGATTTCCGTTTCCCCGCCGGCGGCGGATGAGTTACCTTGTCGGTATGTCCACCCCGCCCTTCGACCCCACCCGAGCGGCCGAACTGTACCGGCTGTTCGCCACCGCGGTTCTCCGCCGGCTCCGGGTCAAGTTCCCGGCGACCGACACGGAGTTGCTGGCCGACGCGGTGGTGGATGCCGTCCTGGATTTCTCCGCCACGTCCGACGAGGTGAGCGAGTCGGCGGTGTACTTCGCGGCCCGGTACAAGGCCCTGACTCGCAACCGCACGGACTGCCGGCGGAAGATTCGGGACAAAAAAGCCGGAATAATTGTCACAGAATCGGCGGCAGCGGCAACTAGTGTGTTGGAGGAGATCGCCATCCGCGAACAGTTGCGGCAGCGGGAGGCCTACCTTGCCCGCACGTCCGTCGCCATCGCCTGCACGCCGGTGGAACGCCAGTTGCTCGACCTCGTACTGGCCGGGAAGACTGACCCGGCGGAGATGGCGGCGGCGGCCGGGCTGTCCGAGGCGGACGCGGTGCGGGTGTACGCCCGCCTCCGCAAGCGGATCTGGCGGGAGCGGAAACTGGCCGCCACGGAGGTGACATGATCGACGACCCCACCCCAGTTCCGCCGGCCCTGCTGCCGGACGCCGCCCTGCGGCGGTCCGCCTTCCGCCTGACGGCCGGCAACTCGCTGTTCGTCGGCTACTGGCTGGCCCGGCTCCGCGAGCGGGAGCGGCTGAGCGAGGACGACCTGGCCCGCCGGCTGGGGGTGCTCGGCGGCCGGCTGGACGAACTCGCCCTGTGCCTGGCCCCGCGGGCCGACCACTTCGACCACGACCTGCACGCCGTCGCCGCCGCGTTCGCCGCCGACCCGGCCGTCTTGGCCGCCCTCGTCCGCGGCGAGTCCCCGCCCGCCCCGACCCGGAACACGTCTAAGGCCGTTCAGCCGCAGTGAGCCACTCCACCTGACAGCCCCGCGGTACAATGCGCCCATCGGTGGCCCGTCCACGCCGGGGGAGCAGCCATGAGGTATCGGGACATGGGCAAGGTGTTGGTGGACGCCAAGGTGGAGAATCTGGACGACCTGTTCGAGGTGATGAAAGGGCAACGGACTCGTGAGGGCGTCCGCACGGTGGAGGTGAAGCAGGCGCTGGTGGACACCGGGGCAACGATGCTCGGCCTGCCGAAGAAGCACATCGACCACCTGGGACTGGTGAAGTTCCGCACCCGCCAGGGGCGGAGCGCGGCCGGCCCGGCCACGTTCAACATGTACGGCATGGTGCAGCTCACCGTCCTCGGCCGAGAGGCGAAGGTGGAGGTGTTCGAGGTGCCGGACGACAACCCGGTGCTGATCGGGCAGATCCCGCTCGAGATCCTCGACTTCGTCGTCGATCCGGTCGGTCAGCGGCTGATCGGCAACCCAGACCACGGGGGCGAACAGATGATCGAGGTGTACTCGTTCTTCCCGCCCGCCGGTTGACCCGTCGCCCGCTACACTTCCCCCATCCCACCCCCGGAGCGCCGCCATGCGCCGCCCGCTCGCCGCCGCGTTCGTCCTCGCCCTGACTGCTGTTCATGTTGGGGGGCAACCGCCCCCCAAACCCCCTGTCGCCGACGACTGGACGCCGCTGTTCAACGGCAAGAACCTGGACGGGTGGACGCCGAAGATCAAGGGGTGCGAGCTGGGGGACAACTACAAGGACACGTTCCGCGTCGAAGACGGCGTTCTGAAGGTGAGCTACGACAAGTACGACGACGGGTGGAAGAAGCGGTACGGGCACCTGTTCTACAAGGACCAGTTCAGCCACTACAAGCTGCGGATCGAGTACCGCTTCGTGGGCGAGCAGATCCAGGGCGGGGAGGGGTGGGCGCTCCGCAACAGCGGGGTGATGATCCACTGCCAGGACCCGAAGACGATGGGCAAGGACCAGGACTTCCCGGTGAGCATCGAGGTGCAGTTCCTGGGCGGGAACGGCAAGGACCCGCGGCCGACGGGCAACCTGTGTACGCCGGGCACGAACGTGGTGTACAACGGCAAGCTGCACACCCCGCACACCACCAACAGCAAGTCGAAGACGTTCCACGGGGACGGGTGGGTGACGGCCGAGGTGGAGGTCCACGGCGGGGAGAAGATCAAGCACCTCGTGAACGGCGAGCCGGTGCTGGAGTACGAGAAGCCGCAGTACGACCCGAAGGACGCGGACGCCAAGAAGCTGATCAAGGATGAGAAGAACCTGGTCATCGAGGGCGGGTGGATTTCGCTCCAGAGCGAGAGCCACCCGGTCGAGTTCCGCAAGGTGGAGGTTCAGGTGCTGAAGAAGTGAAGTAGCCGGCCCACGCCGTGGGCCGAAGCCCCGCTCACGGCGTGAGCGGACTACTTCTTCCCCGGCGTCAGCCGGAACGACTCCCAGAAGTGCTGCACGTCGATGGCGTCGAACGTGACCGACGCCCCGTCCACCGCCAGGTAGTACACCCGCCCGCCGGCCCGCACCACCCGCACCACCCGCTTGGCGGTGGCGTCGCCGGGCAGTTGGAACTCGTAGTCGCGGGCCTGGGCGGTGCCCACCACCACCGGCTGCTCTCGCACCAGGGTGGCCCCGACCGCCGCCTCCACCGCCTGCCGCACGCGAGCGAACCACGCCTCGTCCGCCGCCTTCGCCGGCACGTCCCGCGGCGGCTCCCCGTGCGCCACCACGAACACGTCGATCGGCTTGGCCGGGTCGGCCACCCGCACCGCCGTCAGGTTCCAGTCGGGCAGCGGGCTGGCCGTCGCCGCCGGCACCCCCGGCAGGGTCACCCGGAACGTGCGGTCGTCCGGCTTGTACTCCTGCCAGTGCTGCCGCCCGCGGGGGATCACCGCCCGCACCCCCTCCAGCCACCCCGGCTGGGCGAAGTACAGCACCCCGGCCGCCAGGTACGCCAGCGAGATGAGGGCGACCAGCGCCCGCACCCGCACCGCCGCCGACCACCGCCGCACCCCGGCCAGCCCCAGTCCGAGCGCCACCACGCTCACCGCGATGGCCACCGGGGCGGCGAACGAGAACACCGACGGCCGCGTGGCCACGGCCAGGATCAGCCACAGCAGCGGGATGCCGAGAGGGAGCATGGCCAGGGCCACCGGCGCCCCGCCGGCGGCGTGCGGGCGGACCACCGGTGGGTCGTCGTCGAACAGGTCCGGCTGCGGGCGGGGCGGGGGAGGCGGCGGGAGTTGTGGTAGTTGCCGGCGCTGAACGGTCGGGATGGGTTCGGGCTTCGGCGGGGCGTCCGGGGCGGCGACGAACTGGGCCGGGCACCGCGGGCAGGCGACGGTCAGCCCAACGGCATCAATCGGCACGCGGGACAACTGGGCGCACGACGGGCAGCGAACAACGGCGGTCATACCCACAGGATACGCTCTCGGTCGGCGAACTCAAATCCGCCGCGGGGCGCCGCGAATGCTAGAGTGTTCCCGGCCGCGGTGTGGCGCCCATCGCCCGCTCCCCCCTCCCGCCGAGCCGATTGGTGTGCTTCTGTTAACCCTCGCTGGCGCGTCGGGCTGACGGAGGGCGGGAGGTTCGCGCATGAACCGAATGTTGCTGGCCGGGCTGATCGCGGTCGTCGTGGCGGTGGCGGTTCCACAGTCCGCGATGGCCGGCTGACGCACCTGTCCTCCGCCCCCGGAGGACCCCGCGGCGGTCGCCGCGCGGCTGAAGAGAAGTAAAGAGGTGGAGTTCAAAGCGGCGCTGATCGGCCTGGGTGTGCTCGCGGTGATCGGCGTGGGCGTGGTGGCCAACTTCGTCCGCGAGGCGAAGGAGGCGACCGCCCCCCGCCGCCCGCGGCAGCCGTGGGACATCTGATCGGGTGAACCGCGGGCGTTAGCCCGTCGGGTGGTGAACCGGCGGCGTCAGCCGCCTGGGTAGGAAACACACCCAGGCGGC